>NZ_JAGBKN010000034.1:0-22563 GCF_017498075.1 Psychrobacter halodurans
CAATTTAAAAATGTTATAGCGCTACTGGTATAAATTTTCCTTGCGTGCTGTATACACAGAGGCTGCGAAAAATTCATCCCAGTCGCGCTTTGGAAATTATGACAGTTTTGTTTTCAACTGACTATATCTATATGCTTATTTGTCTATCGAATGAATGATTGGCAATACCGTTACCCCACATACCTTTTTAATAAACCGCTTTATCAATAGGAGCTTTTATGAGTGAGCAAACCCCAAACACCGCTGCAAACGATGTCGAACAACTGATTCGTGATCAGATCCGTGACAACAAAGTCCTTATCTATATGAAAGGCACGCCACAATTTCCGCAGTGCGGTTTTTCTGCACGCTCGATCGAAGTCTTGACGCAAATCGGCCGTCCATTTGCCTTTGTGAATATCTTAGAAAACCCAGAGATTCGTGCTACTTTGCCTAAGATTGCCAATTGGCCTACGTTTCCGCAGTTATGGATCAATGGCGAGCTGATGGGCGGCTCAGATATTATTTTAGAGATGTATCAATCAGGTGAGCTTAAGCCATTGGTTGAAGCCAACAGTCCTGCAGCGTAATATCTGTATGAAGATGTGGCCGCTAAGGTCTCTATAACGGCGCAACATCTGTCCAAGACCCGAGTCTGCCTACGCACGGCTCGGGTTTTTTGTGGGCGTGATGCGGCATTTTGCATTGTTTTTAGCGGTTTTGGCCCCATATAGGACTTAGGATAAATGCCATTTTAATAATAAGAGATACTTATGAATCATCCTGAAAAAAGCACCGCACCGCAAAACGAGCAAGCCGCTATTGAAAAGCGCCGCGAGCATTTAAAAGCTGAGTCGCAGCGTCTGATCGATATGGCGAATAATGAGCCACACTCGGCACTTAAGTGTATCCATCAGCTCAGTGTGGCAGGCGGTGCCACTGAAGCGACTTATATCGCTATTGAGCAGCGTATCGTGGCCGATCAAGATGCAGCAGGTGCTTATCACTTGGTCTTGTTGGCACAAAACACGCCTGATTTGCCCATCGATGCGCGCCAGCTGATTGAGTTGGTCGTCAATAAGGGTGACAATACGCAGCGTTTGGCCTTACTCAAAAATCTGCCGTTACCGCCTGTCAATCATATCAAAGAGACCATCTTGGCCAGCAATGATGGTGAGGCGATTGGACAAATGAACGCGTATTTGCAAATTAACCCAGAAGGCTATGGCAGTCACCATATGCTTGGTAGTAGTCAAAAAGATCGTATCGTGCCACTAAGCCCTGGCAATAGCATAGAGTAATGGCATTTATACGGCTTTATGAGTAAGTAAGCGGTAATTATTTGCTTTGGCTTCCTCAGTTATTTACTATAAATAGTTTTTGTTTGAGCATTTTTTACACATCAAAAAATTGTTATAATAATGGGTCATCTACTCCCTGATCAGCGGCTTATCTGAGCCGCTGTCTCTTTTTATTTTTTCTTCGATTTTAATTCGACTGACGTTTGTGGGCTGGGCGTTTGCTACGTGACAAAAAAGTAGTAAGCGAGGGCCGCGTTATGAGTCAAGTGAGGCATACATGCAATACCCAAAACATTACGACGTGATAGTGATCGGTGGTGGTCATGCTGGCACAGAAGCTGCGCTGGCAGCCGCACGTATGGGCGCGCAGACCTTGCTACTCACCCATAATATTGAGACGCTCGGACAAATGAGCTGTAACCCCGCGATTGGCGGTATTGGTAAGTCGCACCTAGTGCGTGAGATAGATGCGTTAGGTGGTGCGATGGCATTGGCAACCGACAAGGCAGGTATCCAGTTTCGGGTGTTAAATAGCCGTAAGGGTGCTGCTGTACGTGCCACGCGCGCACAAGCGGATCGTATCTTGTACAAAGCCGCCATTCGTCATACGCTTGAGAACCAGCCCAATCTTGATTTATTTCAACAAGCGGCCGATGATATCTTAGTAGAAAATGGCCGCGCGACAGCGGTGGTTACCTCGACAGGTATTGTTTTCAAGACAGAAACAGTCGTTCTGACGTCAGGGACGTTTTTGGGCGGTGTCATTCATATCGGACTTGAAAACGCAAAAGGTGGCCGCGCAGGAGATCAGCCTTCTATCAAGCTGGCTGACCGCTTGCGTGAGCTCAAGCTGCCAGTCGGCCGCCTAAAGACCGGCACGCCTGCGCGTATCGATGCGCGTACGGTGGATTTTAGCGTCATGACGGTACAGCCGGGTGATACACCGCTGCCCGTAATGAGCTATATGGGTGATGTCTCTATGCATCCTGAGCAAGTCAATTGCTATATCACCCATACCAATGCGCGTACCCATGACATCATCCGCGAAAACCTTGATCGCTCGCCGATGTTTTCTGGCAAAATCGAAGGCGTCGGCCCGCGTTATTGCCCGTCTATCGAAGACAAAATTCATCGTTTCGCTGATAAAGACAGTCATCAAATCTTTATCGAGCCTGAAGGCCTGACCACACATGAGTTGTATCCAAATGGTATCTCAACCAGCTTGCCCTTTGATGTGCAGTTAGACTTTATTCATAGTATGAAGGGGCTTGAGAATGCACACATCACCCGTCCAGGGTATGCTATCGAATACGACTACTTTAATCCACAAAGCCTAAAACCCACGCTTGAGACCAAATCCATTGATCGCTTGTACTTTGCAGGGCAAATCAACGGTACGACGGGTTATGAAGAAGCGGGCGTGCAGGGGCTGCTAGCTGGTACTAACGCGGCACTCGTCACCACCAATAATAGTGAGTTTGAGACGTGGACACCGCGCCGTGACGAGGCGTATCTGGGCGTACTTGTCGACGATCTCATCACCCACGGTACCAAAGAGCCGTATCGTATGTTTACCAGCCGTGCTGAATATCGTTTGCTCCTGCGTGAGGACAATGCCGATCAGCGCTTGACCGAGACGGGCCGCAAGCTTGGTTTGGTTGATGACGCTCGCTGGCAAGCATATCAAGACAAAATGGAAGCCATCGCCACCGAATCTGCTCGTCTAAAAGACATGTGGGCCACGCCTGCCAATGCCCTTGGAAAAAAACTTACTGAGCAAACCGGTGAGGTCTTATCCAAAGAAGCCACGGCGTTTGACTTACTAAAACGTCCGCAGATTCACTTTGCGGATATTGCTGCGATGACTGACTCGCAAGTCGATGAGCAAGTGGGTGAGCAGATAGAAATCTCGGTCAAGTACGCCGGCTATATCGACCGTCAATCCGAAGAGATTGTGCAAATGAAGCGTTTGGAGAGTACGGCATTACCGATGGATTTTGATTATAGTGTGGTCTCAGGCTTATCAAATGAGATCGTACAAAAGCTATCGCAAGTACGGCCTGCGACGCTAGGTCAAGCTGGTCGCATCAGCGGTGTGACGCCGGCGGCGGTTCAGCTGCTAGCCATGACGGTCAAAAAACAAAAAAAAGCACAGGCGACGCTTAGCGTTTGATGATGACACAGATTTGTCATTCAATATAAGACAGCAAGAGGCTCGCCCTAACACCCATAATGATTTGTCATTATGGGTTTTTTGTTGCTAAGGGCTTGGCGGTTTTTGGCGACAACAAAAATAGCAGGTAAAATACTGTATCGGCAATGAAGCCAATTAATGACAAAAAAGGAGTGCGATTATGCCTTACAATACCTTATCAGAGCTGCCAGTGGCGGTAAAAGACCATCTACCCAAACACGGACAAGAGATATTTCTTGCGGCATTTAATAGTGCAAGCGAGCAGTACGACGACGAGTCACGCTGGTTTGCCACGGCATGGGCGGCGGTCGAAAACGTCTACGAAAAAAACTCGGACGGCAAATGGGTCAAAAAACCAGACCATAAATAACGCTTTTGGCCTGTAGCGAGATGTAGTTACTGACACTCAGAAGCACGTAGCACACAGTATCCTGCCTGCCAGTTTTATGTGGGATTGACTATAGCTGCATGGCGATAGACCAAATGTCAGCCGATTTTATGCTAGATTAGGCCTTTATCTGATTTTCTAGTCACCTTATCACCTGATATAGAGACATGGCGGCAAACGTGCTGCTGTGCGGCTATGGTGTTTTTTGAGTTTTTTATGATAGAAGCCATCATTTTTGCGATTACCATTGTCTTACCTAACTTAGCGCTGATGGGGTTGGGGTTTTTTATGCAAAGGCGCGGTGAGGCCAGTCAGGTTTTTATCGATCAGGCCTCAAGCTTTGTGTTTAATTACTGCTTGCCGTGCTTGCTTTTTTTTAGTGTGGTCGACAGTGAAGTGGACTATGCTAAGCAAATCACGCTGATCGTGGCAGGTATTGTCGTGACCTTTATTTTGTTTGTCGGTGCAGAGCTCTATGCCAAGCGTTTTGTCAGTCGGCCCATCGATCAAGGGGTTTTTGTCCAAGGTGTCTTTCGTAGCAATATGGCAATCATTGGCTTGGCGACTGTGGCAAACGCCTATGGCGAGCGCGGCTTGAGTATCGGCGCTGTTTATATGGGTGTGGTGACTATATTGTTTAATATCCTCGCTGTCATTACGCTCAGCCGTGTGTCGAAAAACATAGACGATACGTGGGTGAGCCGCAGTGTGATGATCAGCAAAAAGCTGTTTACCAATCCACTGATACTTGCTCTACTGGCCGCATTTACCTACAAGGCGCTGATGCTACCACCGCTGACGGGGGTGGTTCATAAGACAGGCGATCTGCTGGCGGCTGTGGCGCTACCACTGGCACTGATATGTGCTGGCGCGAGTATTGATCTAAAATCGATGCTGCATCCATCGGGCTTGTCCATGCAGGCAAGTATCGGCCGTATCGTGATAGCGCCTATCGTTGCTATCGCCGTTGGACTGAGCTTTGGGCTGTCAGGGGTGCATATGGGCGTGCTGTTTTTGATGGTGGCGTCACCAACCGCCGCCGCCAGCTACGTGATGGCAAAAGCCATGGGCGGCAATGATGTACTCGCGGCCAATATTTTGGCCTTTACGACAGTGGTGGGGATGTTTGGTATGGCGATTGGGGCGGCGATGCTGCGTGTATTGGCTTTGATCTGATATAGACGGTCTGAATGAGGCGCGTGCGCTATTTGAGGCAGTCCATACACACCGTCTATATCAATGCCATCGTCACGTATTGAAATCAGCAAATGTGAATAATGGCATACTGCATGTCTGTGCCTACTCGTCTTTTGCACGCTTATTATCGCGGCGCTGCTTGCGTTTGGGGCTGGTACGATACGTCAGATAACCGCCAACGACCAGCACAGCAATAAACGCTGCAATGTACAAAAATATCGATGAACCAATAAAAGTAGAGGGTTCCATAAGTATGATCTCATAGTGGTTTATCAATAATTATGCAAGCGCCCTATCTTATTGTAAAGTAAACAAATTTAGCTCTGGTGTAAGTTCAAGTGAACGTAAACGCGCTGCTTGATCATAGACGTTGGCCGTGACGATTAGCTCATCTGGCTCATATTGTACCAAAAACTGCGCAAGCTTTGGCTTGACAGTCTCAACTGAGCCAATAAACGATACTGACAGCGCATTATCCACCATCATTTTTTCAGCCGCACTCCAGATACTATCCATATCATGAGTGGGTTTGGGCATTTGTCCCGTTTCGCCTCGGCGCAAACGTACAAAGCTCTGCTGCGCTGAGGTAAAGTGGTACTGTGCGGTGGCATCATCATCAGCGAGTAGCAGGTTGGCGGCCAGCATCACATACGGCTTTTGTAAATATGCTGAAGGTGTAAACTGCTCGCGGTAGGTATTAATCGCCTGCGCTAGCATCTGCGGGGCAAAATGCGAGGCAAACACATACGGCAAGCCTAAGTGCGCCGCTAATGTCGCGCCAAACAGCGATGAGCCTAAGATCCAAATGGGCACATTAGACTTGGCTCCAGGGAACGCCTGTACAGGACTGTTGTCCGTATCGTTGCCCAAAAAATACTGCAGCTCTTGTACATCCTGCGGAAAGCGCTCAGCATCTTTCATCTGCCGGCGCAGCGCCTGAAACGTCGCGCCATCAGTACCAGGGGCGCGGCCCAAACCGAGATCAATTCGATCGCCATAAAGCGCTTGTAAGGTGCCAAACTGTTCAGCGATGACCAGTGGGGCGTGGTTGGGCAGCATCACACCGCCTGCACCGATACGGATACGACTGGTCTGGCTACCGATATGCGACAGCAGTACCGAGGTGGCAGCACTGGCGATACCTGGCATGTTGTGATGCTCTGCCATCCAGTAGCGGTTGAGGCCGACTTTTTCTGCTTGCTGAGCGGTTGCCACGGTTTGGGCGATACCGTCAGCGATGGTTTTACCTTCGGGTACGGGGGCGAGATCCAAAAACGATAAAGGGATAGTATTACTCATAAGTCACCTAATATTTGTGACCGCCTTTAAGCGGTATGATTATATTTGTAGTTGACTGTATTAGGGCGCATCTGCAATTTAAAAGTAGCAATAACAAATCTTAAAATTTTTTTAATATGCTTGTTGAACTGATAAAAATACAGAGCACCGCTATATATCAATAGCGGTGCTCTGTATGGAGGGGCGGTGCCCTGTATAAAGGTTTTTTGTCTTGTTATATCTCGGCTAGGGGAATAGCGGGTATAGGCGCTTTTTTAGCAGCTGCTATAGCGATTGACTAAACTGCTGCTATAGCGATTGACTAAACTGCTGCTGACAGAGCGTCATAAAGGCGCGGCCATATTGGCGAATCTCAGCATCATCGCGTACTGCCATCCAACTGGTAAACCGTCCAAAATGATCGACGGGGATGGCGGTTAGGTTTTGATAGTGACTGGGCTCAAACGCCATCTCGGCGATGATCCCAATGCCCAGCCCTAGACCCACGTAAGTGCTAATCACGTCGGCATCGAGCGCGGCCAAAACGATATCAGGCTCAAGACCAGCATTGTTAAAGGTCTTGTCGATAGCGCCGCGACCGGTAAAGCCGCCATGGTAAGTCACAATCGGATAGCTGGCCAGCGTCGGCAGATCAATGGACTCTAAGCCTGCAAGCTCATGATCGCTTGGTACGATGACGCGGTGTGTCCAGTCATAATAACGATAACAGCGTAGGTAGTTATTATGGAGCAATGACTCCGTTGCAATACCAATATCGGCCTGCCCACGAATGACCATCTGCGCGATGGTCTCAGGATCCGCTTGCTGCAAGATTAAGTTGACTTTTGGAAATCGCTCTTTGAACTCTTTGACCACTTTTGGCAGTACGTATCTGGCCTGCGTGTGCGTGGTGGCAATTGTCAAAGTACCGATATTTGGATTATTAAAATCCAGACTTAGGTTTTCGATGGTGCGGATTTCAGCAAAGATAGACTCGATATGCGGCATCAGCGCCGTACCCATCGCCGTCAGCCCAGTCAGACGTTTGCCTTGACGGATAAACACTTCGGTCTTGAGCTGGTTTTCGAGCGCGGCAATATGTTTGGATAAGCTCGATTGACTGGTGTGTAGTACGGTCGCAGCCTGGCTTAAGTTATAGCCATTAATCACCGTGTGCCACACCGTCTCCAACTGTTTGAGCTGAATTTGTAGATGTCGCTGATTGACCACTACGTCGATTGCCATAACTAAATCCTATTGTATAAATATACAGACCCTGCCTGTATATAAAATGCTTGTATATAAAAATGAAAACGTACGAATACGGCCTAGTGTAAAACAAAGTTATTATTCTTGTATATAATAAATAGCTATCAAATTATGATAATTATGAATATAGGCTGTAAACATAGGTTGTGAATATAGAAAGTTTCGTCACATTCAGCTTTATTAGCTGTCATAACGTATTTGCGATAAAGAACTGTTTAAAGAAGCAAGATACGGCGTTGAATAAGAAATATGATTAACAATAAAGTAAGGTAGAAGCGGTAAAGGGATACAGTGATTGATAAAGGGACAACATAAAGCCTCAATATTAGATTTACTTGCCAGCCCATACAAAAATATCTAGTCAAGGTCAGCGTTCTCAAGTACCATAATTCAATTTTGTTATTATGACTATCGTCATACAAGCCCAATGCGCGTGTGGTGCTGTATGATGGTGTGTTATCTGTCCTAAGTGCTGGTGAGTTATTATGTCTGCTGTCAAATCTGTGCCACCCAATCAACCGAGTGCAAAAAAATCATGGGGCGAGGCCGCCAAGGCTTATTTGGACTCGCGTGTCATTGTGATGCTGTTTTTGGGGTTTTCAGCCGGTATTCCTATCTTGCTGATATTTTCTAGTCTGTCGTTATGGCTAAGAGAAGCGGGGATAGATCGCAGCGTGGTGACGATGTTTAGCTGGGCGGCACTTGGTTATTCGTTTAAGTTTATTTGGGCGCCTTTGATTGATGCGCTGCCGGTGCCTTTTTTGACCAAGTGGCTGGGACGGCGTCGCAGCTGGATGGTGGTGTCGCAGCTGCTTATCGTATTGGCGATCTTTTTGATGGCGACCGTCAATCCTGTCAGTGAAGATGTGCTGATTTATATGGCAGGTGCGGCGGTATTGCTGGGTTTTTCGTCAGCCACCCAAGATATCGTCATTGATGCCTATCGTATTGAGCTGGCACCGCCGTCTATGCAGTCGATTTTGTCTTCTATTTATGTGTCAGGCTACCGTATCGGTATGATTGTCGCTGGGGCAGGTGCGCTGTACTTGGCGGACTATTTTGGCTCGACGGAGGCTTTTTATAGTTATGAAGCATGGCGCAATACCTATTATATTATGGCAGGGGTCATGACGTTGGGTATCTTGACGACGTTTGCCAGCTATGAGCCGACCGCTGAGATATTGCAAAGCAACAAACAACATCGCAATTTAAAGGTTTTTTTGATTTATTCAGCGTTGCTGCTCATACCAGGGCTGTTGTTTGGTGTGGTTTATTTACTCAATATGCTGATTAACTTGGCGCTCGATACTCCTGTGGCATTGATACCGCAGGTCGCTCTGCCCAGTATCAAGTTTTACTTTTTGGCATTGGTTGCTTGTGCGCCCCTGCTGCTGCTGTACTTTATTATCAATCAGCCAAAAATCATCAATAAAGCACCGCTGGTAGCCGAGACGCGTGAAGACTATGTCAGACTGGTATTATTGTTTGTCTTTGCTGTCATGGCATTTATCGCCGCCTATGTATTGACAGGGCAGCTCTTGCCGGCGTTTGACGGGGTGTTTGTCAGCTTTGTTAGTGAGACGCTGCATTTATTGATGAGCTTGGCAGTCGCTTTAGTAGCAGGCTTTGCGCTGGTGCAGGCGGGGCTAGTCAACAAACAAATTGCCATGGCGACATGGATTGAACCGATTGTTGATTTTTTTAGACGCTATGGTATGAAAGCGCTTTTGCTACTGGCGCTGATCGGCTTATATCGTATCTCTGATATCGTCGCTGGGGTCATATCCAATGTGTTTTACCAAGACATGGGCTTTAGCAAAACCGACATCGCCAATGCGGTAAAACTGGTTGGGGTGATTATGGCCATCGCTGGTGGCTTTTTGGGTGGACTGTTAGCGCAGCGATTTCGTATCATGCATGTCATGATGATTGGTGCCATCTTGGCATGTGCGACCAATTTATTGTTTGTGGTTTTGACTTATAATCCAGGCAGCCTGCCTATCATGTATATGGCGGTGATATTTGACAATTTAGCGGCAGGGCTGGCCAGTGCTGTGTTTATCGCTTTTTTGTCTGCTTTGACGTCCATACGTTTTACGGCTGTGCAGTATGCGATTTTTTCCTCATTGATGACCTTGATTCCTAAGGTGATGGGCGGCTATTCTGGCTCTATCGTCGATAGCATGGGTTATCCGTTTTTCTTTATTTTTACCTTTGCCATCGGTATTCCAATTTTGGCGCTGATTTATTTTGTCGATAAACACATCGTCATCGGTGATAATGATGATATTTATGATAATGACGATGATGATAATGGTGCGGGCGCGCCTTCATTGACCAAGGCAAACCCTAACTTGGCTGACACCAAAGCGCCGCCTCGTGCATCAGAGTAGTGGTCATTTATATCGTTAGGGCTCTGTAGTTAATGTCGGCGTTTGAGAGTATATATGAAAAATATAAGCGGTAGTCATGTCTAGTATTAAACATCTAAAACAGTACATTCGCCAGCTATCGGATGAGGCTGACAATAGCCGTTTGCCTTCGTTTTGGTTTACAGATTGGCTGCTGGCGGTCATTGATAAACCGTCCTTATTTTTGATTACTGACGAAGAGTATCAGCTGACAGAAAGTGAGCTTGCGCAGTTTTATGCGGGTATCGAAAAACTGCAGGCCGGTATCCCATTGGCATATCTGACCGGTCAACAAGCGTTTTGGTCGCTTAGCTTTACTGTCAATGAGCATACACTCATTCCTCGGCCCGACACTGAAGTATTGGTCGAGCAAGTACTACAATGGATACAATCGCAGCCGATAAATGACGAGCATCCTACACCAAAACGTCTTTTGGATTTAGGCACTGGCTCAGGCTGTATCGCGATCAGTTTGGCGCATGAGCTAAAGCACCACTTGCGATATGCTCATTGGCATACTGTTGCGCTCGATGTCTCGCCTGAAGCGCTAGAGGTTGCTAAGTATAATGCGCTGATCAATGAAGTGGGGGAGATTGATTTTATCCAGAGCAGTTGGTATGAGTCGCTGCCGACCGACATGATGTTTGATGTGATTGTCTCAAACCCACCTTATATCGATGAGGAAGATGCGCACTTGGCACATTTGAGAGCCGAGCCAATGAGCGCTCTTAGTGCGCCCAATCATGGTCTGGCTGATATCGAGCATATCACGCAGCTGGCACCTAAATATCTGCGTGCAGGCGGGCTACTGGCGCTAGAGCACGGATTTGATCAAGGTGAGGCGGTGCGTCAGATACTCTCGTCCCATGGCTTTGGCGCGATACAGACGGTGCAAGACTATGGCGGAAACGATCGGGTGACGCTGGGGCATCTGGCATAAAGGGCTTTTTAGATGTTTTTTCTAACAAATCGTGGTGAAAGAGTGTGATAAAAGATATGACGCAGGCGACAGAGGCACAGCCGCTATCAGATAGCGAGCTGATGCGTTATGCGCGGCAGATACTGCTAGAGGGCTGGGATGTCGATGCTCAGTTACGTTTAAAATCAGCGCGCGTCGTTATGATAGGAGCCGGTGGCCTTGGGTGTCCGGCTTCTGAGACGCTGGTACGGGCGGGGCTTGGACAAATCCATTTGATCGATGATGATGTGATTGAGGCCAGCAATCTGCAGCGGCAGACGCTGTTTCTGCCTAGTGACATCGGCAAAGCCAAAGCCCTGACAGCCGCGCAGATGTTAGAAAAAATCAATCCGTTGATAATGGCGCGTGGGTCAGTGGCAAGGCTGAGCGAAGACAATGCCTATGAGCTACTGGGCATGGCATCTGGCAAGCCTGATTTATTATTGGACTGTACGGACAATTTTGCTACCCGCGATATGATCAATCGTATCAGTGTGCGCTATCAGCTTCCGTTATTGTCTGCCTCAGCGATCGCCATGCAAGGGCAGCTGGCCTTGTATGAGCCGCATCGGCAGACGGGCTGCTATCATTGTGTCTTTGGCTCGGTGCTCATCGATGCAGAGGCAGATGAGCGAAACTGTGCCAACTCGGGTGTGCTGGCAAGTACGACCGCGATTATGGGCAACCTACAAGCCAATGCGGCGCTGCAATATCTAGGATTAACCAAAAATCCACTGACAAATAAGCTACTGATATGGGATGGTAGCCAGATGCAGCAACGGCTGATGGGCTATCGTCCAGACCCAGCATGCCCTATCTGCGCCCATGCCTAAACTCAATCGATCGTGGTATAAGTTATTTTTTATGAAAATTCATCGTCCGCATTTATTAAAACACACCTTCAATGTCGTCAATCGGGTTCGTCAAACTGCAAGTGTGGCAGGTCTCTCGGCGCTCAGAGTCGCCAAAGGTGAAAAGCCAGACGCGAGGCTATTAAAAGAAACCTTTGAGCAGCTTGGCACCACTTATATCAAGATAGGCCAGTTTATCGCCAGCACGCCATCGTTGTTTCCGCGTGAGTATGTCAAAGCGTTTCAGAGCTGCTTGGATCAAACCACGCCATTGTCGTACACCTATATCGAGCAGGTATTAAATGAAGAGCTGGCAACGGATGGCATGACGCTTGAGGATAAGTTTGCGCATATCGACCCGACACCGCTGGCGTCGGCATCTATCGCCCAAGTGCATGCTGCGCGCCTACATAATGGTGATGAGGTGGTGCTCAAGGTACAAAAACCTGGTGTCGAGACCATCATGCAGACGGATTTGGGCGTATTGTATGGGGTTACCAAACTGCTTGAGCTGCTGATGCCATCGATGAAATTTGCCAGTATTGCACCGATCATCGATGAGATTCGGTTGCGTATGCTGGCCGAGACGGATTTTATCGCTGAAGCGCAAAACATTCGAGATTTTCAGCAGTTTTTAGCAGTATCTGGCAATACTCGCGTGGTCGCGCCCAAAGTATATGAGGCGCTGACCACCAAGCGTGTGTTGACCATGAGCCGATTGTATGGGGTATCAATGGTCGATGAAGTGCTGATGCGTCAGTACTGTGCCGACCCTGCGCAGGTGATGGCGGATACCTTAAACACCTGGTTTGCCAGTTTGATGCTGTGTAATAGTTTCCATGCAGATTTGCATGCGGGTAATTTGATGCTGCTGACCGATGGACGCATTGGTTTTTTAGACTTTGGAATCGTGGGTAGGCTCAAAGCTGAGAGCTGGCGCGCTTGTATGGGAATGATGCAGGCCATGCAAGACAGTGACTATCAAGCGATGGCACGTCATATGGTCGATATGGAAATGACGCACGAGAGCCATCAGGTGGATGTCGCCGCACTGGGCGATGACTTGCAGCGCATGATGCAGACCATCATGGCAGAGGACAAAGCTTTTACTAGCGGTGTGCCATTTAATAGTAAAGAGCAAGCCGACGAGCTCAACCAGATGATGCTAGAAATCGTGGAAGTTGGCAAACGTCATGGTATTCACTTCCCGCGGGACTTTGCCTTATTGACCAAGCAGATGTTGTATTTTGATCGTTTTATGCGTACGCTTGCGCCCGATATGGACATGTTTAGCGATCAGCGGGTACAGATGCTGGGGCAGACGGTGAGCTAAAATCACAAATGATTGTGCCTGTTGTATCTATTGCACCTGTTATACCTAGGGCGTGTCCTTGGCTAGATTCAAGTTGCCAGCGCGGCACGTCCTAATATAGCCGTCAAACCACATTGCGGCTAAACACTTCTCGCAGCTCAAAACTTGTATGTACTTGGGCGACGCCCTCGATACGATTGAGGCGATGCAATAAAAACTCTTCATAATGCGCCATATCGCGTACCCGCACCTTAATCAGATAGTCCTCTGTACGACCGGTGACGATACTACAGCTCACCACTTCATCAAAGCTTTGAATTTTTGACTCAAATATCTCAAAACGCTCGGCAGTATGACGATCCATGCTGATGGCGATAAAGACGGCAAGCGGGTAGCCGAGCTTTTGCGCGTCTGTCTGTGTGTGGTAGCCGGTGATGATGCCGGTGTCTTCTAAGCGCTTGATGCGGCGCGCGCATGGCGTCGCCGAGAGATTGACCTGCTCTGCCAGCTCCGTGATACTCATGCGCGCTTGCGTCTGTAGCAAGCGTAATAGCGCTCTGTCGGTCTCGTCAATCTCTACAGAAAACCCTTTATCAATATAGCTGTTTGACATAAATATCCATCTTATTAGTGAAATGTACTAATTATAGTGATAAATTCGGAGTTTTTCACCAAAATAGCCTCAAATAAGACAAAAGAAAGCTGATTTTCGGCTGACAAAATTTGATATTATGATGGCATAAAGAGTGGTTATCTCGTATGATAAACATAAATCCAATCATCAACCATCCTGTAAAACCCATAACCCTTGATATCATCTAAGGATTGATTATGTCTGACCAAGCCACACGCACGGCGGCAAGCACAGCTGCCAAGATCACCCCAAAAAATGCTGCTTTTGATTATAAAAAGTATCGTCCATTTGCGTTTGCTCCTGCGCTGCCAGATCGCACATGGCCGAGCAAAACAATCGACAAAGCACCAATCTGGGCAAGCGTGGATCTGCGTGATGGTAACCAAGCACTGATTGATCCGATGACCATCGAGCAAAAAATGCGTTTTTTTAAGACCTTGGTCGCCGTCGGTTTTAAAGAGATCGAAATCGGCTTTCCATCGGCTGCGCAGGTTGAGTTTGATTTTGCCCGCAAACTTATCGAAGAAAACCATGTGCCTGATGATGTCACCTTACAAGTATTGGTACAGGCGCGTGAGCATTTGATCGCTCGTACCTTTGAGTCGTTGAAGGGCGCTAAGCGGGCGATTGTCCACGTCTATAATTCAACGAGCCGTGTCCAACGCGAAAAAGTCTATGGTAAAGACAAAGCCGAGATCAAAGAGATAGCAATCGCTGGGGCCAATCTGTTGGTAGATTATGCGGCTAAATATCCTGAAACCGAATGGGTCTTTCAGTATTCTCCTGAGAGCTTTAGCCAGACGGAGACTGAATATGCGGTGGAGGTCTGCGATGCTGTCTGTGAGGTATGGCAACCCCAAAATGGGCAGGAAGTGATTTTAAACTTACCCGCCACGGTTGAGGCCTCTATGCCCAATGTCTTTGCCGATCAGGTTGAGTATTTTTGCCGTCATCTCACCCACAGAGAGCATTTGACGGTCAGTTTGCATACGCACAATGATCGCGGCTGCGCGGTAGCAGCCGCAGAGCTTGGCGTCTTGGCGGGTGCCGATCGTATCGAGGGCACGTTGCTCGGAAATGGCGAGCGCACAGGTAACATGGATGTCATGGTCATGGCCATGAACTTATTTAGCCAAGGTGTCGATCCTGAGCTTGATTTTAGCAACATGAGCGAAATTGTACAGGTGGTGAGCGAGTGTAATAACTTGCCACTGCATCCGCGTCATCCGTATGTTGGTGAGCTGGTGTTTACCGCCTTTAGTGGCTCGCACCAAGACGCCATCAAAAAATCGCTCGATTATAATGAAAGACATCAAGACGAGACGGACGATATCTGGGATGTGGCCTATCTGCCAATTGATCCTGCGCATATTGGTCGTAGCTACCAAGATGTCGTCCGTATCAACAGCCAATCGGGTAAAGGCGGCGTCGCTTATATCTTGCAGCGTAACTACGGCTTTAATTTGCCGCGCTGGATGCAGATCGACTTTAGCGGTGTGGTACAAAAACAAGCCGAACGCGTGGCGCGCGAATTGCAAAACGACGAAATCTTGCAAACCTTTGAAGACACCTATCTGCAGCAAGGCAGCTTTGAGCTATTAGACTATAGTGTCAATAATAAAGGCGGCGAGGTCTACTTTAATGGTCAAGTGCAGATGAATGGCGATATCATCGACATCGATGGTACTGGTAATGGGCCGTTGTCGTCCTTTATCAATGGTTTGGCCCAACATACAGGGAAGTCATTGCACATCATCAATTATGCTGAGCATGCAATCAACCCGCAGCATAATAGTGGTCACGGCATCGATGATGATACCAATCGAGACAATAAAACCAACGCCAAAGCCGCCGCTTACATTCAGTTAAATGTCGATGGTGAGGTGTACTCTGGTATCGGTACGTGCAGTAGTACGGTATCGGCGATGCTAAAAGGCGCGCTATCGGCCTTTGCGCAGGCAGTCGGTGCGGTCGCCGCCTAAATCTGACAGCGGGTGATACGCCCCTACTATTGGTTATTATAACGCCATAGCGTTTTGCATCATGCAAGCGGCGCTATGGCGTTGTTTTGTGTGAGGTACAGACAGCACTGGTGGCGTTACGACTAATAGCATAAAGTTACTTGTGTTTTTAGTGTCTAAGACTTACGCTAACGTATATAGCACCTACTATAAAACAATAAATCAAAGGTTAATTATGGAACCTATATCATTTGCTTCATTTACTTTGGCCTCTATTTTGGCCTCATTACCTGCCAATGGTGAAGTCGTGACCAAACCGACCATCACGACACATATCAGTCCTGCTATCGCGGGGCAGTGGGAGATAGATTTGGACAGTAGCATCACGATGACCAAAGACGCGCAGGCGCGGCAAGCGGCTCGAAAAGAGAGACTGGCGTCAGCGAATAGCGAGCCGAAGATTAAGGAGGGCGCCGCAGCAGGCGGGATACTCACACAAAGCGAGGAGCGCATCCTACAGACTGAGCCAAATACCGATCAAAACTTACTCGCCTCAACTGCTAAGTCTAATCAATGCCGTGAGTTGTATAACTTTGGTGCGGATAATGAGATGTGGGCGGTAAGTGGTAAGGAATGGACGTACGGACGTTACTTGGTGACGCACCGCGAGGAAGGGCTGCCTATTATCGCCCTCAAGACTGTTTATGACAATAACGAAGTAGACTGCTCAGGCAATCAAATTGATCAGACCGATGAGGCACTCATTGCGTTTTTGTACCATGATGGCAACCAAATGCAGTGGTGTGCAGATCCTGAGGGTAACGAATGCTTTATGAATTTTCATAGAATCCTGCCATAAGCTCTCATCAAGGTTGATATGGTTAAATCCCTAAAAACTGATATCGCGCTGCTAGAAGGGGTTTGCGCAGTATCGAGCGGCGTAGACACAGCCAGCCAATAAAGTCTATATCAGTAGCCTTGCCTTTATCTGTATATGTCTTATTTGGTCAAAAAAACCGCCAATCGTTGATTGGCGGTTTTTTATTGAGTCATACAGCAAGCCAAATTATGAGTCGGCTTTGGCATTGTTGGGCGTTAAAAGCTCTCTTTCTAGGTAGTGAATGTTTTGGGCTTCATGGACAAAATTGTCATCCGCCAAAATCACATCGCGATGCAGCGGTATATTGGTTTTGATGCCTTCAATGACGAGCTCATCAAGCGCATGCAGGGTCTTGGACACCGCTTGTTGGCGCGTTTGACCATGGCAAATCAGCTTGCCAATGAGCGAGTCATAATAGGTCGGTATCTCATAGCCAGGGTAGAGGTGTGAATCAAAACGCACGCCTGCACCGCTTGGTGTAAACAGCTGAGAGATGGTGCCTGGGCAGGGGACAAAAGTAGCAGCGTCCTCGGCATTGATACGGCACTCAATCGCATGACCTTGTACTTCGATCTCGCTTTGACGATAAGACAGGCCATAACCGGCTGCGATTTTGAGCTGTTCGACGACCACATCGATACCGGTGATCATCTCAGTCACAGGGTGCTCTACTTGCACGCGCGTGTTCATCTCGATAAAGAAAAACTCGTTGTTTTCGAACAAAAACTCAAAGGTGCCCGCGCCGCGATATTTGACCAGCTCGCAGGCTTTTACGCAGGCTTTTAAGATAGGCTCGCGCACATCGTCTGGGATATCAGGGGCAGGGGCTTCTTCTAGTACTTTTTGGTGACGGCGCTGTAGTGAGCAATCACGGTCATAGAGGTGAATGGCGTTACCATTACCATCCCCTAACACTTGTATCTCGACGTGGCGCGGGTTTTGTAGATAGCGCTCCATATAGACGGTGTCATCACCGAACCACAGCTCCGCTTCTTGTTTGGCGGCTTGTACTTGTCCAATCAGCTCATCAAAACGCTCGACCACGCGCATGCCGCGACCACCACCACCAGAGGCAGCTTTGATCAAAAGCGGAAAGCCGATATTGCGGGCTTGCTCTTCGGCATTGTGCAAGGTGACTGCGCCCACAGAGCCTGGGACGGTTGGCACGCCTGCTTTTTTCATGGCATTAATCGCCGAGACTTTGTTGCCCATTAAGCGGATATGATCGGCATTGGGACCGACGAAGGTCAGTCCTGCTTCTTCTACTTGTTCGGCAAATTCAGCATTTTCAGATAAAAAACCGTAGCCTGGATGGATGGCGTCAGCACCCGTTATTTCTGCCGCCGTCAAGATCGTATTGATATCGAGGTAGCTTTGGTTGGCATTGGGTTTGCCGATACAGATAGCTTCGTCAACAAAGCGCAGATGCATAAGATTGGCATCTGCGGTGGAGTAGACGCCGACGGTTTCGATACCTAACGCCTTACAGGCTCGAACGATACGTAGGGCGATTTCACCTCTATTGGCAATGAGCAGTTTTTTTATCATGGGGTCATCCTTTTTGACGCGGCAGACATTGATTGAGCCTTGATGGGGAGCTTCGGCATTTGATATCCGTATTCGGCATCGGTAGGTAGTGACAGTTTACAACAACGTGAAACGGTATAAAGTGCCAAAATAAGGTGCCGAAATAAAGTGCTAAAGACTCAATCAGTATGAAGTAAAGTGAGGCAAATATCGTTACGCTTTATAGCGTATGACAGGTTGACCAAACTGCACAACTTCAGAGTTATCTACCAAAATCTCGTCAATGACACCGCTTTGGGTGGCCTCAAGAGGGTTCATGATTTTCATCGCTTCGATAATACCAAGTGTGTCGCCCGCTTGTACTTTTTGGCCGACCTTAACAAACGGCGGATCATTGGGGCTTGGGGCAGAATAAAAAACGCCAACCATTGGCGATGTCTCAACGCTACCTGCCTTTGCTGCTGGTTTTGTATCTGCAGCCACTGGTGCTGCGCCAGCAGTAGGAGCGGCCATCATGGTCGGTACAGGGGCATCATAGTGACGAGTGAGACTGATGTGTTCGTCATCAGAGCTGATTTCTAGATTGACCAGTTCACTTTCTTCCATGAGGGCGATGAGGGTGCGTATTTTTTCAATATCCATAGTTTTTATCTTGCCTTGTACTAAATTCGAGAAATAGTGTAACTAAATATTGTTTGATTGCTAATGATACCTAGATTCAGGCCAATGAGCAATCAATGTACAGTTGTTAACTGAGAATTTTTACATATTTTGACGTAATCTAGCTGTTTTAGTAAGAAACCCACTACGATTTATCATTATCGATGTGGTTTTTGAGCCATGCTGCTTGTACATCGTGCTGCGTTCGGTCGTACATTTGTATGATAGCCCTAACCCCAAAGCGCCGTTAGACGTCTTTGTTGATAACGCAAACGCAGCGTCAACAAGATAGAGGATAAAAACAGCCCCGTAATCAGTGCCATCCAAAATCCTTGAGCGCCGACATCGGTAAAACGTACCAAATAAATACCCAGCGGCAATGCCACCACCCAATAACAAAACAACGTCACCCACATCGGTACAGTGGTGTCCTGCATACCGCGCAGTATCCCCGCGACATTGACCTGCCAGCCGTCAAACAGCTGATAACCAAGAGCAAATACCAGCAAATGCATAGACTGAGCGATGACCGCAGGGTTGTCGGTAAAGGCTGCTGCCAGCTGTGGTCGAAATAGCCAAATCCCTAGCATACATGTGAGGGCAATGAGTATCGTCCAGGTCAGCCCCGTTGCCTGTACTTGACGCAGTGCCAGCAGGTTTTTTTCGCCAAAACGATTGGATATCATGATGGTCAGTGCCATCGCGACCGATATCGGTATCATAAACAGCTGAGAGGTCACCGCCAGTGCGACTTGATGTGATGCGGTCGCCAGCTCGCCAAGCGGACTGATGACAAGCGCGCCCAAACTAAAGAGGCTCGCCTCAAAAAAGATAGAAACACCAATGGGAATGCCCAGTTTTAGCAGTTTTTTGATTTGCTGACGGTTAGGACTGGCAAAACCATAAAAAAAGCGGGTACTGGCAAATTGTTGCCGTTTGGTAAAGCTGGTATAGGTAGCAAGCAGTAGCACGTTTATCCATAGTACCAAAGCTGTAGCAACACCGCAGCCTGCACCGCCCATCTCAGGCATCCCAAACAAACCATGAATGAAGATATAGTTAAGTGGGATGTCCGCTAACAGACCAATGATGCTGATAATGGTTACCGGCTCAGGCCGACCCAATGCTTCGCAGTAGCTGCGAAGGACAGCATAAACGGCCAGCGCAGGAAACCCAAACGATACACCATGTAGGTACTGTGTCGCTATCGGTTGGATGTTTGCTGGTACGCCCATGATACCAAGGATATTGGGTGCCAAATTCACAATAATGAAGCCAACAATACCGATAACCCCAGCAGTCCACAAAGACTGCTGGGTGATATGAGGTACTTTACTGTGTTCGTTTTGTCCGATGGCCTCACCGATCAGAGGCGTGGTGGCAATCAAGATGCCAGTGGCCAATAAAAACAGCGGCAGCCAGATACCAGAGCCGACAGCCACGGCCGCCAAATCAAGCGCTGAGACCTGACCTGCCATGATGGCATCTACCACACCCAGCGCCGCCTGACAAAACTGGGTAATCAAAATAGGAAGTGCCAGCACGCCTAAGCGTAAGCTGTAGCTTCTAAAATCTCTAAAGGATAATGGGAAAACCATAGTGAGCAACTTTTTATTCTTGACGATAATGATCGTTGAGGCGTCAAACGCGCCATCAACAAATGAATAGGGAAACAGCCACACCATTTTCAAAGCGTTCAATCATAAAAACTAAAACCAGTCAGTACCGTACGGCGATTGATGCGCTGCTCTAAAAAGCATACTGGCAGACTGCCATCAGCTATATGTTGCACTCTTTGAAAATGGTATAAGATGATAATGATGCCGATAATTTATATGAACAAGCGCATATAGACTAGGGCGTGTCTTCAATTCACTCGATAGTTATCTAAATGGGCCAAAAATGGCCAAATTTTGCCAAACATCGTCAAATAGCGGGTTTATATCTCGATATTAACGGCGCTATTTTCCTTGTTTGGCCGCAATTTATCTCATTTTTATCACCATTTTTGAAATAAAGACACGCCCTCAGGATAAAATAAAAGTCTAGGCACCAAAATAAAAATAACCCGTCAATTCACTAGGGGAATTGACAGGTCATCATTAGATAAGATGGTAAAGAAGCCGCCCCCTGATGTCAACGCTTTAACGCGTCATATATGACTGTAAAAACACCACCGGAGCGTAGTCGCCCATGAGTCACAAGTTATAGACTATAAATCATAGGCTACGAGAAATAGGCTACAAAGCCTGAGCCAAGAGAGAAAGGCTGTGCTGCGCTTATTTATAGTGATTCAGGCAAGTCTTGCACCACCGCTTGATAGCCGATCAGATCGTTTGCCGCGTCAAAGGCTTGTACAACGATAGCGTAGTTGGTCGGGCTAGCTGGGATAAGCGGAGAAAAGGTCGTCTCACCAGCGGACAATACCAGATTTTGTACATAGCCGTTCGCGCCAGTCTCTGCTTTGTTGATATCGATTTGGCTGACCAGTATATATTGTGTGTTTCGCGGGTTTTGCCATGTCGCGACTTTTTGACTGCCATTGCCGCTGACATCTACATTCAGCTCACCTAGGCGGTAATCAAGTGGGTAGGTCTTAAAGTTAGAGCGGTCGCTGATGGTATAAGTGACATTGCAGTTTTTCTCGCTACTGGTTAGCGTTTGTCCGCCCAGACCGTCCTGATACTCAAAGCTGCCTTGCCACGCGGTACCCGCTTGTTTTTTCTCAAAGCTACCTGCAAAGGTGGTAAATAGGTTCGGTGTCTCAATGCCCAAGTCATTGACATACTTCACATCCAAAAACGCTAGCGTATCGAGGCTGCCGGTCACTTTGCCTGCGATATAGTTGTCCACTTTGATTGCAGAGTTGATGCCCAGTGTGTTGTTTTCTTGACAAGCTTGTTGCTGGTAGCTAAAACTACCATCGACGCTGCCCAAACCGTCTTTGCTGATGTCAAAATAAACAGCCCCGATATCGATATCATTATCATCGCCGTCCTCAATTTCAACGAAGTGTCCGACATACAAGCCGCCGAGGCCGCCTTCTGGGGTGAGTTTGTCTAAGAAGTTGTCTAGCGACTCTTCTGGCAAAAACACGGACTCCAAAATCTCAGCCATGCTTTTTTCGTCATCGCTCAGTTTGTCTTCTACCTCTTTATACTCTTCTTTGACCTTGTCTTCTATACGATCATATTCTTCTTTTACCTGATCCTCAATACGATCATATTCCTCTTTGACTTTGTCACCATCACTGCCGCAGGCGCTGAGGGCCAGACTAGCCATGCTTAACGTTAATGCTGATAATAATAATTTGGGTGCGCTCATAAATGCGTCCTGATGATGAGTTGGCAGTGACTTAGCCATAAAAAAAGAAGGTATTGCGACATTTGTAATATAGCAGAATTTAAATAGCAAACGCACAGATAAATGTGCATAGATGCCAGCAGGTTTCTTACCCAATCGTTACACAGTCAACCAAGGTCAGTCGGACAGTAACATTGATGTTTCGGCCATGTCCAAAATAGCGTGCCAGTGTTTGGGCGTCAAAGGAATCACCGTCAGCTGCTCACAGCCTTTTTTGGGTAATAGGGCGTATTGAACATTCAACCATGGCACTGACAGAGACTATTTTTTAGACGATTCGAAGGTAAAAATAGTAAGCTTAGTCGCTCTAAGCGTCTATTTTTACCAATGAAGCGGCAAAAAAGAGTCCTGTCCCTACGGCTGATGCTAAAATTGCGCCATACTGCGTTGCAAACCTAGC
>NZ_JAGBKN010000035.1:0-21703 GCF_017498075.1 Psychrobacter halodurans
ACAAGGAAAATAGCGCAGATAATATTGAGATATTAGTCAGCTATTTGACACCGTTTGGCCAGATTTAGCCATTTTTAGCCCATTTAGATGGCTATCGATTGAATTGAGGACACGCCCTAGATGTCCTCATAAAAAAGCCAATACGTTGATCGCGTATTGGCTTTTTTATGGTCGTATGAGCAACGATGGTATTTTATCGATTTGACCTCTATCAACTCACCATAGTTTGTTTGTTTATTTATTCGCCATATATCTTGATGCCACTGGCAAAGTTGCAGCGCTGGATGCGCGCGGACTGAACAACGGCATCACGCTCGCCGTAGAGCCGTGATAGCTTGGCATCGCGGGCTTTGGTGTTGTTGCTTTTTCCCACGCCGAAGCTGATATTGGGTGAGATACCCCAGCGGCCCGCTGAGACGCCGACCCCCACGCCAGAGGCAGCGATGGTCGACTGCTGATTGCGCGCCGTTTCGACATAACGATTGATACGGTTGTACTCTTGGCTCAGCGCTTGGCAGTCATAGTTTTGGTAGGTGCTGGGCGGCACATACTGCGGAGTGATATTGCCAGTCGAGGCGCAGCCTGCAAGCGCAAAAATGCCTGCTGAGGCCAGTAATGTCGCGGAAAATAGAGTTTTCATAGTGGCTCCATAAGGCAAGATGGGGGTCATATAAACAGCAAGATCTGTGATAAACGCCGTTGTTTATATTTAAGATAGCAAAAATAAACAGATTAAGATATTGAAAAATATGTCATTTATGAAATATGCCGGCTATAGTCAGTTGCAAACAAAACTGTCATAAGTTCCAAAGCGCTACTGGGATGAGTTTTTCGCAGCCTCCGTAAACAGCGCCTTAAAATAAGTTGGCTGGTTTGACCACAGCAAGTATCACGATACCTGCGTAGGCGATCGCCGATATCAAAATCCCCGTTTTCCTTTGGCCGGGCGTTGCATGATTGTTAAAGGCTTTTATGCTGGCACTGATGGCAGCGACTAGCAAAATAATCTTGGCAAACACCCACTGCACAGGGGCGTTGGCACTCATTAGCTGCATCAACATGATGGCACCTGAGCCGATGACAAGCGCATAAATGATGTGAGTGGCTATCTTCACCGCCTTTGGGGCGCGTCTATTGGCACTCAATACCAGATAGCTTTGATATAAAAACAGAACGATGGTCAGGACGGCCATCAGCATATGTAAATGTTTCATTAAATATCCTTCCCTCTGGGGTGATCCAATCACGCAGCGCTACCGTCACAACGTTCATACGACGCACAGTCATGGTTGATTATTCTGTTATTCTGTCGATGGCTCAGCTGTTTTGACCAGCACACAAGGGGCTATCTGGGCTTTGCCCTTGCCATTCTGTTGGCGTATAGGCATGTATGGCTAAGGCATGCACCGAGCCTCCTTGCGAGGTCAGTAGGGGCGCAACCAAGCCATAAACCAGTTGATGGCGAGCGACCAAACGCTTGCTCTCGAAGGCATCGCTTACGATAGTGAGTTTAAAATGGCTTTCTTTGCCATCAAAGTAGCCTGCATGATTCATCGATTCGTTAATCAGCTCGATATGCTGCGGCTGCAAGCTCTGTAGCTCAGCATAGAGGGCATCAGCGGTAGGCGTGGTACTCATGGATAGCATCCTTTTACGCGATATTGTTTGATAAGGTGGTGTTTGATGAGGTATGGGCACCGATGACGTACTAGCGTCTTGCAGCGATGCTTGAGGTTATTATAGCAGACGCCGATGCGCAAGCCTTAACATTTAGCAGACAATGGAGTATGGCCACTTTTATAAAAAAGCAGAATACAAACCATGGTCTGTACTCTGCTTGACAATCAATCTAATCAGTCATGCTAAATGATGATTAGCGGCGTGCTTTTTGGTAAAGCGGCATGACTTTGGGCATCAATGACTGCAACTGGGCAATGCGATTGCTGCTGCTTGGGTGAGTGCTCAAAAACTGCGGCGGCTCGCCTTGGCTGGCGCGCTGCATTTTTTGCCATAAGCTAATCGCGGCCTGCGGGTTGTAGCCTGCGCGAGCCATTAGCTCAAGGCCAATCTGGTCGGCTTCTGCTTCTTGAGTACGGCCGTGCGGACGACTCAGGCCTAGGTCACCGGCGACATTGGCCAGCTCCGCCTGACCTTGCGAGAGACCAAAGATACTAGCGGCGACGCCAATGCCCGTTTGAGTGGCGTATTGGCGGGAGATACGCTCGCGTGAGTGCTCACGTAATGCGTGAGACATCTCATGTCCCATGATGGCGGCGATTTCATCGTCGGTCAGATTGAGGCGATCGATGATGCCTGAATAAAACATGATTTTGCCACCTGGCATCACAAAAGCGTTAAGTTGATTTGATTTGATCGTGTGTACTTCCCATGGCCATTTTGCCGCATCAGGACGATAGACGCCGACTTGCCCGATTAGACGGTTGGAGATGTTTTTGAGGCGATTGAGCTGGGTTCTATTGGTATCGAGCAAGCCGCGAGCTTTTGCTTCTTGCAAGGTCTTTGCATAGCTTTGCGCTGATAGTTGTAACACCTGCTCATTAGAGACCAAGAGCAACTGCTGACGATCAACGCCCACCGCGCCAGTATTGGTGGTGCTACTACAGCCAGTCAGTGTCAGCGCCGACAAAGACGCGGCCATGACAGTTGTGGTTAGTAATTTTCTCATAATAAACATCCTCACTGTAAATAATAAATAAAGTTGCACAAAGTATAATAATGTTAATAAGCCAAAACCAAGACAGAAAAAGTAACAGTACACCCTATGATTGTAAGTAAACAGCACGCCCAAACACAGTGATAGACATGCATAGCCGTGAGCCCAGCAAATATAACCCTTTATTTGCTAAAATATTTTAGAAAAACTGGCGGATAATACTCATTGTAAAATCAAACGCTTATAGCAGAATCGCTGGTAAATAAAGGCTGGCAGCGAAAATATCTGCAAAAAATGCCAAAAAAGGTGTTGACAGGCTTAGAATTTTTGCTAAAATAGCCAGCCTATCGAGACGGAGTTGTTGTTAACAATAACGCGATTCGATGTTTAGCGGGATTAGCTCAGTGGTAGAGCATAACCTTGCCAAGGTTGGGGTCGAGAGTTCGAATCTCTTATCCCGCTCCAAATATGGCTCTGTTAGAGCACTAAAGCCTCACATTATTGTGAGGCTTTTTTTATGGGTGAAATTTGGCAGCTGGTCAAATCTTACGCAAAAGCGGTTACAAATTACGGATGAATTGATACACGTATTTTAGAGTAAGCGCGCATACTAAGTAACATACGAGGTAACACACGAGACATCATAAATAACAATGATAAGGAATGAGTATGCAAGCGTTTCAACCCAAAGCCTTTTCGGCATTGTTTGATTTGACAGGTAAAACTGCCATCGTCACTGGCGGTGCCAATGGTATTGGTAAAGCCACTGCGCTGCGACTGGCACAAGCTGGCGCCAACATCGTCATCGCCGATCTGAAGATAGAAGATGCCAAGTCGGCGGCCAAAGAAGTCGAAAGCTTTGGGGTCAAGGCTTTGGCCGTAGAGTGTAATATTTTAAAAGACGATGATTTGGTGGCCATGGTCGATAAAACGGTGGCAACTTTTGGCACGGTCAACATATTGATCAGCAACGCTGGCGGCGGTGGCGGCGGGCAAGAAGATCCGTCTAAAATCTCAGTGGATGATTTTCGCCGTGATTTTGAGCTAAATGTCTTTAGCGCTTGGCGTCTGTGTCAGCTGTGTGTGCCGCACATGAAAAAATCCGGCTACGGCTCAATCGTCATCACCACCTCGATGTCGAGTATCAATAAGAGCCCTGACATGAGTGGCTACGCTGCATCAAAAGCGGCAGTCAATCACATGGTGGCAAATTTGGCGCACGATTTTGGTCCTGAGGTGCGTATCAACGCGGTTGGCCCAGGTGCTACGCGTACAGCGGCATTGCAGAGTGTGCTGACGCCTGAGATCGAAGCGCGCATGCTGTCGCACACACCCATCAAGCGTTTGGGCGAGGCAGATGATATCGCAGGCGCCATGCTGTATTTTGCCTCACCTATCTCTGAGTGGGTAAGTGGTCAGACGTTGTTTGTCAATGGCGGCGGCGTACAGACCTTAGATTAACGGGCGCCTAGCACGTAATTGTTCAAGATAAAAAAGCGTCATCCAACCACTGGATGACGCTTTTTATTACTCAGAACTCATTATCAGGCTGCATAGCTGTATTCTTTTTACTTAGCCATTATTTTTTGGCCGAAAACGCCGCGGCCTTGTTGCCTATCCAATTGACCCAGCTGACTGGAAAAAAACGCAGCTGCAGTCTGATGAGGTTTGCCATCACGCCTGGCACCACCAAAAACGATCGGTTTTCCACACCCTTTAGCATGGATTTGACTGCCTCTTCGATATTTAATTCGCCTGCCAGTTTTTTCATACCGACGCCTGCTGCATCCATGACGCCGACCTCAGACTGGGTCAGCGGTGTGTCAATCGGCGGCGGTGCAAAGACCGTGATATCAATGCCTAGCGGTTTCCATTCGTAGTTTAGTGACTGCATCATGCCCCAAATGGCAAATTTAGAAGCACTATAAGAGCTATAGCCATAACTGCCTGTAAACGACGACATAGAAGCGGTGACCATGACCTGATCGCCACGCTCCAAAAACGGCCGCACCGCCGCAAGGACGTTGCGTGTGCCAAATAAGTTGATGTGCATCACGCGTTCAAACTGTGCTTGACTCATCTTATCAAACGTCCATGGACCTGTGATACCTACAAAATGCATCAAAATATCTGGCGGGCACTGAGCCGCTGCGGTAGCAATTTTTGTACTGGTCATCTCAGCATCAGTGACATCCAGCTCATAGGTGCTGATTGAGGCATTGTGCTTATTTAGCCCTTGTAACGCCGATAAGGCATCATCAAGCGGCTGCACATCAAACAATACTAAGTGCGCGCCTTGCTTGATAAGCTGCTTGGCACTCTCAAAGCCGATACCAGAAGCAGCGCCAGTGATATATATGGTCTTGTCGGTGAAATAACGCATCAGGCACCTACCTTTTGTGCGGCGTTATGTTTCATCGAGCCCGCTTGTAGTGTACCAAAGGTGGCCTCACCGATCAGGTGACTGACTTTATGACCAGGAATTAGCCAATAAGGCGTCGCTTCACTGCTCGAAGCACAGTTAGGGAAGTCGGGGTTTTGGGAGGGGCCTGCGATGGTCTTTTCGATGACCATGGAGATATATTGCTCGTTACTGCCTTCTAGGGTGTTGCCGTTTAAGATAACCTCCATACCGGTCTCTTTTGCATAACGGCGGATGGCGTTGACGGTCGAGCACATTGGCGCATAAGCGTCTGCGCCCACGCCGTTTTCTGAGGTGACTCTGATGCCATCGGGCACGCGGGCGACGAGTGAGTGGTTGCCCTCAGTATGGCCTGGGGTATGTACCAGCGCCAGACCTTCACCCAATTGGATACTACCGGTAAACCGAATCACTTTGTCAGGGTCGATGCCATCGATGCCATTAGGGCAATACCAGTCTGCTTGTACGGGCAATAAAGCACTGGCGCTTTGCCACTCACGCTCATGCACCAAAATCTTTGCATTAGGGAAGTAGGCGGCTTGGTCCTTTTTGCCCGAGCCTTTAGTACCGAGCCAGCGGCGGATGTCTTGGGTGTGTAGATGATCATAGCTGATATAATCCACGTCTTCGGGCATAAGGCCCACCTCTGTAAGGGCACCTGCCACATCACGAATGACAGGCGCGACCACATTTTCAAGCGGTGACCAATTCGGCATTTTGTCCGTCAAACGCTTAAAAAAAGGCGTTTCACGATCCGCTTCGATATCAGAAGGAGAGAACAGCAGGGTTTTTAGCTCGCCCAAAAAGTCATGATACTGAATGATAAAAATACGGTTTAAGATATGGATGTAGGGGAATTTATACGTGCTTTGGGTGTAGACGCCGCTGTAGGCGTACCACGTGGGATAGGGCACTCTGACCATATCGGCGCTTTGATAAAACTGTACCGGCGGCTCAGACATCAAGCGCTCTCGAAACGCGCTTGCTTGTTTGCGCGCGGCTCTTAGGCGCTCTTGGGGTAATGGGCTTTGATGAATATCATCAAACTCGTGGATGGCCTTGATACCTAACGATGATAAATCCATAATGCATCTCCTTATGACGGATGGATATCGTTAGATAATACTAGCAGTATTGTTTTAAGGTTTATAGCAATTTTGCTAGACGGCTAAGTTTGTATAAGCCTTTCAGAAAAATTATCCCAATATGGGTCGTCGCCAAACCGCTCGGCAATAAAATCAATCAGATAGCGACAGCGCTGCGATAAAAAACGGTTTTTTGGATACACGGCATAAGCACTGAGTGTCGGCAGTTGATACTGGGGTAGGATCGGCACCAGCTCGCCGCGAGCCAGCCTTTGATAGACGATAAAAGTCGGCATAAACACAATGCCATGACCCTTTACTGCCAAATCGACCAAAAACTCGCCATTGGTGGCTTTTATTTTGGCATCGATAGTGTGGTTGTGCTTTTTGCCTTGAGCGTCCGTCAGCTCTAAATGACTGGTTTTGCTCAGACCGTATTGTAAAAATTCATGGGTCGCCAAGTCAGCCAAAGTCTTAGGCGTGCCCATTTTGCTCAGATAGTCAGGGCTGGCGCAGAGAGCATAACGAATCAGCGCCAGACGCTTGGCCTGATAGCTCGAGTCTTGTAACTCTCTGATACGGATGGCCAACTCATAGCCTTCTTCGATCAAGTCGACATGCCGATCAGAAAAATCCAGCTCAAAACTTAGGTTGGGATGTAGATTGGCATACTCATCAATCACCGCGTTGAGGTGCATCAAGCCAAAAGATAGCGGTGCCGTCATTTTTAAGGTGCCCTCGATGCGAGTGGGCGCGCCGCTGGTTTGCTCATTGAGCGCATCTACTTCACTGAGTATATGCGTCACCTGTTGATAATACTGCTCACCTGCTTGCGTCAAATTGGATTGGCGCGTGGTGCGGCTGATCAGCTGACTGCCGAGGCGAGTTTCTAGCTCCTTTAAGCGGCGGCTGACAGCTGATTTGGCAATATTGAGCTGCTCGGCAGCTTTGGTGATACTGCCCGCTTCGACAATGCGTACAAACATTGCCATATCTTCTAGCTGTCCCATCCTAATTGTCCTCTTGTTGTTTTGACGCATCGTTTTATGGCCAGGCCGAGATAACAACGATACAGTAAGCAGCATGATAGCTAGGTATCTGACTTATTTGGATTCGACTATAGTCGATTCTAAATAAAACAGATACATTATATATCAACGTGAAACTGGTATAAATTTTCCTTGCGTGCTGTGCCTGCGCCGCTCGATGCTGCGTAAAATTTATCCCAGTCCCACTGTATCTTTTTTATACTGAACTCACTATATACAAACGCCAACAGCGCATATTAAGCTTTTTATAGCGTCAAAAAAGCCGAGTTAAAAACTCAGCTTAATTGTAGTACATATCGTGTATTTGTTTTATCTCTAATCGACTATTTGATTTTTATAAGACAAGCCGTCGTTACTTGAGATCGGCCTTTTTACTGCCTTCTACCTGAACGACCAGTTTGATGTTTTTCATCATACCGCCATCGGTATAAGTATTGAGACCCCACTTGGTTCTGTCGATGGTGGTTTCAAAATCGCCGCCGCACGCTTCAGCGTTTAGCAGGGGGCTGTCATAGCAGTTAAACTTAGTGGCTGTCAGCGTCACAGGATGCGTCTGACCCAGCAGTGTTAAGTCACCTGTGACTGATTTGACTTTATTACCATCAAACTGCCAATTGGTAGATTTAAAATAAGCGGTTGGATGCTCTTTGATATTAAAGAAATCCGCAGATTTTAAATGACCATCAAACTCTTTGAGACCTGTGCTCAAGCTGCCCATCGGAATGGTGATACCGATAAAGCCTTTTTGCTCTTTGGGTGCGTACTCAAGAATGCCTGAGAGGTTATAAAAGCCACCAGCATTGGTCGATGTACCAAAATGATCGACAAAAAAGCGCACCGCGGTATGCTTAGGGTCCAGCTCATAGGTCGCTGCCTGACCGACAGTGCTCATCATGCCAAGGGCGCTGATAGCAGCGAAGGCGAGGACACGATTGGCTTGTTTGATAGAAGGGAGCATCATGGTTCATTATCCTTATTTGTGATCGAGAATTGTGGTAGAGCAAAGAGCGCATTGGCTTAACGTTTTCTCATCTATTTCCGTTAAGTAGTGCTTATAGATGTTATGGTTAAGTTTAGCAAAAAAATAGGAGATTTGAGCGCTACTGTCTATTATAAATGTGTCTCTTCGTTGCTTTTTGTAACGCTTGTATGCTGTATAAATAGAGAAAGCCGCTACTATCATTATGCAGAATTATACGGATGGTTGTTCTGATAATCAGAACTTATATTTGTAATTATCATGGTTTATCTACCTATAAGCAACGACTACAATATAGCGGTTACTTAATGAAACAGCTTAAAGGTAAAAAAATCTTTTAAATAAGATGTGGTGCTTAAGCAGGATTTCATGTTACCAGATTTATCATATTGGCCAGATTTATCATATTGGAGAGTTATCATGGACAAATTACAAGAAGTTAGTGCCCCGATTGGTCGTCTATTTTTATCGATGATCTTTATTTTTTCAGGCTTTACCAAGATCACAGGTTATGCGGCAACCCAAGGCTATATGGAGTCAATGGGCGTGCCTGGTATGCTGTTACCATTGGTCATCGCGCTAGAGCTATTTGGCGGTATCGCTATTTTATTGGGTTTCAAAGCGCGCTTGATCGCTTTATTGTTTGTAGGGTTCAATATTATGTCGGCGCTGATGTTTCATCAGTTTTGGCTCGATGAGTCGCAAATGAACCCATTTATGAAAAACATCGCGATGGCGGGTGGTTTTTTACTGATATTTGCTCATGGCCCAGGTGCCTATTCAATCGATCATAAAAAATAAGCAGCGCGCTGAGCTCTTATCGTTTACGTTAAGCGCTTAAGTTGACAGTTTAGCGTTAAGAAAAAAGATATAAAAGCGCGGTATAGTATGATGATGCAAGCAGCCAATGTCTTTTTTGTGAGCTGTCATTTAGTCGTCATTGATAAATGGTTTGTTATAAGAAGTTGTTATGCGCGAATCAATAACCATTGCTCTTATCATCGGTAGCTTGCGTAAAGATTCTATCAATCGTAAGTTTGCCGAATATGTCGTGTCGCAAATGCCGTCAGGTGTCACGATAAACGAAGTCAATATCGCTGATTTGCCGCTTTATAATCAAGACTATGATGGGACCACAATCGACAGCTACGAGCGCGTCCGTCAGCAATTAAAGGCCGCGGATGCGGTGCTGATTGTCACGCCCGAGCACAATCGCACGATGCCAGCGGCACTCAAAAACGTTATCGACATCGCCTCGCGTCCCTACAAGCAAAGCGTGTGGGCGGATAAAAAAGTCGCTGTTATGACGGCATCTCCTAGTAGCTATGGCGGTATCAACAGTGGGCTTGATGTCCGTAAAAGCATGCAGATGCTCTCGGCACAAATGATGATCCGCCCTGAGGTACATCTAAGCCGAGCGACCGACAGTCTAAATGAAGACGGTAGTGTCAGTGAGCGTACCCAAAAATATCTGCAAAAATTCGTCGAAGCGTTTGTTGACTTTGTTGCCATTGCCGACAGCCGTGACGCAGATAGCAATAATGTAGGACGTACGGGTGCTTAGTACAACTGCTAAGTCGCCGAGCTTTTGGCAGCGCTATCGTGCGCCTGTGTTATTGACGGTGGTCGGCGGTGCGATTGATACCATCGGTTTTATCACTCTTTTTGGGTTTTTTACCGCTCATGTCACAGGCAACTTGGTATTGGCAGGCAGCGGTTTGGTCAAAGGCGAGGACGGTCTGTGGATCAAGCTGGCTTCTGTGCCGCTGTTTATTTTGACGGTCGTTGTGACCAAAGTCTATATCGATAACAGTCGCCAGCAGCGGCTGATACTGACTCATTTGCTATTGGCAGAGGCAGTGTTTCTCACCGCGTTTATGATAGCAGGATTGTCCTTCCAGCCGTTTACGGATGGCAATAGTATCACCGTTGCGATTACTGGTGGCTTGGGTTTGACGGCCTTGGCGATTCGCAATACAGCCAGCAAAACCGTCATCAAACACATGAGTCCAACGGTGCTGATGACGGGCAACACCACTCAGTTAGGCATTAATTTATCAGACTATCTTGCCAATAGGACCCTCGATAACGCCAAAAAACTTGCGCATAGCTCAGCGCTAGTGAGCAGTTTTGTCATTGGCGCGTTATTGGGTGCACTGCTTTATGTCAAATTAAGCTACTGGGCTGTCGGTCTATTTGTATTGCCTGTGCTGTATTTAGCATGGCTGGCTCGTGACAAAAGCTTTTTGCAAAATATAGGCTAAGACTCTAAGCGCCAAACCCATTTGGCACTCTGCACTAGCACTACTCGCCGCCACACCTAAAAAAACGCCATGTTATTTAGCATGGCGTTTTTGGTTTTACAGACGGTTTTTAACATAGTCAATCCGACCTAACATTGGCACACTTTATACCAGTAGGACGATACCTATTTAAAAAAAGATTAACTATACCCGAAGCTCTATGGCGCAGCGTTATGAAACACCGAGTTGTCTTGGTATTCTGGATGTTTGTCGATATACGCTTTGACATAAGGGCAGGTGGGTTTGACGCGTAAGCCTTTGGCGGCAGCGTCGTCTAAGATGGTCTTGACCAAATAGCCTGCGATACCGCGTCCGCCCAACGCCTCTGGCACTTCGGTATGTTTGTATTCAATGCCTTTTTCACCAGTACTTGTGGTAAAAAAATCATAGGCTTCAAACGCGATGTGCCCATCGATATGCATCTCAAAGCGTTTTTCATCTGTATTATCGACCAGCTCGTACTGTAGCGGCTGTTTTTTTGCATCGTCCGACATGGTTGCGCTCCTTGTATGGCGAATATATTTGATGACACATTTATAAACTTAACTTAACCTAAATTGGCTAATATTAGTCATGCTAACAGTTTATGCTGATGTTTCTGTTATGTTTGTATTAACATCAGCATCAACATCAGTAGTTTTTATTGTTCTAAATATAAGAATAGTTATTTGCGATTGGCTTTGTTTATCTATGATAAGACAACAATTATAATAGCATCATTACATAGACAAGCGCGTTAATGAGCAGTGTTAAACCAGTTAACGTACGACGATATAAGGATTTATTATGCAAACTATCTATCATGCAGCAGACTCTCGCGGCGATGCCGACCACGGCTGGCTTAAAAGCCGTCACACGTTTAGCTTTGCCAACTATCACAATCCAGCGCGTATGGGTTTTGGCGCGCTACGTGTCATCAACGATGATTTTGTCATCGGTGGTCAAGGTTTTGGCAGACACTCACATCGTGATATGGAAATCATCAGTATTCCGTTATCGGGCAAGCTCGGTCATGGCGACAATATCGGCAACGAAGGCATCATCGAAACGGGCGAAATCCAAGTGATGTCGGCAGGGACGGGTATCACTCATAGTGAGATGAACGGCGATGCCAATGAGCCTGTGAAATTTTTACAGATTTGGGTCATTCCAAACAAAATGAATGTCACGCCGCGCTATCAGCAGTTGCGTATGGATGACATCCTGCAGCCAAATGAGTTTAACCAAGTACTGTCACCCAATGCCGACGATGCTGGCGTGTGGATTCATCAAAATGCGTGGTTTAGCATCGGCGACTTTGACAAAGGTGTGACACAGACCTATGACTTAAAAGACCTTAACAACGGCGTGTATATCTTTGTCATTAGTGGTCAGGTTGTGGTAAACGGTAACACTTTAGATACCCGCGATGGTCTTGGTGTTTGGGATACTAAAAGTTTTACGATGGATGTCGCTGAAGACGCTAAAGTCCTTGTCATGGAAGTACCTATGAGCTTTTAGGAGCTTTAAAAGGTGGCGGCGCTATGGTCATCATCTTTGACACCAGCTAACACACATTATTGATAAGTTGATAATAAGAGGTGAGTCATGAGTATTAAAACCCTAGAGCCGCGTTTGGCCGATGTTGGCGGTATTCCTATCGCCCGTCTGTTACCTAATACCGGCAAAAAACCGATCGGTGCGTGGTGCTTTTTGGATCATGCAGGTCCTGCTGAGTTTGAGGACGGTGACGCTGGCATGCAAGTGGGCCGTCATCCGCATACCAATTTGCAAACCTTTAGCTGGATGTTAGATGGCGAAGTGCTACACAAAGACAGCTTGGGCAACGAGCAAGTAATTACCAAAAACCAAGTCAATGTCATGACCGCAGGTACAGGGTTGACCCAAGGTATCAGTCATACCGAGCAAAGTGTCTTTCCGGATACGGGCGGTTCGCCAGATGCGGCGCGCGCGCTGAGTATGGTGCAGCTGTGGATTGCTCTACCGACAGACCAAAAAATCGAGCGCGGTTTTCATCATTATCCAGAGCTACCGACGTGGACGGAAAATAATGTAGAGATGATATTGACCACGGGCAACTACACCAGCGTCACAGGCGAGCGCTACGAAGCGCCAACGATACAGTACTCCAAAATGGTCGGTATCGATGTGTACTGGCTAGAGGATGGCGAGGTCACCCTAACGCTAGAGCCTGGTTTTGAATACGGTATCTTAGTCAGTGAAGGGCAGATCGAGTCTGAAGGCAAAATCTGTGAGCAAGATCAGCTATTTCGCTTCCACGATAGTGATGTCGAAAACAACGAAAGCATCAAGCTGGTCGCCAAAAAAGGCACACGGGTGATGTTTATCGGCGGTGAGCCCTTAAACAATCAAGTGCTGCTGTGGTGGAACTTTGTCGCTGATAATAAAGAAGAAATTGAGCAGTCTATCATCGATTGGAACAACGGCCATGAGCGCTTTGGTAATGTCGACTCTGATATGAAACGTCTGCCCGCTCCAGCGCTGCCTGACGGTTTTAAAGGGTGATTTGACAATACGAATTGTTAATTTATCTTTTATAGTTCACGTTATTGTGAAGATTTTTTACAAAATTTGAATATAGATCGGTCGGTGTTGCTTTTACAATCGAATGACGATCAAGCAAGTTTTACTATTTTTACTATTTTTACTATCGACTCATTTTAAAACACATACTTTATATACAACCTAAATATTTAACTCGACGGAGTCCTATTATGTCAGACCTAACCACTTTACAAAATCTTGCCGAAAAACGCCGCTCTATCTATGCCTTGAGCGATCAACTACCAGTCTCTAAGGATGAGATTGTAAAATTGGTAGAGCACGCTATTTTGCACACGCCTTCCGCCTTCAACTCTCAGTCAGCCCGTATCGTTGTCTTGTTCGATGAGGACCATAAAAAACTGTGGGACATCACCGAAGAGACGTTGAAGGTCATCGTGGGTGACGACGAGAAATTCCAAGGTACAAAAGATAAAATCGCAGGCTTTAAGGCCGGTGCTGGTACGATATTGTTTTTTGAAGACAAAGGTGTGGTCAGAAGTATGCAAGAAGCGGCCCCTTTATATGCGGACAAATTCCCAATCTGGGCACATCAGACCAGCGCCATGCATCAGTATGTGATTTGGACGGCATTGGCAAGCATCGATGTTGGCGCTAACTTGCAGCATTATAATCCAGTGATCGATCAGCAGGTTGCCGATACTTGGAATATCGCTGATGATTGGGAGCTAAATGCGCAGATGGTATTTGGTGCCATCGAGCAGCCAGCTGGTGATAAAGAGTTTAAGCCAGTAGAGGAGCGTATGAAGGTGTTTGGTAAATAAGCACCAAAGCTCGGTAATATGAGAGATAAAAAACCAAAAAAGCGCCATCCAGCTCATGGGTGGCGCTTTTTTTAGGGTGAAGAAATCAAGTGATTTATCGTCGTACAGCTTCGATGGCATAAAGACAAAACCATATAAACGAAAAGAACAGGTATAAAAACCGTCAGAATACCAACCCTGAGCACATAATGCGCTCCACCGGATGGTTAGCTACTGTTTTTGTTACCCATCAGGCTATTGGCCACCCATGCAGGGCCGATTAATAAAAACTGTAAATCTTCAAAAAATGAGGGTTTTTTGCCTTCGATTTTGTGACCGATAAACTGCCCAATCCAAGCCACAACAAAGACACCTGCCCAGACCTTAAAGCCCCACGGTAGTAAGGTCATGACAGACAGGCAGATAAGGATAAACATGCCCATCGCCAAAAATAACGGCGTGGACAAACGCATGTAGAACAGCAAGACCAAGGCACTAAGCACTAAGGTAAACCAAACGGATAGCGACATACCCATCCCAAGCAAACTAATAAAGATGGTCGGCACGCAGAGCCAATGGATTTTTTTGTTGATTAGGTTTTGGTGGCTGACAGAGTACTCACTGAGCCACTGCTCAAGTGTGCGTTTTGACATGCGGGGCGGACGACGAGACATACTAACCTCCTTGTTAGTCATTAAGATACGACACTCCTCTCCCACATCAGAGCGTCTCTAGTATCATTTGTAGCACTAATTGGGTTTCTCTACCATAGTATCTGATAGACGGTTCAGTCAGCGCTGAGCATTTCTCTCACTTTTGGCTTTACTATGGCGGTTCTTTGGTCTGTCAGGTCTGTCAGCTTTATCCTAGATGCGATAGGGTTTATCAAAAGCGTCTAAGCCATATATCTAAGTCATCTGAGCCCTATTATTTCAGTATATTAGCTTCTCTCGCTACGGTGCCATTCATACAGACCGATAAAGGAGTTGACTTGATAGATCATGGTCTGAATGGCAAAAATGTAGTTGCCAGACATAAGATTGACAATGAGCCAAACAAAATTGACGATAATCCACAGCCACCAGTTAAACGAATAGCGCAAAATCATGGCGGCTTGGGCGGTGATCGAGAGCACAAAGGCGAGGACATTGATCCAAAAAAAAGAAATAAAGCCTAAAAATAGACTGTTGTCGTCTTCAACCACCGCATAACCATAGCTGGCTAAAAGGTCGTTGACGGTAGGAAATAGCGCCAGCCCAATCACAATAAAGGCAATGGTAATCAGCCAAACGGCTTTGCTGGCAGACTTGGGTATCATGTCGCCGTCAGGGTCGGTGTGCTTTGACCAATAAAAAATACCATAGACATGGGTAAAAAAGTTAAACAGAGGCGCCAGCATCAAACCCACCGCGCCCGAGGTTGCCTGCACCACCACTTCACCTGCAGTGGCGGCCATGCCAAAGCCATTGCCCAAGACGTTTTTGCGAAATGATAGCGATACCACACAAATCAAGCCGATAAAGGACACCGCCAAATAAAACCAATCTAGGGTAGTATGATCGGTGGTCAACCAAAAGCCTGCTGATAAAGCAATCACGCCGCAGATAAACCAAGTGATGATCCACTGCATGGCCCACTTACCAGTGATGTTGTCTAATAGCTGAATACGCATAGGTTTTTCCTAAAATAAATGTTGGGAGCGGCTTGTTTGACTGTTGTGGTTTTGACTCTTTTACAAGCCACTTCTTTTATAATATGCTGTTTTTATTATGTATTTTTACTTTGCTTGTCTTTTACTTCATCTGTCTTTTACTTTATCTGTTTTTTATTTGGCGTTGACTCACCGCGCTTTGTTTATTGGTTTTTGTTATAGACATATCGATCGATAAAACGTAACGCTTGCCGATAGCGAGCATCATAATCAGGCGCATCGATCAAATGCGGCTCGATACCATGGCGGGTAAAGATATCGACCAGCCGCTGCTCAAAGCGCCCGCGTGCCTCAGGGGTGCCCAGTGAGCGCATGCCGTCATCTACCCATGGCGTATTGTTGTCTAGCATGATGGTATGGTCCAAGCGAAACTCATCAATACATGCGGCCACAAACGGGTGGCTGCGACCTTCGTACTCTTCACAAAACGCCTGCGTGGTCACAAAATCAGTATCGACAATGGTCACAGGGGCAGTCGCTACGGCTGCGGCCTCTCGAATCGCCTGAGCATGATTGAGGGCGATGGGGCCATAGTCACTGTACTGCAGCCCAATCTCGCTACCACCCAAGTCCGTACCGACGTATAAACGTCCCATCTCTAACGCAAAGCTTGCGCCATAATAGTTGGCAAGCTTATGTACCAAGGTTGTTTTCCCTGAGCTTTCACCGCCGACGATCGCGACCGTCTTTGTGTAATCACCGCGTGCTTGAGGGTGAATCGCTGGCCAATGGGCGATAGGATCGCGAGCGATGGCATATGAGTCAAACGCGGGCTGTAGCGCCGTCGTCACCACGGGCATCTGCAGGTGTTCTGTGATATGGGATTTGGCTAAAGGATGGTTTTGTGCCACAAACAGCACCGCTTCTGCAGGCAACGTGAGCGCTTGGCTCAGACGATGCAGCTTGGCATTGCTGGCTGGGATATCGATGTGCACTTCATCAAAGCTGTCATGAAGCGGCAGGGCAATCTCATGGGTGGTATGAATGTGAATAAAAGGCAGGTCAGCACAGGCCATCTGTAGCCAGCGCGCCTTGTCTTGTAGCGTAATACTAAAGTCTGGATGCGGCGTCGGGTGTGCTGTGATGACGATATGCAGTATTTTAGCTTGCCCTGCGGCCTCCAAAATACTGCGCATTTGCCCCAGATGTAGTGGTTCAAAATGACCAATCATCAACCCCGTATCGTACATAGCAATCCTTGTTGGTTTTTAATAAGCGTTTTTATAAAAGTAAGACAATCTGCATGGTATAAAGGTTTTGGTCGATTTGCAGGTAGGTTATTGTAAACAAGCGCTGATAAAGGTTGTTTTTATTAAACAGGCGTTAAGCGGTGATAAAACAATGTGGCTAGGGTATCGGCAGTTTAAAATAAAATCGATACGCTCATATGAATGTGCAACTGGTATAAATTTTCCTTGTGTACTGTTATCACAGAGGCTGCAAAAAACGACTTGTCGTCTCGCTGTATTGTTTTGATATCGGATTGCCTATAAACCTATAAACACAATCATCAGTATAACCAGAAAAATCATATAAGCGTATCTGGTTGATTGTGCTTGGTATTTTAGAGTAGGTAGGCAGTGAAAGTAAGGTTTTGGCAACAAATCCATTTTTGAAACATTTTGAAATAATTATTTAAAATCAGTGGCTTACAGGCAATTAGGACAGATTAGGGCAAGCTTAGGTAGCATAAACTCACAAAGCACTGGTACATCTTCAACAGACCATAAGAAAATAGTTGCTATACTGATTTGTAAGTTAGAAAGACTACAGATTAAGCCTAACTAAAAGACATAAGATAAAAAATACAATGCGAAAAATATAAGGTAAAAATAGCGGTCTTTTATTTAGGTTCAAATAACAAGAAATAGAAAACATAAAATAGAGAGGTATTGGATTTGGCTAAATTAGCAAAATTACATCGCTCGCAAAACAATCGTATGATAGCAGGGGTGATGGGCGGTATTGCAGAATACGTCGGTTGGTCGCCTACTTGGGTAAGAGTATTGTTTGTGATTGTGTCTTCACTGAGTGCAGCGGTTCCAGGTATCTTAATTTATATTATTTTATGGATTATCATGCCAAAAGCCACTCATGAGTCTTATCAGTAGCGCCCAATAGGCTGATATTTCATAGATTGACATACAAACGGTTTGTACCCAGCTTTGCTTGTATTAAAACTTATATTAAAATCTGTATCAAAAGACAAGCGTCACCAAATAAGCGTTACTAAAAAAACAAAAAGCCTGACCCATCAGGATACCAGCGACATACTTTTCCTCCTGCCCAGATGCTCACGCATTTGGGTATTTTTTTGTTTTTGCCTTTATGGTCAATTGAAAATAAAACTGTTATATAAACTTAAACGCGCTACTGGTATAAATTTTACTTGCGTGCTGCGTTCCCAGAGGCTGCGCAAAATTCATCCCAGTAGCGCTATGTTCTTCTTAGAGTGCATCGACTATATGGTCAATTGAAAAAATGGTTATAAGTTGAGAGGTGCGACGGGTATAGGGTTTATGTGCGTGCTGTGTTTACGCTGCTCGATAGACATAAATACCCTCGATGCCATTTGATATGGGGCATAGCGCACGGTATTTGGACAGGTAGCATAAATTTAGTTGCGGTAAATATGGATAAAATGGTCAATTTTTAGTAAGGTGAGCAGGCAAATAGAGTCGTTGCCAAATAGGCAATACGAGCGCTATCAATATTTCATAATACTCATTCCACAGTGGCTTTATTAAGATGCCCCAAACTATGACAATCCAAACTATGACATCACAAGCGAAAGATTCTCAACCGATGACGTTTCAAGATCTCATCCTAACCTTGCAAAATTATTGGGCTGACAAAGGCTGCGTGGTCTTGCAGCCTTACGATATGGAAGTCGGTGCCGGTACCTTTCATACGGCGACGTTTTTGCGCTCGCTTGGCCCTGAGCGCTGGAATGCCGCTTATGTGCAGCCATCACGCCGCCCGACAGATGGCCGCTACGGTGACAACCCAAACCGCTTGCAGCACTATTACCAGTTTCAAGTGGTGCTCAAGCCCAATCCGCCCAATATCCAAGAGCTGTATTTGGACTCACTGCGCGCCATCGGTATCGATCCGCTGGTTCATGACGTGCGTTTTGTCGAAGACAACTGGGAGTCGCCAACGCTTGGGGCGTGGGGTCTGGGCTGGGAGATTTGGCTAAACGGTATGGAAGTCACGCAGTTTACCTATTTTCAGCAAGTGGGCGGCATTGAGTGCTTTCCAGTCACCGGCGAGATTACTTACGGTCTTGAGCGTCTAGCGATGTATGTACAAGGCGTCGATAGCGTCTATGATTTGGTTTGGGCGGATGGTGAGTTTGGCCGCGTGACCTATGGCGATGTCTTTCATCAAAACGAAGTGGAGCAGTCCACTTATAACTTTGAGCACGCCGATGTGCCGATGATGGGGCAGATGTTTGATTTTTATGAGCAGCAGGCTGATAAGCTTGTGGCCGAAGGACTGCCGCTGCCAGCCTATGAGATGGTACTCAAAGCCTCTCACGCCTTTAACCTACTGGACGCTCGTGGCGCCATTTCTGTGACGGAGCGTCAGCGCTTTATTTTGCGTGTCCGTACCTTGGCGCGCAAAGTGGCCTTTGGTTATGTTGAAGCGCGTGCCAAGCTTGGCTTCCCATTGGCTGATGAAGAACATCGCCAAGCAGCGCTCGATAAGTATCTACCAAAAGCACCAGAAGAAGACGCGGCAGCAGACGATGTGACAGGCGATAAAGCCGTGACCAACAACCACCAATCTACCAACGACAAATAGGAGCATCCCATGAGTACTATTTTATTTGAACTGGGGTGTGAAGAGCTACCTCCAAAAAGCCTAAAACCGCTACGCGATGCCTTGCAAACGAGTGTCACCGAGCAACTAAAAGACGCCGATATCAGTTTTGATGGCATCAAATCCTTTGCCGCACCGCGCCGTTTGGCGATTCAGATCACAGGAATTAGCGATAAGCAGCCTGATCGTACCGAGCAAAAACGTGGCCCTGCGATTAAAGCAGCGTTTGATAGCGACGGTAACCCAACCCGCGCAGCGATGGGCTTTGCTAAGGGTTTAGGGGTTGAGGCCAGCGAGCTGATAACGATTAACACCGATAAAGGGGATTATGTCGGCTACGAGCAGACCATTCACGGTCAAGCGACCACGGAACTGCTACCGAGTATCTTTCAGACGGCATTAGATAGTCTGCCAATTGCCAAGCGTATGCGCTCAGGTAGCAGCCGTGATGAGTTTGTGCGTCCGGTACAGTGGGCAGTCTTGATGCAAGACGATGCGGTGATTGATGCCACTATCCAAGGGCATCAAACCAGCAATCAAACCCGTGGTCACCGCTTCCATAGCCCTGACTATCATAAAATTGCTCATGCTACCGACTACGAGTCGCTACTAACTGATCTAAAAGTGGTGGCCGATTTTGATAAGCGTCAAATGCTTATCAAAAACCAAGTCAAAGCACTGGCCGATGAAGTCAATGCCGATGCCATCGTACCGCAAGAGCTGCTAGATGAAGTGACCGCGCTGGTTGATTTCCCGATTGCGCTTAGAGCAAGCTTTGAGGCGCGCTTTTTGCAAGTGCCGCAAGAGGCGCTAATCTCCACCATGCAAGCGGATCAAAAGTATTTTTGCTTAACCGATAAAGCAGGTAAGTTGCAGCCGTACTTTATTTTTATCACCAATATTGAGTCAAAAGACCCGAATAAAATCATCGAGGGCAATGAAAAAGTCGTGCGGCCGCGCTTGGCTGATGCCGAGTTTTTCTTTTTGCAAGATCAAAAACAGCCACTGTTTGCTTTGACCGAGAGCTTAAAGACTCGCGTTTTCCAAGACAAGCTCGGTACGATTTGGGAAAAGTCTGAGCGTATCGCCAAGCTTGCTGCCTTTATCGCCACCTTGATGCAGCAGCAAGGCCACGATATTGAGGTCGAAGACACCGTGCGCGCTGCCATCTTGTCCAAAGCCGATCTAGCAAGCTCGCTGGTCGGTGAGTATCCGGAGCTGCAAGGTATCGCCGGAACTTACTATGCGCGCTTAAATGGTGAGCCTGCGGCAGTTGCGGCCAGCCTGCAGGAGCAGTATTTGCCAAAGTTTAGCGGGGATGTATTGCCGCAGACGCCGATTGGTATTTGTCTGGCATTGGCTGATCGTTTGGATACGCTGGTCGGTATTTTTGCCATTGACCAAGCACCTACCGGCTCAAAAGATCCGTTTAGTCTGCGCCGCTCGGCCATTGGTATTTTGCGTATCTTGATCGAAAAACAGCTACCGATCAATCTTGCCGCTTTGGTTGAGCAAGCGGTTAAAGGCTATAGCACCAGCGATGGCAGTAAGATTGCCAAAATGGGTGATACTTTTACCCAAGTGATGGGCTTCTTAAATTCTCGCTATCGGGCGATGTACACCGAGCAAGGTGTGAGCGTCGATACCATCCAAGCGGTGCAAGCGATCCAGCCGCATATGCCGCTGGATTTTGATCAGCGTATTCGAGCGGTACAAGCGTTTAGTGAGCTGGCTCAAGCTGAAAAACTTGCCGATTCAAACAAGCGGGTGGCAAATATATTGGCCAAGTCAGAGGTCAGCGTGGCAGATAACGTCGACGAGGCGCTATTGTCTGAGACTGCTGAGCAAGAATTGTATCAGGCTGTCCAACAAGCGCAAACAGCGGTCAAGCCTTTGCTAGAAACCGCTGACTATACGCAAGTCTTGCAAACGCTGGCAAGTCTGGATGCGCCTTTGACGCAGTTTTTCGCTGATGTCATGGTCAACAGTGAAGATGCAGCGCTAAAAAATAACCGCTTGGCGCTGCTCAAGCAAGTGCGAGCGCTGTTTTTGACCGTGGCTGATATCAGTGAATTACAGCTATAGCGCGCTCGTTGTCGCTAAGATATAGTCAGGTCAATATGAAAAGGATACAGCGAGACTGGGATAAGTTTTTTGCCGCACCTATCGGCGCAGCACCGAACGCAAGGAAATTTGTACCAGTCTAGCGAGTTTATGCCGTGTATCTCGTTTATTTAGGGCGTGTCCTCATTTTAAAAATGGCGATAAAAATGAGATAAATCGCCGTCAAACAAGGAAAATAGCGCAGATAATATCGAGATATTAGTCA
>NZ_JAGBKN010000036.1:0-19963 GCF_017498075.1 Psychrobacter halodurans
TACTGGTATAAATTTTACTTGCGTGCTGTTATCACAGAGGCTGCGCAAAATTCATCCCAGCAGCGCTATGTCATTTTTAGAATGAATTGACTATACTATCAAGTCGTATTAACAGAGAGTTTTTTAAAGTGACGGATTGCCCAGCTTTGTATGTATAGACGGTTTAATTCGCATAAACTGACCACTTAAAAAATAAACGCCAGTGCAATAAAAAACCGCCTAGCCATTAAGCTAAGCGGTTTTTTTCAACCTAACTGTAAAAATCAAGCAATCGAAAATTACTGGTTTTTTTCGTAAACTGGTAACTCTTTACAGATGGCTTCTACTTTGCCGCGTACTTCAGCAGCGACTTTTTCGTCACCGCGGCTGTCTAGTACGTCACAGATCCAGCCTGCCAACCCGCCTGCTTGTGCTTCGTTAAAGCCGCGCGTGGTAATCGCTGGCGTACCGATACGGATACCAGAGGTAACAAACGGCGATTTTGGATCGTTTGGTACAGCGTTTTTGTTCACAGTAATGTGGGCATCACCAAGCCATTTGTCTGCTTCTTTACCCGTCATTTCTTGCTTGACTAGGCTGATGAGCATCAAGTGGTTTTCAGTACCGCCAGAGATGATTTCATAGCCACGCTCTTGGATGACTTTTGCCATTGCTTGGGCGTTTTTGACCACTTGCTGCTGATAGGTTTTAAAGTTGTCTTCTAGCGCTTCTTTAAAGCAAACCGCTTTTGCCGCGATGACGTGCATGAGCGGGCCACCTTGGTTGCCTGGGAAGACAGCAGAGTTTAGCTTTTTCGCCAGCTTCTCATCACGCGCCAAGATCATACCTGAGCGCGGGCCGCGTAGGGTTTTATGCGTGGTGGTGGTGACCACATCGGCAAAGGGCACTGGGCTTGGGTAAACGCCGCCTGCAACCAGACCCGCCACGTGTGCCATATCAACCAGCAAGTACGCGCCCACTTCGTCGGCGATATCACGGAAACGCTGCCAATCAACGACTTGTGAATACGCGGAAAAACCTGCGATGATCATCTTTGGCTTGTGCTCACGAGCCAGAGCATCAACTTGATCATAGTCGATCAGACCAGTGCCTTCGACGAGGCCATACTGTACGGCGTTGTAGTTCAGGCCTGAGAAGTTGATGTGCGCGCCGTGAGTCAAGTGACCACCAGCGTCTAGGCTCATGCCAAGTACGGTGTCATTGGCTTCTAACAAAGCCAAAAATACGGCAGAGTTTGCCTGACTACCAGAGTGTGGCTGGACGTTGACGTATTCTGCACCAAACAGCTCTTTTGCGCGGTCGATGGCCAATTGCTCGATCACATCGACGTGCTCACAGCCGCCGTAGTAACGCTTGCCTGGATAGCCTTCCGCGTATTTGTTGGTTAGGTCGGTGCCTTGTGCTTCCATAACCGCTTGTGAGCAGTAGTTTTCTGAGGCAATAAGCTCGATATGGTTTTCTTGACGCACGCTTTCGGCGGCCATGGCTTCTGCAAGTACTGGATCAAACTCTTTGATAGAAATATCTTTAAACATAATAATGTCCTAGGTAGTGGCTATCGTTAATGGTAGTGTTTATCGAAAAGAAGCGAGTAGCAAAAGGAGGTAAAACAGGCAAGCACAGGCAATTGACCTGTCATTGACGTGTCTATATCGACAATCAAATCGACACGCAGGCGTCGATATCATCGCTAAAGTTTAAGTGTAACATGAAAATTTGTATGGTGAGCGCAAAAAAACCTCACGCTAAGCTGAACAAATTAAATGGCCTTATAACGCAAATAAATAGCCAATAAAATAAAGTATTTATCACGGTATATTTATTTGCTTGGATATAATTTTTTCTGTTCTCTGTTGCAGCCTATCTGTGATTGTCTGTTTTGGCTGAACGCGGGCAAAAACGTCTCGCTGATCAGTAGCGTACGCCCATGCCAGTCATAACGCGTTTGCCGTTGCCAGCCTTTGGCCGTCTGCGAGATAAAACGCTGATTGGGCAACGTGCGACTGCGCTTAAACAACACATAACCGATGGGCGTACCCTTGAGCTGCTGCAAACGGCGGGCGCGGCCTTTGAGACTGGACAACGGAAAGATACTCTGTGCCTCAACCCACGGCTGCTCATCATTGCCATATAGGTACACCTCGCGTACCCACGCCAGCATCGGCCGATTTAGCTGCGCGCCTCGTACACCCAGATGGCGTTTTTGTGCCAGTGTCAGTGCGCGATAGCCCTCAAAACTGCGCTCAACGCGCAAGGGCTGCCGAGCTTTTACCTCAAGCACAGCAGTCAAAGAGCCTTCGACATTGAGCCAAGCGTGTAGCTCGGCAGGCGGCGGTACAGGGCAAAACAGGTGGTTACTAGGCATAATAAGCGGCTAATGATGACGGATAAAAGACAGATAAAAAATAGATGAGAGCAGCGCTAGCGACTGGCAGCAGCGGCGGCCATATTATCGGCATTGAACGGTAAGGCGTCAAATGCTCGTCGGCGATACTCGGCCATATGCTCTTTGTCTCTACGGCAAAAATCCGCAATCGCTGGCACAAACCGCCCATCATAAACACGGTGCAACGAGTGGGTCGCCGTCGGTATAAAACCGCGAACCAGCTTATGCTCGCCTTGCGTCCCTGGATCAAAATAGCTCAAACCCTGCTCGATAGCAAACTCGATGCCTTGATAATAGCACAGCTCAAAATGCAAGCTGTCATAGTCCGCCAGCGCGCCCCAATAGCGACCGTATAAAGTCGCGTCTTTGCTATCGGGTTTATCGTACAAAAACAAACTACTGGCAATGATATCACCATGCGCATCACGCGCTTGAGCCAGCATCAGGTGCTCAGGCATACTCGCGGCCAACGCCATAAAAAAATCTAACGTTAAATAAGGCTGCTGGCCGCGCACCGCATAGGTCATCACATAGCAATGATAAAAAGCATGCCAGTCCTCCTCACAAATCGCATCACCGCATTTACGCTGACAACGGATGCCTTGCTCGGTGACCTTGCGGCGCTCAGCGCGGATGGTCTTGCGCTTTTTGGCTCTTAACGTTGCCAAAAACGCCTCAAAATCTGCAAATGGTTGCGCGCCTTTTAATAAGTCTTGGTTTTGCCACAAAAACTGACAGCCCTGACGCTCCAGTAAAGGTATGTCGATGGCCGCCGCTGCGCCGCCCTGCTCTTGCGCTGCCAGTGCACTTATGACATCGCTATCTGTCGGCATGACGGCAGCTACAATATCGGCCAGCTCAGGCGTGACAAACAGTCCATGCCAGCTTGACGCCCCCACATGCTGAGCAATATCATCTACGCCTGCTAGGGCAGTTCTAATGATATCGGCACGCAGGCGCTCGCCATCAGCCAGCCAAAACCGCTGACCGGTAATCGGCGTATAAGGTACGCTACTGACCAGCCGCGGATAGTAGTCGACACCATAGCGCGCGTAGGCCTCTGCCCAAGCATGATCAAACACAAACTCACCGCGGTGGTGACCCTTAATAAAGACTGGCAGCACCGCTATAGGATGCGTGACGGATACCTTGTCGCCTGCAGTCTCTGATGCCCTATTGTCACCGTCAGAGTGTGCCTTGCTGTTTTTGATGTCAGCGGCGTTTGGCGGCGTTGTACCCTCATCGACCTGATGGATCAAGACATATATCGGTAGCCAGCCTGCCTGCTCACCGATGGCGCCCGTGTCTGCCAGCGCTTGCCAAAAATCAAAGGACATAAACGGCGTGTCTGGCGTTTGCCACTCTGCCATCTGCTGCCAGCTGGTATCACTCATCAATGCGTATTTTAAACATATGCTCATGGTCACTCTAGCCGCTCTATGTGTGTCAATGTTTTATTTAGGGCGTATATCAGTCAATCACTCACAAAAACCGCCCAAACATGGTGAGATGCCGGCGCGCGTCAAAACGGCAGCAAGTATCAGCCATCGCCGCTTTACCTCAGGCTTATCGCTGTATGTGAGACAAAGGTATGCCCTAACCTAAAATAGCCTAACAAATTTTTGCCGGTTTGCTGTCACAATTTGCAAAGCGCACTCACCACTTTATAAAAACCACCAACAGTGAAAGCGCGGTTTTAGAGCGACGCTTGATAATCAGAATGGATAATAAAGGTTTGGGAGTCTGGCAAGTAAGAATGACGCACGGCTTGGATTTACTTAATTGATAACGGGTAAGCACCCATGAAATGACGGTAATCGCTGGGAAGGGATGATATAAAAACGGATGACTGGTAGAATAACGCTGTTCTTAGCTTAATATAATTTTGGTACATAGGACATAAGCGAAAACAGTATACTTAGTTCATGATATAGGATTGACACCGTATCGAATTTATAGTGGATCCTTTATAATATACTCTTAGCCATTTGCTTTTAGGTCGCTTTTTTTAGATGGTGATATCACCATTGCAAGCGCCTTTTGAATAAAAACCAATCAAAGCTAGCCACTACGGTTATAAAGGCTAGCCAACAGCAACAAGAAACTTAAGTAGCCTCAACCATTGCAAGAGACTACATATAATGTACGGGATCGAACCATAGCGTTTGCTATTGCATAGTATTATTTAACGATATGTCGTTTAACGATTTGTAGCATTATATTTGAGCTTTATTATTCACTACAGCCTATAGGAATATTCTACTAATATGTCAAAAATTATTTATACAAAAACTGACGAAGCCCCAGCACTGGCGACCTTATCATTCTTGCCGATTGTCAAAGCCTTTACCAAGACAGCAGGCGTTTCTGTCGATATCAGCGATATCTCTGTGGCCGCGCGTGTGTTGGCCGAATTCCCTGAGTACCTTACTGAAGAGCAGCGCGTAGCTGACAACCTCGCAGAGCTAGGTCGCCTAACCCAAGACCCAAATGCCAACATCATCAAACTGCCGAACATCAGTGCCTCAGTACAGCAGCTAAAAGCCGCTATCAAGGAATTGCAAAGCAAAGGCTATGCCCTACCTGACTTCCCTGATGAGCCAAAAACTGAGGAAGAAGAAAGCATCCGTAAGCGCTACGGCAAAGCACTAGGTAGCTCGGTCAACCCCGTACTGCGTGAAGGTAACTCTGATCGCCGCGCGCCAAAAGCGGTCAAAAACTACGCACGTAAGCATCCGCACTCAATGGGTGAGTGGAAACAGTGGTCAAGCACCCACGTCTCACACATGCACAGCGGCGACTTTTATGACGGCGAGCAATCGATGACCCTCGACAAGGCTCGTACCGTACGTATGGAGCTGTTGCTCGAAGATGGCACCACCAAAGTCCTAAAGCCAGAGATTGCTTTGTTGGATAAAGAAGTCATCGATCTGATGTTTATGAGCAAAAAAGCGCTACTTGAGTTTTATGAGCGCGAAATGGAAGACTGCCGCGAAGCAGGTATCTTATTTTCATTGCACGTAAAAGCCACGATGATGAAGGTATCTCACCCTATCGTCTTCGGTCACGCGGTCAGAACGTATTATAAAGACGCTTTTCAAAAACATGGTGCGCTCTTTGATGAGTTAGGCATCAACGTCAATAACGGTATGGCATCACTTTACGACAAAATCAAAGAGCTGCCAACCTCTCTACAAGAAGAGATCGAGCGCGACTTGCATGCTTGTCAAGTACATCGTCCACGTCTGGCGATGGTTGACTCTTCAAAAGGCATCACCAACTTCCACTCACCAAGCGATGTGATCGTCGATGCCTCAATGCCTGCGATGATTCGCTCAGGCGGTAAGATGTGGGGCGCAGATGGCAAAATGTATGACTGTAAAGCGGTCATGCCAGAGTCTACCTTTGCGCGTATTTATCAAGAAATGATCAACTTCTGCAAATGGCATGGCAACTTTGACCCAACCACCATGGGTACAGTACCAAACGTCGGCCTCATGGCTCAAAAAGCGGAAGAATACGGCTCACACGACAAGACCTTTGAGTCAAGCGACGCTGGTATCGCTCGTATCGTAGATGTGGATACTGGTGAAGTCCTCATGGAGCAAGCCGTCGAAAAAGGCGATATCTGGCGCATGTGTCAGACCAAAGATGCCCCGATCCAAGACTGGGTAAAACTGGCCGTACGCCGTGCCCGTGAGTCAGACACGCCAGTGATCTTCTGGCTAGACCCATACCGTCCGCACGAAAACGAGCTGATCAAAAAAGTCAAAATGTACCTAAAAGACCATGACACCGATGGCCTACATATCGAAATCATGTCTCAGGTTCGCGCCATGCGTTATACCTTAGAGCGCGTCGCTCGCGGTCTAGACACCATCTCTGCTACTGGTAACATCTTGCGTGATTACTTAACAGATTTGTTCCCTATCTTAGAGCTTGGTACCAGTGCCAAGATGCTATCGGTCGTGCCACTCATGAAAGGCGGCGGTTTGTTTGAGACAGGTGCAGGCGGTTCAGCACCAAAGCATGTCGAGCAGTTGGTAGAAGAAAACCACTTGCGCTGGGACTCACTAGGCGAATTCTTAGCCTTGACCGAATCTTTGGAGCATTTGGCCAAAAACGACAACAATGCCAAAGCGCAAGTATTGGCAGATACCCTCGACAAAGCCACAGAAAAACTGCTAATAAACAACAAGTCACCATCGCGTAAGACAGGCGAGATTGACAACCGTGGCAGCCACTTCTACCTAGCGATGTACTGGGCAGAAGAGCTGGCGGCTCAAGACAAAGATAGCGAGTTAAAAGCGCAGTTTACACCGCTGGCAGAACAACTGCAGCGTGACGAAGCGGCCATCATCAAAGAGTTGAATGATGCCCAAGGCAAGTCGGTAGATATCAAAGGCTACTACTTAGCCGATGAAAAACTGGCTGAGCAAGTGATGCGTCCAAGCACGTTGTTCAACGAAGCGATCGCCTCATTATAATCTGATGCGCCGCTGATATGCCTGAGCGCTGGGCGTAAAGGATGTATTTAAGCCTTTACGCCCACTTTTAGCATAAAAAACACCCTTTAGATCTGAAATCTAAAGGGTGTTTTTTTGCTTATTTTTAGGGTGCGTCCTTATGTAAAGACGCATTGATTAAGTTGCAGACATGCCCCGGCGTTTAAGCGTGCATGTGCTTGATAATGGCTTTACCAAACTCAGAAGTACTCAGCAAAATAGCATCTGGCATCAACCGCTCAAAATCATAGGTCACTGTCTTATTAGCGATAGCACCTTGGATACCGCTGATGATCAAATCAGCCGCTTCCGTCCAGCCCATGTCTCGCAGCATCATCTCAGCGGATAAGATGAGCGACCCTGGGTTGACTTTGTTTTGTCCAGCGTATTTGGGCGCCGTACCATGCGTCGCTTCATAAACCGCGATTGCGCCGCCTTTATTAGCACCTGGTGCGATACCGATGCCGCCAACTTCTGCTGCGAGGGCGTCGGATATATAGTCGCCGTTTAGGTTGAGCGTCGCCACCACTGAATAATCAGCAGGGCGCATGAGGATTTGCTGCAAAAAGGCATCAGCGATGACGTCTTTGATGACGATGTCATTGCCTGTTTTTGGGTTTTTCATCGTCATCCAAGGCCCGCCATCCAATAGCTCGGCACCGAAGCGCTCTGCGGCAAGCTCATAGCCCCAATCCTTAAACGCGCCTTCAGTAAATTTCATGATATTGCCCTTGTGCACCAAGGTGACACTAGGCAAATCATTGTCGATGGCATACTGAATGGCCTTACGCACTAAGCGCTGCGAGCCTTCTTTTGAGACAGGTTTGATGCCGATACCGCAGTCATCATCGAAGCGAATCTTGGTGACGCCCATCTCTTCTTTTAAAAACTTAATGACTTTTTTAGCCTCATCACTGCCTGCCTTCCATTCGATGCCAGCATAGATATCTTCTGAGTTTTCGCGGAAGATCACCATGTCCGTCAGCTCAGGATGCTGTACTGGGCTTGGCACCCCTTCAAACCAGCGCACGGGTCGCTGGCACACATACAAGTCGAGCTCTTGGCGTACCGCGACATTGAGCGAGCGAAAACCGCCGCCCACTGGGGTCGTCAATGGCCCTTTGATACTGATGACATAGTCTTTTAAAATCTCCAGCGTCTCGTTGGGCAAATAATCCCCATCGTATACTTTTGCCGCTTTTTCGCCGAGATAGGTCTCCATCCAAATGATGGATTTTTTGCCATGATAAGCCTTGTCTACTGCTGCATTGACGACTTTTATCATCACAGGCGTGATATCGACTCCGATACCATCACCCTCGACAAAAGGGATAATCGGATGATTGGGCACATTTAAAGACAAGTCAGCATTTACCGTGACTTTTTCGCCGTCTCTTGGGACGATCACTTTATCGTAGGACATGGGTAACACTCCTTAATGATTTAATTATGAGTTATTTAATTATATATCTTGGTCATTTATCGTACTTTTGCCAATCTGATGAGTAACTCCTTATGTCATTTACCATACTGCAAAACTTGCCTAAACCATAGAGGACAAAAACACAATTGGCCCATAACGAGCATAATTATAAAGATAGTTTATACAGCATTAACAAATCACAAGGCGTTATATGCTAGGGTTTTGATGAGATGTTACTGTATGCTGCTTCGCCATTTATTGTTTAAAATCGGATACGTGGCTATCAGATCATTTTTATACCGGATTGACTATAGTGCCTATCGGGATGTCAAAGACATAAAACCATAATGATAACATGGTGTTTATTCGCTGATGGGACGGTGTTATAGTCGCAGCATTCAAGATCGATACCACACCAACGGCTGCAACCGGCGCTGTTTATACTTGTTTTATACTTAATAGTGCCCTTTGACCGCTTTGTCAGTTTATTTTAGGAATGTTTACACCATGCCGAGCTCTAGTCTCATTTTGTTCAATAAGCCTTATGGGGTGCAAAGTCAGTTCCGTGACGACAGTAATAATGATCACGCCACCCTATCGGCATACTTTACCGATAAGTCGCTGCGAGTGGCGGGCCGGCTTGATGCAACCTCAGAGGGGCTACTGATTTTGACCAGTGATGGCCGAGTCAACAAAGCCATTACCCAGCCACCATCGGCGGCGAGCTTTAAAAAAGACAAGCACAAACAAGGCAAGACCTATTTGGTACAGGTCGAGGGGATCGTAACGCCTGCACAGCTACAAGCCTTGAGCGAAGGCGTGCACCTAAAAGACGGTAAAACCTTACCTGCGCTCGCCCAGATGGTCACAGAGGCGGACTTGCCAATAGCCTTATGGCCCCGCAATCCGCCGATACGTGAACGCAAAAACGTCCCAACGTCTTGGCTAATGCTGACCATCTACGAAGGCAAAAACCGCCAAGTCAGGCGTATGACCGCTCATGTGGGTCTGCCTTGTCTGCGTTTGATACGCTGGTCGGTTGCAGGGTTTGAGTTAGGCCGTTTGGGGGTCGGTGAGTTTGTCCGTATTCATCTGAATGACGAGCGCTGTCGACAATTAGGGATTGGGCACACGCTCTAAACATCATGTCTCGAACTGGTAAGGTTTATCTGTTAAGATTCAGCACATTACGGATATTATCTCATCACTCGTCTGTTTTTATCATTGCCGCTTTATAATAGGAATATGTCATGATTGCTTCTCGTCGCTTTTCTTTGCTTGCCACCAGTATTGCTGCTGCGCTGATATTAAGTGCCTGTCAGCCGGCGACTGAGGATGAGGCGACGCCTAGCGATACCGCAACGCCGCCCGTAACCGACCTAGAGGTCAACCCAGCGGATACGCAAACGGATGATGTGCTAGCAGAAGATGATGCAGCAAACGAGACACAAATGACCGATATGCTCAGAGACTATACGAAGGCGATGACACGTATGCACGATGAGATGATGATCGGTATGGGTTATAACGATCCTGATACCGCGTTTGCCAAAGCCATGCTTGGTCATCATCGCGGGGCGATTGAGATGGCAAAGATCCAGCTAAAACACGGGACAGATGATAGCATGCGGCAACTGGCGCAAAACGTCATTGACGCCCAGCAGCTAGAGATTGATACGTTAAATAAGTGGCTTGCCAGCCACCCCGACACCGTCAAAACCAACCCGCACACAGAAGCCATGCAGCAGGCCTATGCCAGAAGCATGGATGTTTTACACGGTGATATGGTGCTTGGTATCGCCGACCCGCAGCCAGACATGGCGTTTGCTCGCGGTATGCTGCCGCATCATATCGGCGCGGTAGATATGGCCAACGTACAGCTCAAGTACGGTACTGACGAAGAGATGCGCCAGTTGGCACAAAGCATCATCGACACCCAGCAAGCTGAGATTGAGCTGATGCAAAACTGGATTGCAAGCCGCAGTGCGGACGCCGCTAAGACAAATACCAATGCAGATGCGGACTCTACGACTGACGCGTCAGACGATCAAGCTCAATCGTCTCAATCTCAGCCGTCTAAGGAGCCTGCTACAGCACCTGCCAAAGATGGTGAGTCATAAATACACACAAATACATATGGCAAGCCAGCTGTGTCACCAAGCCTCTCTTTGGCGACACAGCGAACAGTCTTTAGCCCTTAGCCTCTAATCCACTCTCAGACAACGAAAGGGCGACTTTAGCCTACCTATCTGCCCACACATTTAGCCATGTATGCCAGCCTGCTTGGGTCGGCGATGCCTCCTCATCACTGGGCGATGCGCTCGTGGGTGTTGCAAGATGCAAAGTGACTTTATAAGGGCAATCTTGATAGAGGCCGTCTTGCTCAGTATCTACTGCTGCATTTTTCTTCTCAGCGGCCGCTTTGGGTAATACGGTGACCGACATCAGCTCATCGCGGCGAAACAAATGACAGTCAATCTTGCGCGCAGATGTACTCAGAGGCGATAGCTGTTTGGCGTCGGCTTTGATACCGTCGATGGCGACGATCACATCATGGGCGGAGATACCCGCACGCGCCGCCGCACTACCGCGTAGGACTCGATTGACTTTGAGACCTGCTGGGGTGTCGCTACAGCGCATACCCCAAGGCACATGCTTGTCCGCCGTCTCCTTACTATTGACATGTAACTTGACACCATTGGCACTCAGCAATGTCTGTATCGGCAACGCCTCAACGCCATTGACGTAGCGGCGCTCAAAATCCTGCCAGACATCAAGCGGCATAAACTGACTGATGACCGCGCCCATATCGGCACTGCTGATACCGATGCGCTTCTTGTCATTTTGCTTGGCCTGTCGATAGAACTCCTGTATCACATCAAACAAGCGATAGCGACCCTTAGTTTTCTCAAGCAAAGTCAAATCCAAGCAAAGCGCCACCAAAGCACCTTTATTATAATAGCTGATACCTGCGTTGCCTGTGTTTTCATCATTGCGATACAGCTTAATCCAAGCATCAAAGCTCGACTCAGCCACGCTCTGATATGCGCGTCCTGGCGTCTGGTAGTAGCGATTGATTTGCTCAGCCAGCAGCTTCAGATAGCTGGCTTTATCGATGACACCTGATGATTGCAGCATAAAGTCGTCCACATAGGAGGTAAATCCTTCAAACACCCACAGCAAAGGCGTAAACGCCTCCTTTCGTAGATCAACCTCGAGCATCACATCGGGGCGCACCGTCTTGACCCACCATGCATGAAAGTACTCATGACTACACAAGCCCAAAAAACGCTGATAATCGCTGCTGGGTATTTTTGGCTCATCGATACTTGGCAGGTCGCGGCGCGGGGTGATCAGGCTGGTAGAATTGATATGCTCAAGCCCGCCGTAGTCCTGCCCACTGGCAAAGGTCATAAAGGTATAATCCGCAAAAGGCGCATCGCCTAGCCAGTCTACATAGCTCTGGCAGATCTGGGTGATGTCCTGCTGCAATCTACCCATATTGCTGCTGTGCTTGCCTGACAGATAAAAACGGTGACGCAGTGTCTGATGCGCGCTGTCTTGAATAATAAAGTCAAACCTATCTTGCTCGGCAATCTCAAACGGATAGTCAATCAAGTCATGGTAGCTTGGCACTTGTAGCGCAAAGCACAGCTGCCCCTCTAGCTGCAGCTCTGTATAGTCCACGCCTATCGCCAGACAAACACGCGCCTCATCTTTATCTGCCAAAAACGTTGCAGGAACGATAAGACTCACTTGCAGCTTTTGCTGCTCTTGGCCTTCAACAGCCAATGCAAGCGAGGTAAAGTTACCATACAATCGCTGCTGATCGACGTAGGCGGTGCGCACCGACAGATCATAACAGTAGACCTCATAATGAACGCTGACGCTCTGTCCTGCCTTTATCTGCGGGAGCTGCCATGTGTGCTTGTCTGTTTTTTGGCCACGATAAGGCTGTGACGACGTATCACGAGCTGTATCCTGCTCATCTAGCACCTGATAATGGACAGCGGTGATATTGCGAGCAAACTCGCGCATCAGATAACTGCCTGGTATCCATGCAGGTAGCCAAAGCCTCGGCGCATCGGTACTGGCGGTAAAGCTCAGCGTCACATCCACCAAATGCTCAGCAAAACGGGCAAAATCAAAACGATAACGAATGTCGATGTCTGCTGTACTCTGTACGTTGGCATCATAGTTGGCTGGCTGCTCATTGGTCTTTGAGGTAGTCTTTGTCATTTTCTTGTCTCATTTTTATGGTTATCATTATGGTAGAAGCCCGACAGACAAAACGCAACTGGCAAACGTTTTATGCTGGAGAGTTCAGGCATCTGGCGAGTCCATCCGTTTATATTTCAAAAAAAATAGCTATTTAACGTGATTAATTGGCATTTTTTCTGTTTTTTGCCTTGAAAGTTGTCAAAGCCATCTCAATTAAAGATGCTAACTGCTAAAGTTACTTTTACAAACCGAAATAAACTGATGATAATTGACTAATGACGTGGCTATTTGGCTGGCTGATTGGCTTTTTTAGGTTTATTGCAACCGTATTTAATTTTTTACATCGATATATTTAGGATATTTTATGACTACTATCGCAAAAGACACCGCCGTCACATTCAATTACACGCTAAAAGACGACGAAGGCAACATCCTTGACCAATCGCCAGAAGGTCAACCACTTGCCTATCTACATGGTCACAGCAATATCATCCCAGGTCTAGAAAAACAACTAGAAGGCAAATCTGCTGGCGAAAAAGTAAACGCTGTCGTAGAGCCTGCTGATGGCTACGGTGAGTACCAAGAGCAAGCGGTACAGCAAGTGCCACGTGAAAACTTCCAAGGTGTCGACGATATCCAGCCTGGTATGCAGTTCCAGTCAGAAGCGGGCGGCCAAGTGATGCTCGTGACCGTCACGGCAGTAAACGACAAAGAAATCACTGTCGATGCCAACCATCCATTGGCTGGTAAGCGTTTGACGTTTGATGTTGAGATTCAAGAAGTGCGCGCTGCTACTGAAGACGAGCTAAACCACGGCCATGTACATGGCGCTGGTGGCGTTCAGCACTAATCGCTACTTGCATTTGGTAAGCAGTAAAAGGTCTGGTGGCTTTAAGATACATCAGCCAACTGGCCAACAGAGTCGATTCAATTGAGTCGGCTTTTTTTATGCCTGCTGTTTTGTGCCTGCTCGTTTATACGGTACGTTTGGGCGAGCAGCGTTTTTAGCAGCTGACCGAACCATGCTAGCACAAGCGTCATTGAGAGCGGCGCAATGGTTTATCAATAAATCGCCATCCTCTAGACGTAACAAAGCCGCATAACGACAAGCATTATGCGGCTTTTATCACTAACCATCCATGTTAATGTTATCAAATACCTAATCCCGGGGTATCTCATAACTGACAGGCATCCAGCCTTATCATCCCTAATCAGCAAACCACCTATCCCTGATGCGACCTTTAAGATACCAATCCCTAGTATCCATGAACCGTTCCGTTCAATCGTGCCGTACAGTTATAATCGCAGATTGCCCTATCGTTAGTAAGAGGTCGAAACGTCAATCGGTGTAAGCATATGCTTACATACTATTGTTGTTTCGATAGCACTCATCATTTCTCTAGCGCCTCTTTAGGGCTCAGCAGCTGCTTTGGTTCTGCGCTTAACATGATATAGGCAGCTTCATTGATAAAGACTTCATCCTCTGGCAGCTCTGGGCGCTCATTGGCTTTCATCTGACTGCGCTCTTCAAACTTTGCATCCATCGCCGCTTGATAGGTATTCCAATCACTATAAGGCTTTTCGCCCGTTGCAATCAGACGCTTGTTTTCTGCCTCAAGCGAGCGTTTTTCGATCAGCTGCATCTTGGCGCGGCGGCTATTGATATCTAAGCGAATGGGTTTTTTCTCATCTTCCATATCACGGATATCATTAAGCGTTGAGAGATAGACGAACTGCGGGTTTTGCTGTTGGCGAATCTTAGATTGTTGATTGAGTGTCGCCAAGGTATCGCTGCTAAACTTGCCCTCAGGCTTGTACGGCGCTGTCTTGATGGTATCCCAAGGCAGGGCTTTTTTCTGCGCGCGCTCTCCAAAGGTCGCATCATCATAGATATTGACCAGCTCGATATCTGGGACGACGCCTTTGTTTTGCGTACTGCCGCCCGTCACACGATAAAACTTACGCTGGGTCAAGGTCGCTGTCCCAAGCGCTAGGCTATCAAGCTGGATTTGAGCAGAGCCTTTACCGGTGGTCGTACTACCAACAACCAGTCCGCGTCCGTAGTCTTGGATAGCGGCAGCAAAGATTTCGCTGGCCGAGGCAGATGCTAAGTTGGTCAGTACCACCATTTTGCCATCATACAGCTGCTCGCCGCCATCGTTGTCGCGGTAGACTTGGATGTTGCCACGGTTGTCACGAATCTGCACGAGCGGCCCGCTCTTGATAAAAAAGCCCAGCATCTTGGCCACTTCATCCAAAGAGCCGCCAGGGTTGTTGCGTAAATCCACCACAAGCCCATCGATATTTTCTTTATTAAGGGCTTTTAGCGCCTTTTCGGTATCGATGCTGACGCTGCGATAGTCTTCGCCATTGCGCCGTGCGCGATAATTGAGATAAAAACTTGGTATCTCAAGCACACCGATACGTTTGGGCGTTTTGTCAATATTAGGACGCTGTACTTCGACGACGCGCTGCTTGACGCCCGACTCTTCTTGTTGAATGATATCGCGCACCACCGTCACGGTGCGAGCACTTGAGTCTGGCGTATTGGGCTGGCGTAGTTTGAGAGTCACTGAGGTACCGCGCTTACCGCGAATCAAACTGACAATCTCTCGCGTCGACCAGCCGACCACATCGGTCATGTTTTTGCCGTCTTTGGCGATACCGACGATCAAGTCATTGGGTTTTATCTGGCCAGTTTTGGCTGCAGGGCCACCATCGACTAGCGTGACAATACGCGTATAGTCTGGGTTTTTGCGATCTGGGCGAATCGATACACCGATGCCTTCTAGTTGCAAGCTTGACTGAATTTGCAGCTCAGTCGCTTGAATAGGCGCATAATAGTTGCTGTGTGGGTCATAGGTCAGCATCGCTGTATTTAAGATCGTCTCCATGATTTCATCGTCTTTGAGACGTTTAAACTGCTCTTGCTGACGTGTGAGACGTTTGAGTAATATCTCACTTGGTGTGCGTTTGTCATCACGGACGAGGTCTTGACCACGCGTGATATCGGGGTTGTTTAAAAACACCTGCTCTTTGGCTTTTTCGTCTTCTTGCCCTAAGGTGATGCTGATCAGCTGAAACTTTAGCTGGCGCGTCCAGTAGTCACGTTGCTCTTTTTTGGTCTTAAAATGCCCAAGCTTTTCACGGTCTAAAATGATGGTCTCATCACCCGTCAAATCAATATCGGTCTTGAGCATTTTACTTGCCATGGCGAAGTACTCACTTGAGCGCTTGCGATAACGCTCAAATATCTCTACCCCCGCCGACAAATCTCCGCGCTTGAGGCGTGCGCCAAACTCGTCAGCGTATTTTTTCTTAAACTCATCGACATCAGATTGCAAAAACAAAGTGTGATTGGGGTCTAGGCTATCGATATACATCGATAAAATCTCGCTACCCATGTTGCTATCGAGTGGCTGATTGAGATAATGACTACGATCTAGCAAGGCGGCGACTTGGCGCGTGGTGACTTTTTGTTCAGGCGTCGGTACAAAGCCTTCGGTGCTGGTCTCTGCCACAGCGGTGCTATAGCTTTGGGTTAAAATAATACCGGCGATGCCCACTGACACTGCACTGAGTAACCACTGTGCTGGTTGTTTTTTCATCATATATACCTAGTTTTTTAAGTGAGTAATAATATCGTTATTGTAAAAATCCAGAAGGCTTTGCTCTGCTGCTATCTTGATACCCTCTCTGTTATTACAATCATTGGTATCGCAGATTGTAGTGATTGTAATAGCTGACTACCTATACGGCATTCTATACAGAAGTGATCAGATAGCATTAAAATATCGTGAAAAATCAATCAATATTATCACGAGCATCCATATAAAACTGTCTTAAACTGTATAAACAATCTTACACGCTACGCCGCTCTGTACCAAACTTTCTGTCATATTTATCGCAGTCCATCTTTGCGCTGCTAGCGCTTTTCGTACATCGACGAGATCACTCATTAAACCCCATAAGCTCATCAATTTAAAGCCATTTATCTGGCGCATTATACGCCGTGCCTAATAACTGTCATAATAAGGCCATCTACACAATATACTAAGGCGTGTCTGTAACGAATCGATGGGACTCAAGCTGTACAGTCTTCACAAATACCGTCACCCGTCTTAGTACTCCTTATTGTTAATCTTATTAAATGACAGTAACAGCCGCATTTTAAGATAACCACTTATCAAGTAATAACCAAAAAGGATAACGCAATGTATGGCGTTTTAATGATTGATATCGATAGTACTGCTCTGACCGCTGAAGATGTCAGTTTAATCAAACAAGCACAAGTCGGCGGTGTGATTTTGTTTGCCCGCAACGTCGCTGACGCCGCGCAAGTGCGCCAGCTTTGTGATGACATACGCTACCACAATCCTGATATCTTGATCGGCGTCGATCAAGAAGGTGGGCGCGTGGCACGACTACGCAACGGCTTTAGCCCTTTGCCAGCGATGGGCAAGCTGGGTGAGCGGTTTGAGCAAGATCCGGCGCAGGCGCTAAGCCTCGCTTATGACTGCGGTTATCTGATGGCGACAGAAGTGCTGGCCGTGGGGATTGATTTGAGCTTTGCACCTGTGCTTGATAGAGGCGGTATCAGCCAAGTCATCGGCGATCGCAGTTTTCATCAAGAGCCGCAAGCCATCATTGCCTTGGCCTCTCAGTTTATGCGCGGCATGAAAACCGCTGGCATGGCGACCACAGGCAAACATTTCCCTGGGCACGGTGCCATCGCACCTGACTCACACGTGGCAGAAGCGATTGATAATCGCAGCTTGGATGAGATCATCAATAGTGACATGCAGCCCTTTGCCCAAACCCTACCATGGCTCGATGCGCTGATGCCCGCCCATGTGATTTTTTCGCAAGTGGATAATAAACCTGCAGGGTTTTCAAAGATTTGGCTACAAGACATCATCCGTGAGCAATTAGAGTTTGATGGTGTGCTGTTTTCAGATGATTTGTCGATGGCAGGTGCGCAGGCAGCAGGCGATGTCAGTGCGCGGGTAAAAGCGGCCATCAACGCAGGCTGCGATATTGCTTTGGTCTGTAATGACCGTATCGCGGCTCATGAAGCCGCCCAAGCAGCGCAAGAGCTGCCCTATCCTAACCAAAACCGTGTCAAATCTATGTCCGGCAAGATACCAGCATGGCAAGGCGATCTTGAGTCAACTTGTCAGCAGTTTGACTACTGGCAGCAAGCCAAGCAAAACGTGATGCAGGCGTTTTTTGCAGCGGCCGAGACACCTGCTAATCATTCTGCTAGTGACTCAATAGACCCCACCACTTATAAATAATCGCAGCTCTTTTTTATTGCCATTTTTAAAATGAGGGCACGCCCTAGATTCAATACTTTGTTTTTGATTATTACATTTGTGATAAATAAAAACCGCTTCTTAATAAGAAGCGGTTTTTTGAGCACAGCTGATATTAGTTTGCTGGATCGATAGCGCTACCTTGAGTGACATCATCACCATCTGGCAATAAGTCATCGTTGTTACTATCTAGCGGGTTTAAGTCTGGATCAAGCGCATCGTTACTGATTATCATGCCTTCATTTGCCACATTGATCTCATCGTTTACGACAAACTCGATGCGGCGATTGCGGAAACGGCCTTGTTCAGTTGAGTTATCGGCGATTGGCTCTGACTCACCCATACCTTTGGTGGACAGTTTGCTGGCATCGACTCCTTGGGCGACCAAATACTCTTTGACAGCATCGGCGCGCTCTTGTGACAACTCGATATTGTAGTCGTCAGACGCTTGGCTATCTGTATGGCCGATAATCATCAGCTCCATATCTGGTACTTCATTGATGATTTTAGCCGCGCGGTCCAGTAGCGCTTTGTTGGCATCAGGGATGATCGCTTTGTCTAATTCAAAATTAATCACTTGTATGCTCAAGGCGCGCGCCACATCACGAGGGTCTGGATTGTCACCCAAGTTGTTCATAGCGGCATCAGCGGCCGTTAGACTGTCGTCAATCTCGCCTTGTAAGTCTAGTGGGCCTTCCGCTTGGACAGTCATGGCAGGTGCAGCCGCTTGTAAATCGGTCACTAGCTGTTGTAACGCTGCTTCGTCTGGGGCGTTGACGGTGATGGTATCACCTTTTATGATCATGCTGGCGTTTGGCACGTTTTTGACGATGGGCAAAATAGAAGCAAGCTGAGCGGCGGCTGGCATATCGGTGGCAAAGTTATCATCGACGTCTGCGCGGCATTTATTGGCTTCATCGCCAAATGCGGCAGTCAGTGCGTTCATCACTTTGCTTTGTAGGGTTTCGTCACCGGCATTCATACGGCAGGCATACAGCTCATTGTTTTCGCCCGTCGCGATACGCAGTGAGGCAGGCTCTACATCTGCTGCAACTGCCACTTGCTCATCGCCTGCTGCTTGTTGCTCACTGGCAACTGGTGTGGCAACAGGTTCAGGGTTCTCTTGACAGCCTCTGAGTAGCGCCCATGCCAGCGCCCCCAAAATGATCAAACCAATAATCGGTAGCAGCGCTTTCATAAAGCTGCCTTTTTCTTCTTCGGTATGCTGCAATGGTGCGGTGCTGGTGGTATCAGAGATACGAGTACCACCCGCAGCTGGGGTAGCCGCCAACATGCCAGCTGGCAAGACCGTACTTGCCCATGCAGGAATATGATGCTGATAACTGGCCAAATTATCATTTAAGAACTGCGGCACAGGCGTAGTGCCTGCTAAGCTTTTGATTTCATGAAATGCGAGCGGTGCTGCCATCGCAATCAAGCCGCGAGCGGCGGTAGCATCGACATTGTGCTTGCCCGCCAGCTCACGCGAGATTTGATCGCGGTGAGCGCCTTCTGTCCAGACGCGGTCATAAAACTCTTGATCGTCACGGGCGATGTTTTCATTTGCAAAGCGTCCATAAGTATCATGGTCGGCAAGACGCGCGGCAAAGATAGCATAAAACTGCTCAAGCAAGCTTTCTTTGGCTGGGCTGTGATCATCTCCTAGTACTGCAGGGCTGACGGTCCGTGTTAGATGACTGATAATATCCATTGGATAATTCCTCCGTTAATACGTATTTATGTAATTACACTCTTCACAATGCTTTTTTTAACAATACTTTACAGGTTCACCGCTTTGTAGGTTCAACTCATACATTCAACTTTTGTTATTATAAAAGTATTAAGTATCCGTTCACAATCAACAGGTTGTTGTGCAAATGCTACGTTAAGTAATGTTTCAGTTGAGACACGTAACTATCTCACACTGAGACCTACCCGAATGCGCCATTTAAGCAAAAGCTTAAAGAAAGGCTTAAAGTAAAACAGAGACATACTTACTAGGGCGTGTCTTTATTTCGAAAATGGTGATAAAAATGAGATAAATTGCGGTCAAACAAGGAAAATAGCGCCGTTAATATCGGGATATAAACCCGCTATTTGACGATGTTTGGCA
>NZ_JAGBKN010000037.1:0-17434 GCF_017498075.1 Psychrobacter halodurans
CTTGCGTTCGAAAGTCTGCTGAGTAAGTCATAATGATTATATCTTTCTCTTTATTTTAAAAGCATTGTATCTTATTTATAAAAGACTGACTATAATTAGTTTATAACACTTTTGGGCGGGCTTTACTATAGTCTAAAAACATCAATCACAAAACTTTTTATCCTAGTCATTTTTAACTTCTAGTCCATACAAAATAATCAGTCTGGATAATATTCATCTAACTTATAAGTATATACTACCGTAAAAATAATAAAAGAGTAGAAACTTAACAAGCACAATATTAGAAAAGATGCGTACATAAAAGATGCTAAGGTACTATTAAAAAAATAAGTTAGCGTAGAGAGAAATAAGACACTTGACATTACATACCATATTTTTCTATTAAAAAGAAGGTTTTTTCTATAAAAAATAGAAAATAGATAGTTATTATCAAACCCTTCTTCTTTCAAATAACTAAAATCTATATATTTTATAGAAAATAATGAGTATAAAGTTACAACAATGATAAACAAAGAAATAATAAATTGTATTAGATAATAATTTATAAAAGTTATACTTAGACCAAATAATATGAGATTATAAATAAATAGTAATACAAAAAGACTATATATTAATATTTTTTTATAAAAACCCTTTCTATTTATATATGCAAATATCGCTAAGATAAAAACTATTAATAGTTCAGCAAGATAATTATATATACTAACATTATATATACCATGAATCATATATCCAATGATAGCTATAAGCACGCCTAGACCAATTATAGTTTTAGAGTATATTTCGTTGATTGCGGATATTCTTTCATACTTTTGACTTATCATAATTCTAGCACGCCCTACAAAAATCGTAATCAAATTTTTCGTATGAGTGATTACTTTTTGTATTCAATTCTTTGAAAGTATCTTTTAACCATTCGCCAATATTTCTCAACATAACACTCATAAAACTACTAATCCCTTTTCCATTAGTCAATTTCTTCTCGAAATATTCTACTGCTAATCCTACTAGAATACCTAAACCTACATATATTGCACCTATAACGATTGCTGGTATTGCTACTGCAGACCCCCCTGCTACTATGGCGGCAATTACAGCTACTAACGTACCAGCAAGAATAGTGACAGCTGCTGATATTATTATAGCTTTAATGATATTGGAAATAAGAGCTCCAGCTAAGTCGTAGCCATCAGCACTCTGATCTGCTTTCCACTCTGCTAAAGATATTGCAGAACTTAGTACGAAATATACTAGTGCATTGTTCTTAAAGGTACCTGATAAATTTTGTTTAAGAGCTTGCTTTATACCCGATACTGATCCTGCTCCTGATGTAAAAGGCATGACAACTGGATTACTTGAGAGTTGTCTTACACCTGTTTTAAAGTAGTTATTACTTTTAGTATATCCAGAAAAATATGCATAAAGTCTCCTTTCACCTGATTTTACTGTGCCCCGTTTGAAGTGCACCTTCACAATTTCAAAACCTCCCTTTTTTTTCTTTTTTATAGTTTCCTTCAACCATTTCCAATTATCAGCTGTAAAAGCAACCGATGCCCCAATTTGATTATAAAGCAAGTTTTGAGTTATGATTCCATATTGATCAACATCCGCACTTAATACAGATTTATTACCTTCACCTAAATATTTCCAGATATCTTCTGGAATGTTCTGTATATCATTTGGTGTAAGTATTTCTATAGTTGGAATCATAAGACTTCCTTTACCATAGTCCTCCCAACCTGTCATACTTTTATCTGCTCTAATATCTTTGACTAGGTTACTAGTATCGAATATTTGACTTATATATGCATGTGAACGATCTGTACCATTTGACCAGTCACGTATGCTTAATCCACTATTTTTATTTATTCTTATCAGAATTGGCGCTGGCTTTTCTAAGGGATCGTTACTGAATGAAGTATTATCAAACTTTTTAACAGGAATCCTTATAACGATTTTTCTTCCTTTGTATATAGTCAAAACACCTTCAAATTCTCTTGATACATACAAGTGTTGCGAATTTCCATCTTTAAAAATCAACGCTTTACCTCTATTGATTATCCGCTCATTATCTCTAGAGTAGAAACTAGTTTTCCTGTCAAACTTACTATCTTTCGGTAAAATACCTTCTAGTGAATCACACTGTGCAGTTAATTTTCCTCCACTTCCAGTATCTATATCTAGGATAATGTCGCGATGGTTTCTCAATATTACTTTTAACTTGGATTTTTGACGATTTGTTACGACATTTTCGCCAGGCAAATCAATATATGTAGTTTGAGTATTGCTCATAATAGCACCTTTTATTTATGTCTTGTCTGTTTTGCAATTATAGAACCGTAGGGTGCAGCTTCAATAATAGTTTTCCCATTATCATCTAGTGCTTTTGTAATTATTTCCTCATTATTTAACCGAACTCGTATAGTTTCATTTTTTGGATAATTACCATAGGCATCCACATATTGAATTTCCATATCTTCTTTTTTCATATTGCTTTTTTTTAGTTTTACGTCTCGATTACTTCCACCCCCACTACCCCAATCCACCTTACTCGCCTTATACCCGACCTGCTTTGGCGTGATAAAGGTCACATTGCCACCTGATATCTCAATGCCACTCCCTGCCGCTTTTAGCAACAGCGTATCAGGCGCGATAATCTCAACACTGTCTCGACTGTGCAGGCGCAGTACTTGTTCACTATCAAGTCGCATCTCGTTCTGATGCGCTTGTATGGTCACATCACCATGCGCTGCGGTATGAGTTTGGGCTTTATTGCTGTAGTAGTGAATATCCCCTGCCACCAATTGATTCATCTGGGTTTGACTGTGATAATGGGTGTTATCAGTGGCGTGGCTATGTGTATTCTTGGTGCTGGTCTGCTGGCTGTGTTGTCCACTTAATAGGGCTAGATGACGCTGGGAGTCGATCAGTACATGCGGCTGTTGCCATTGTCCAGATTCATTTAAGTTGTTGTCGTTGGTGTCTTGGCTAAATTCGGCAAAGGGGGTTTGACTGTCTGCTTTATTGCCGCTTTGCTTGTTACTAGCATTGCCTTCTAGTCCAACTGGCTGATGGGTGTCAGCTAGCTGCGCGTAAGCTTGTTGATGCTGATCCGCGGTTTGCAGTTTGCTATGACTGTCATGGCTCATATGCTGCTTTGATTGACTGCCTGATGTTTGACTGCTGATATGGATACCTGTACTCCCTTGCACATTAGCGGCGGCTTGAGTTTCTATGCTGATGCCTTGTCCACGAGCTTGACCGCGAGTATGGTCGGTGTGCTGATACAGATGTCCAATAGTTAGACTACTTTGATAGCTGCTGCTATAGACGTTAATCTGCGGACTGTCAGGATGAGCGTCAAACATCAGCTGGTTGTAGCCGTTGATAGCGTGGTCTTTAGTCGCCTCGCCTGTTCGACTGCTATCAATACTTTGAGTCTTGATACCGTCTATGGGATACGCATGGCTTTGGTTGATAAACCAAACGGGGCTGGTAGCGTCAATGAAGTCTGTATCACTGGCGATGCGGTTGTGCTGGGCGTCGTCGTTACCCTGTCCATTATGAGTGCTGCCGATGATGATCGGATGGGCGATGTCACCACCGATAAAGTCAATGAGGACATGCTGTCCGTGGCGCAAAGGCTGGGTGTGTCCCATGTGATCGCCGACGAGGTGGCTGGCGATGGGTATCCAGTGGCTGCTGTCGTCGCTACTATCTTCACTTTGCCAGTGGTAACGGATATGAGCGCGGTGGTTGCGGTCAGTGTCTACGGCGCTGCCACTGGCGGTATCAACGATACTGGCACTCATGAGTCCTGTGAGACTGGGATGCGGTGCGCCAAGTTTGTCCAGCTGTTCACCAAAGGGGATATGGTGATGATGCGGAAATGGCAGATAGCAGGCGCTGATATGGTGGATGTTGTCATTATCATGTGCATGGTTTGTATTGGGCTGCAAGGTTATCGGGTCAAAGGGCGCATGTCCAAGCCAGTCCGCTGGTATGTGGTTGTTGATACTGTGGTGAATGGAGACTAGGCTTATTGGTTCGGTGACATAAGGATTGCCTGCAATGTCGTGGACGCTGGGTAGACTCAAGTGACGGATATTGCCTGTAAGACTACCTATATTAGCCAATTGCACTTTGCTTTTCTGATAGCGAGTCGCAAGTTTGTCCAGTCCGTCGTCGTTTAGATAGCTATGGCTGTGGATGAAGCGTTTATGTACGATCGGACTGGCGGATTCTATCGTTTGCTCTGTACTACTATGTCCACTATATAGTCCAACGAGGCGGTTGTCGTAGCGGTAAAACTCGCTGTTTTGGATGTGCTGGCCTATTTGTGGGCGTATGGCAGTGATACGATCTTGTCTATCAGCAAGACTGGCCGGGTTTTGGCTTAAGGTACTGTGAATATCACTGGCGTCTGGGCGCAAGGCTTCGGCATCATGCGGTAATAAAACCAAGGTATGACGGTCTGTATCATGACGGTAGTAGCCAGTAACACCAAAAAGTGCCAAATACTGAGTTAAGTAAGCCAGATCGGTTTGATTATATTGCACACTATGCTGAATATGATAGTCGCCAGCGCTACTTAAGCGCTCGTCAATCTCAACGTTTATGTTATATGGGCTAATAATATCTTTGATAAGCTCACTTAGACTTAAATGATGGTGACGGCGGTTGTGACTGCTTAAGCGTAGCTGACTAAGAGCTGGTTCACAGATGATGCGGTAGGCGGCCATACCACTGTTGCTACCTAAAGCGATGACTTCGGTGATGATACCGTGGCGAATTTGGCTCGGCAGTAGCGTATCAGCCGTATACCAGTGAATAGCAAGACTTTGCCCTAGCCAGCCTTTGGTATCCAGCCCTGCTTGGGGATGTAGCAAGGTGAGGCTGATACGGTAGCCACAATAGAGGGCGAGCTGGCGCTGCTGATAAGATAGCTGACGTTGATCTTGGTGGTAGGGACTTGGATAGGCGGTGGGCGCTGGCATCAAGACAGGCTTATCCCAGACACTATCAGGCAATGGCATGCCGAGCAGACTCTCAACAAGGTCTGCTTGCTGTATCAGACTCATGGCGATATCAGGATGGGCGCTAGTAAGTTGCACGTGCCGCTTAGTTTGAGTCCATACCATGATGCGCCCTTCTCTCTAAGTCCAAAAGTTGAAAGTTTAAAATGATAAAATTTAGGGATGCTGTCTACATAAAATACATAAATTGCTCAAACCTTACTTGCCGCTCAAACAACTGTCTAATTGAAAAACCCATCAATAACCATCGTTAGACGACTCTCGTTTTGGCTGAATACCAATCATGTCAGAAATACTGGCAAGCTGATCTTCGCTCTTGATGATATGCGAAAGCCATTGGTCCAGTGGCATATCTGCCCAATCAATGGCACGGCCAAGTAAAAACGTCACAGGACTGTGTGGCTCATTGGTCGCAAAATAGTCTTGGATTTGCCTTAATAGTTTGAGTGCTTGCCGGCGGTTGCTTTGATGATCACCACTGTTTGGCTCAAAACCTTGCGATACGGCAGTACTGGATGTCTTAGCGCGAACCTGTACTGTTTCATGATTATCATCAGTCATCGCTTCTGTCGATGTATCGTCTAACATCACTTGCTCAGGAATCAGCGGCGTTAAATGCTGTATTAACGCGTCTAATAGATCAGTGACAGGCGCAAAGACGGGGGCGTCCATTCCCATCAGATCATTTAGCTGATCGGTTAGGCGTTGCCACTGCGTTTTGACCAGACTCAGCTCTGTGATAAGGGTTCGTTGCCAGCTATCATGACTGTCTTTAATGGCTTGGTTGTACTCATCTAAGCTCAACTGACCACTATCATCATCTGGGTTTTTTTGCCGCTGTTTATCGTGTTCGCGAGCAGTTAAATAATAGTTATAGTTATAAATATTACTCTTACTATCAGAAAGAGGCAGCTGCTTAAGATCATCTGTCAACGCTTTGACGAACCATGACAGCAGGCCTGCCCTAATATCCATGCTATCTTCTTCACCATCTAACGGCGGATACATCGTCAGCCAGTATTCATCATTGAGAGCTTGCAATAGCTGTAATCCGTGACCAACACCTGCCAAATGATTGGTGTGACTAAGCGCATCAACGTACCAGAGTGCCAACTTTAAGTCTTTACTTTTATTCACCAAAAGTCTGGCACACTCTTTTTTTACAAACGCCCAATCAGCAACCTTAAGCTCGGTCACCCAAGTTCCTTGCGCCAGCAGTGGATCGTCCTCTTGACGAGCAGCGGCAATAGCCTCGAGACTCATATCAAAAGTCAAATCCTCGCCCACACCGTGATGGGAGTCCATAATAGGCGCGATAAGTGTACTTATGGGCGTCATATTCGTATCATTCATCATGATGCTTCCTGATTCTGACTTTCTTGCGCCATTTGACTGAGTGCTACAATAGAGTCACTAACTAAACGGCAATCGATGTGATCCTCATCATTAACAAAGACGGTAATTTGATTGAGCATCCTTTTTGTTTCATCATGAGCGAGCAGTTGAGTGGCAATCTTTGGCAGTAACGTTTGGCTAATAATCGCATCGGCATTACGTGCCCCTGAGTCCACTTCATGACAACGTGACAATATCAGCTCAATAACCTCCGAATCGACGATACACGGCACATCATAATGAGCACGAATACGACTCGTGACTTTGTCTAGCTTAAGGCGAATAATTTCCGCAAGTGCATCATCTGTCAATGGATAATATGGAATCACTGTCAGTCGACCCAAAAACGCTGGCTTAAATGCCTTATACAACTGCGGATTAATCGCTTGTTTTAGATGATCACTGCCAGGTAAGCAAAAGTCAGTAACGGTAGGATCAGTATTGATACATTGCTGCATAATAGTAGAGGAGCCGACATTGCTAGTCAGCATGATAAGCGTGTTTTTAAAGTCGATTAAACGCCCTTCGCTATCTTCCATGACCCCTTTGTCAAACACCTGATAAAACAAATCTAAAACGTCGGGATGGGCTTTTTCGACCTCGTCAAGTAATAGCACACTATAAGGACGACGTCTGACCGCTTCTGTCAGCACTCCGCCCTCACCATACCCTACATAGCCCGGCGGCGAACCTTTTAAGGAAGCCACACTATGTGCTTCTTGATATTCTGATAAGTTGATAGTGATTAAGTTACGTGCGCCGCCGTAGAGCACATCGGACAATGCCAGCGCTGTTTCTGTCTTACCCACCCCGCTTGGCCCTACCAGCATAAATATACCTTGAGGGCGATTGGGATCATCAAGGCGTGCTTTGGCTGTATGGATGCGCTTAGCGATAGCGTCAATAGCATGGTCTTGGCCGATAAGCCGTGCTTGTAGCGTGTTTTGCAAATTCAAAAGACGGTGTTTTTCGTCACCTGCCATGTCATTGAGGGGTATTCCTGTCCAATCAGAGACAATCTGCTTGATAACCTGACGATCCAGAGTTGGGTGCACTAATCGATACTTTTTTTGAGCACGCTCTAATGCTTGGGCGACTTCTTGATAATCCGACTGCGTATCCAACCGTGCCTGAGCACTCAACGGCTGACCCTCATCGTCTATACTGTCATTTAATACTCGTCCAAGTTGATCTAGCTGCGCGTTCAGCGCCAACTGCTCTTGCCAGCATGCTGTCATCTCATGGATTTTCTGCTGGTTTAGCTGACGCTGTTCGTCTAATACTGCAATTTTTTGACTAACCTTGTGTTTGTCTTCCATCAAACCGATACGTTCAAGCTGTTGGTTGAGGCTACTGATGTGCTGCTGTATCTGCTGCTCGGTAGCATGCAACTGATCGAGTTGGTTGGGTAAAGCAGTTTTAGACAAGCTCACTCGAGCAGCAGCGGTATCTAACAAACTCACCGCTTTATCAGGCAGTTGTCGATCACTCAGATAACGCGCTGACAGCTCAACGGCGGCCTGCAAAGCGTCATCATCAATGGAGATAGCAAAGTGTGCTTGCATCTTTTGACGTAACCCGCGAATCATAGCAATCGCCGTTTCGATGTCAGGCTCATCGACTTTGACGACTTGAAAGCGGCGAGATAAGGCGGCGTCTTTTTCAAAGTATTTTTTGTACTCAGACCACGTCGTTGCGGCGATGGTTCTAAGCTCACCTCTTGCCAATGCTGGCTTTAGTAAATTAGCCGCGTCATTTTGACCAGCCTGCCCGCCAGCACCGATTAAGGTATGCGCTTCATCAATAAACAATATGATAGGCTGAGTCGATGACTGCACTTCTTCAATGACTTGTTTTAAGCGGTTTTCAAACTCTCCTTTAACACTTGCACCGGCTTGCAGCAGCCCTAAATCAAGGGTGCGGATTACGATATTTTTTAGTTGGTCGGGCACTTGCTCTAAGACTATCTTTTGTGCCAACCCTTCTACCACAGCAGTTTTACCAACGCCTGCTTCACCCGTCAAAATAGGATTGTTTTGGCGTCGCCGAATCAATATATCAATTAATTGATGTATCTCAAACTCACGTCCAATGACAGGATCGATCTCGTCAGCACAGGCTTTCGCTGTCAAATCATGGGTATACTTATCCAGTGCAGGGGTGGTCGTTTCAGTAGACACCCTATCATCATCCACCCCAAAGCGCTCTTGAGTATTATCCAGCGACTGAGAGGGATGAGCGCCCTCTACATGAGCATAACTCGCCACCTCACTGCTTTCTGTACTGCCAGCGCATTGTTTTTCATAGTCGTTTTTTAAAACGTGACGATCGATCAAACATAATGAATCAGGCAAAGCATGTAATAGCGCCTGATAACTATCATAACCCAGCAACACTAGCAAAATATGCCCTGAGCGAATCTCGATTTGAGGCTTAGTATGCTCATGTTTATCAGTATATTGACTGCTAGCAAGCATCCAAGCGTCCTCTAGCAGGGTGATGAGCTGTACACTAAACACAGGGGTCACACCCATAGCAGATGGCAATTCTTCTATCTTATTTAATAACGCTTCTTTTAAAAAAGTAGAGTCAATTTTATTGGTTTTTAGAATTTGGCTAAAATCATTATAAGGCGAACGACTTAGCTCATATAAAAAATGCAGCACATCTACATCACGATTACCCTGTTCGATACATAAGCGGGCCGCTTGTTGTAAGCATTTGCGGCAGCTGGGCGTCAACCTTGTGATTACTGCTTTTAATTGACTCATAAAACTCTTCCTTTTTTATTGAACAGGTAATGCATAATAAGTGTCTTTAAAGTCTGTATAGGCAGGCTGAGATACCAAAAATCCTCCACGGCCCAATCCGCCAAACTCACTTTCTGATAGTGACAACGGCTTTACTTCCTTTTTATCAAGCTCAAGCTGCACATCAATCGCCAAACACACCCCACACCATTTGCGTATAAACTCTGTAATAACTTGATGAATATCGCCCTGCGGCAGCAGACGAATATAACGCTCGGCATCTAATTGATGAAAGATTATTTTGATTTTACTATCAAACTGAATTACCCTCGCTCCGCAAAACGCTGAGACCCCTAGCTGCACATGCTGCGTACCGAGAGCTGTCTGCTCTGTAGCAGGTAGATCAAACCACTCAGGGATGAATTGCTCAACACTGACCTTGATTTTCAAAAAGTGAGACAGCACATGTGCCAGCTGATCAGCGCTCAACCGACCAGGCGAAATCCTACCTGCATAGGCGATCAAACTGTCGATACTGGTGAGTCTAGTAGGCTGGCGTGCTAGAGCCCGTAAACTTAGTAAATACTTGTCTTGATTGTCATCTAGCTCATACTGTATAGGCAGGTTATAAAACCAGCTGGCTTTTACGTACAAACTGGTCAATCTATGGTTAAATAAATCTAAAAACTCAGGCGCAGCACCGTCTTTGATATGACGCACACGCATCGCAAGCTGATTAGTATAAAAAGCTGGCAGCGCAGACATAGGGCCTGTCAAGCCAATGTGCGCAGGATAGATCTCGACCTGTCTAACACAGTTATCCATCGACTCTTGAGGTACTAATGTCATCGACTCAATCTCAGCAAGCGGATAGGCCAAGGATAATGAGGAACGAAAGCGTATCTCAATTGGCACATTTCCAATTTGAGCTTGACGGTGCAGCAATCTGACCGCTTGCAGCAAATCAAATCGCTGCGGCTCATCAAACAGTGGCGCTATATCTATATAAGAGGTGTCAGACCACTTCTTGGCTGGCATCGACAAACCTCCTCTTTGGTCACGGCATCTAATATGATTACTTCTACAAAGCTATTTAAGCTGGCATGATACCCAAGCACATAAGACAATAACTGTGCAAACTGACGAATACTTACTCCAGAAAAATGACTGCGATTGATACAAATATCAATAATGGTGCCACGAACAAATCCTGGCTGCGGAGTGCGCTGAATTCTTCGTGCTTCAATTCGTGTCTCAACTGATACGATACCGTCTATTAGTAGCGCATTAGAAGCTGACTGAGTAATATCATAAAGCGATAAATACTCTTTAATGAGCTTAGCATCTTTTGACGCGAGCGATAAAAAGTTGAGACTCAGCATCGAAATCAGCCGCCAGCGCTCATCGCCAGTGTACTCAAACCGTGCGGTTCGCGATGGCTGTTTGAGTAAGGACACGCTACTAAAGCCTGTCATGCTATCGCAAAACAGATCTCCGCGGCTCTGACCAAATACAATTTGAGAGGGTAAGTCTCTATTAGTGCAGGTCAAAACCGCACTCATACTAACTGACCCTGTTGTCGCTACAGACGACTTATCTGTGAATAATATTTGATACTCAAACCCTTGCTGAAAGTCCGCCATATCTTTGTCACGTTTGACATGATAATAACGACCATCGTTTTTTTGTTCATAGTGCGTAAGCGCGTAAAAAGGATGATAAACCTGCTGGACTTGTCGGTTATTAATCTGCTTTGACTCAATTACCTTCTCAACATCATAAACTTCGTGTTGAAAGAGTGTACGTGCATCTGGAACCAAGTCATAATACATCGACTGCTGTGTGACCAAAATAGGCTTAGCAGCGGTTTTAAACAAGTTAACTACAGGCGTACAAAACAATTTAAGACTGCTGCTGTCGAGCTGCTGTAAATTTTTAAGACGTATGGTGTTTTTTTTATCGAATTTAAAATAACAGCGCAACTCAAACCCACTACTATCTATAGTGAACTGTGAGCTGTGATCACTTAGGTCTAGTTGTAAAAAGTTAAACTTCTCTGGAAAATAAAAATACTCTTTTAAAAGCGCGGCTGATGAGTTGGGAGCGCGATGGTTGGGCAGTAATTGCTGCTCAGGCTCAAACCCCAAAGGTTTGAACGGACTGCCAGCAATAACATATTTTTTATGAGTAATGATGTGAGTCTGCTTAACATCACACCATAGTAAGTCCCAAAGGCTCGTGCCTTGGCTAGCATCTTGATCTATATATAAATCAACACCAAGATGTAGTAGCTGCTGGTAGTCAAATCCTGCATTTAGCCCTTTAAACTGAATGCTGATACAACCATTTAGCAACCCATGCTGAGGGTCGCTGACTTCCTGATGTGTTTCAAACCGAACATCACTGACGCTAAGGGGAAACAATGTCACCGCTTGGGTAGATTGGAACTGGCACGCAGTACCATTTATTTTTTGAGTAAAAAACTTGTGGTGTTTGTCCACAGTAATAGGTTCGCTTAAATTATGTGCGTGTACACCTAAATTAAACTGAGCAATAGAGACCGATGGAAATGGCTTGATATAATCAGGATACAATACTGATAAAAGCGACTCTGTAAAATCAGCATAAGAGTCATCTAATTTTTTATTGATGCGTGCGCTGATGAGTGAAAAAGCTTGAATCAGGCGTTCGATATGAGGATCGTCCACCGTATCATGTGCCATCAACAAGCGATTGGCAATTTTAGGATACTTTTTTGCAAATTCTTTAGATTGCTTATTAAAAAGTGTCAACTCATGCTCAAAGTAAGGAAGTAAACTATCCATAACGCCTCAATATATCGATAACCATGGCTCTAACATCTGCATATATGACTGAGCTTGCCGTATTCACTTAACATAATAACGCTGAAAGCTGGGTTCAAAAAACGCATCAAAGCTGACCAACTCACGAGCAGGATAAACCTTAAGTAATGCTTCAATAGAAAAACAAAGCTGATTGACGTCAACTGCGCCAATATCTAGTGACACTCGAACATTTCTAAGTCGAAGATCTTGCTGTTCTATAGTTTTTGCAATCTGGCGGCAGATATAGTCACAGTCTGCTGGGTTGGCACTACTCAAACCGACAAAGTCTAAAATGCCAAAGTTAAGCACAGAGGCACTGGCAGTTGGATACTCTTGTAGACGATCTGACATCACACAGCGCGTATTAAGCAGCGCCTCCAAGTCTTTTGCAACAGAAGCCTTGAGCTCATTAATATTCAGACGGCGCACCACCATTTGCTGCTCATGATAGCGCGGCTGATCATCAAACAGCTGCTCAAACAGGTTAAGACGAAACCCACTTTTCGTATCGCTATAACTCATACTTCTCACTTTTAACCTATGTGCTCTTATGACAAAAAAGAAAGGCTCAAAAACGACCTTTCTTTTTATGAGCAATTAGGGCGTGTTGAACACGCCCTAATATGGATGCTATCGATTTATCTATGTTAGGCCGTATAAGTCGCAGTGTTGTTGGCAAGTGACCATTTCTTAGTCACCGCACCTTTTGCCGTACCATCGATATCTTGCTGAGTATAAGTCCACTCAACTGCCGCGTATTTGATACCTACCTTCTCTGTTGGTACGCCTTCTGCACGCACCATTGGCTCAACACTTGAAATGAGCGCATGCTTTAATTTAATTTCAAGGTATTTAACGCGCTTATCGCCATTTGCACGATAAAAATCAATTTGGATCTCGTCAAATGTATAACCAGCAGAACACGCTTCCCAGAGCTTTGGACTTGTTGAGTCTAGGTCTTTGACAAATGACATATCTGCATGTTCGCAGCGCTCAGAGGTATGACCACCGACACTACTCGCTGTCGCTGATTTTGGTTGGCGAATTAAATGATCCCAAGCATTTACCTCAAGCCAACCTTTATGCTCACTATCACGAGACTCGCCATCAATCTTATATTTACCACGGAACTGAATGTAAATATCCTTCATATTGCATACCCTTTAATAACAATTAATGTGTTTTAGTGGTTCTTATTTACTACTGGTTTGACACGATCAGCTGTTGCTGGTTTGCGGCAGTTGTGTGACCAGACGCAAAGAAACTGACAACTCATCGAGCTGAAAGTGTGGTCTTAAAAAAACCACAGATTTGTAGACTCCAGGCTTTCCTGGCACTTCCACAACTTGTACTGATGCCTCACGTAGCGGATACTGCGCTTTTGCTTCTTGTGAGGCGCCATCATCGAGTAAGACATAACGCGAGATCCAATCATTCAAAAAAGATTCCACGTTACCTGGTGCTAAAAAACTGCCGACTTTATCGCGCATCATCGCTTTTAGGTAGTGAGCAATACGAGAGGTTGCCATAATATATTGCAGCTGCGTAGACAACATAGCATTCGCATTGGCATCATCATTCTGATAGGTTTTGGCCTTTTGCACAGATTGAGCGCCAAAAAAAGCCGCGTAATTGGTGTTTTTGCAATGGACTAACGGAATAAAACCCAAGTCGCTTAACTCTTTTTCACGTCGATCTGTAATAGATATCTCGGTTGGACATTTAAGCGCCAAATCACCTTCATCTGTTTTAAAGGTATGAACAGGCAAGCCTTCAACCAAGCCACCCCCTTCTACGCCGCGTATTGCTGCACACCAGCGGTAATCAGAAAATGCTGAGGTCAAGCGTGATGCAAAAGCATAGGCGGCATTTACCCATAAGTAATCATCATGATTGGATCCTGAAACACCTTCAACAAAGTTAAATCCATCAACCACTGTGCCATCCTTAGGGTTGTAAGGCAGGCGGCCTAAGAAACTAGGCACTGTCAATGCGACATAGCGAGCATCATCAGATTGCCTAAAGGCACGCCATCGAATATACTCTGCTGTTTCAAATATTTTAGATAAGTCTCTTGGTCGACCAATATCAGTAAATGAATCCAACCCAAACATTTCGGCCGATGCAGCAGACACAAAGGGTGCATGTGCTGAGGCTGCCACATGTGAGATTTGTTCTAATAAGTACATATCAGCATTTTGACGAGTAAACTCAAAATCGCCAACCAAGGCAGCATAAGGCTCACCACCAAAGCTACCAAACTCTTCTTCATAGATTTTCTTAAACAATGTACTTTGATCAAAATCTATAGAAGACTGAAAATCCTTGGTCAGCTCACGTTTGGTCGTGTTGAGCATACGAATCTTTAACATAGACTCAGAGGGTGTTTGGCTACATAAGTAATGTAAGCCGCGCCAACTTGATTCCAGCTTTTGAAACTCTGGGGCATGCATAACGGTGGTTAGCTGCTTTGAAATCAGCGCATCGATCTGAGCAATACGACTATCAATAGAAGCTGCCAGATTATCTGACAATGTCACCGTGCCTTGCATCACCTCGTTAGCTAACTCAGCAATTTGTGACTTTGCCCGCATTTTTTCATCATCAGACTTTGCAATATTACTTTTATTAACTATATCTTCGAGTAAATCATACTCATCTGTTACCGTAGGGTTTGCTATTAATTGAGCGCTCATACTTACTTTCCATCATCAGATATATTATTGCCTGCCATGTTTTTGACTTGTTCGGTATTTTTTAGAACTTCATCTAATAAATCTTCAAGTTTTTCATTTGCAGATATCTTATTGCGCAGATCAGCCAATCGATCACGGGCAGCGACCAATTGCTTCAAAGGTTCAATCTGATTGGCAACTGATTCAGGGCGAAAGTCATCGATAGCATCGAACGCTAAGTCAACGGCAAACTCCCCGCCTTTTTCGCTAAGCTCGTTTTTGACTCTAAACGTTGCGCGGGGCGCTAACCCTGACATTACTTCGTCAAAAGTATCCAAGTCAATTTCAACGAACTTCTTATCTTTGAGTCGAGGCTGCTCAAGCGTTGAATCCCCAGAAAACTCTCCTAAAACACCAACGACAAAAGGAATCTCCTTTGTCTCAATAGCGTCTCCTACTTCCACATCATAAGTAAGATGTACACGGGGTGCCCGTACTTTACCCAGTTTCTTTTGAACACTGTCGTTATTTGCCATATGCGTTACCTAAGCTGTTTGGATTTTTATCTAACAATTACTGATAGTCTCTGATGGTTGTTGATGCGAATAAATCTAGTAATTAGCCCTATTACCATAAATACGAAACGAATCAACGTAAAATACCAAATGGATCGGTTGGTGCTGAAGAGCTGGGTTTAACTGGGGTGCGTTTGGTCGGTACTTTTTGTTTCGATATTACTGTTTTGGTTGTGCGGCGAGGCGCTGACTTTTTTTTCCTAGTACGCTCTTTTTTATGGGCAGATCTTGCACGGGCGGGCTTGGTATTTGTCAACTTCTTAGTACGTACAACAGGTGTGGGTAGCGACTCGTCATAGTTAAATCCATGAACGTTGCCATATATTTGGCTTAACGTCATTTTGTATTCATTGATAAACTTATCACTGCTACCATTTAGATAACCTGCTTCTAATTGACTACCAACCACTTGCACGCTGCTATCTAGTAGTATCTTTTGAAGATAAGCGGTACTTTCCCCTAACTTCGTAGCTTCGCTTACCGAGTAAAGCGCATAAGTGTAATAACCATTGTCATAATATATTTTTGCCAAGGCTTCCCAAGCAAAGCGATCTTTAGGATTAGCAGTAACGGTTTGATTTAGCGCCTCAACGAGCGTATATAGCTGAGAGGACTGCCGCTTCTCTGATGACTTGATAGCCTCATACTGTTTCATGATACTAGACGTTGAGAATGTATCGTCGCCATGAGCAACGCTAAAGCCTGCCCCCATTATGATAAGGCCTGTTATGATGGCTTTTGCAGCCCTTATATTGATACTGTGTTTCATCACCCTACTACTTAATTGTTGAGTATAAAAAAGAATTACTACTAAAGCGCTTCTTCAAACTAAAGACGAGCTTTAAAAGAGCGCATGCTCTTCAGCCTACACGCCAAGACTGTAGTGTCTCTACAGCTTGTTTTCTGTATTGACCAACGTGATCACATCATCCAACGTTTCTTTTATTTTCGCTTTTTCGGGCTCAGCCATCACTTCATTATTATGATAAACACTCACGTTGTTTTTTGAGAGTTTCAACGCAGACATCATCGCTATTTCTCGGGCAGTTACCAGTTGATTGTTTTTACCAAGTGCTTGATTGGCAGCTCTTAACGCCCTAGCATAACTTTTTGATTGGTAATACTTTTTAGCCATAAACTGCCATTGGGCGGCTGTCACTTTTTCACTATTTTTTTCGTTGGTTAAATACGCTAAAGAAGGTGATGTCAACACACTTCTAGCAGCAGAAGGTGCGTATGACGTATCTTTTTTCATACTAGAAGTACACCCTGCTAACAACACTGAGGTGGTCAAGCCAATGCATAACCAACAAATGTTTCGGTATTGAACAAAAGATATCGGTATCATAGATAAAACATCGCTAAAACAATAATTGGCATTTTGTACGACAGCAATAAACGTTACGTTTACGCCTCGATATCGATTCGACACTAATAACGGGCGTTTGTAATGTAATTTTGTATTACTGAAATGTGACCCTAAGTATACATATACCTGACAATATTTCAATAAAATTTACAATCTTTTGTATACTTTATTCGGTAATAATTATTTTTTCACCGACTACGCTCATTGTGCGATGGTTTTTATTCTATATTTATACTTAATAACATCATAATTTAACAAATATCTCCGTTGATGCTATATTTACGACCACTCATCAGACATATTTTAGTATTTTACTGTTTGTAACACTTCTTACCCAGACTACTGTCACCTGACAGGGATACACCAAAATACTTATAAATGTTGGTTTTTTTTGACTATTTCATAGTTTTAGACAGGATCTAGATGTCTACTTTTTATATTTTTCACTGGCAAGCATCGAAATTAGTTTTCTACTTTAGCCATGAAAGCTTTTATAAGATAGGTTGCTAATAAGCAAAAAAACGGTGGGAATCATATTAAAACACTAAGGCGTGTCTTTATTGTAAAAATGGTGATAAGAATGAGATACATTGCCGGTCAAACAAGGAAAGTAGCGCCGTTAATATTGGGATATTGACCAGATATTTGACGATGGTTGGCAAAATTTGGTCATTTTTAGCCCGTTTAGATAACTATAGTCAATTCATTCTAAAAATGACATAGCGCTGCTGGGATGAATTTTGCGCAGCCTCTGTGATAACAGCACGCAAGTAAAATTTATACCAGTA
>NZ_JAGBKN010000038.1:0-16744 GCF_017498075.1 Psychrobacter halodurans
CGAGATATTAGTCAGCTATTTGACACCGTTTGGCCAGATTTAGCCATTTTTAGCCCATTTAGATGGCTATCGATTGAATTGAGGACACGCCCTAAGCCGTCACAATGATAGATGAGTGAAAATTGCCCAATCGCGGGCAGTTTTTGCTACAATTAGCGCAATTTGGCCTTTTTATCTACTCAGCATGGTTTTATCTGCTCAGCATTGCATCACGAGTAGGGCGCTGCACGTAATCTAGCGATACGCAGACACTGGCTTGCGTATCAACGCTGGCTGTACGTAAATCAGAAGGCAATCTTCATTTGTATTTTACCGATGACTTTAATTATAATTTAATGCTAACAAGGTGACCTCATGTCTGACAAAAACCCGCGTTACTCTCGTATCTTGCTAAAACTCTCAGGCGAAGCCTTGGCTGGTGGCAAGGACATGGGTATCGATACCGAAGTGCTCGATAAGATGAGCCTATCTATCGCCCACTTGCGCGGCCTTGGTGTGCAAGTTGGTATCGTCGTTGGTGGTGGTAACTTATATCGCGGTGCCCAGCTGCAACAAGAGGGCCTAGTCGGCCGTGTGACCGGCGATCAAATGGGTATGCTTGCGACTGTGATGAACGGTCTGGCCATGCGTGATGCGCTTGAGCGCCGCAATATCAAAACGCGCTTGATGTCAGCCTTACCGATTGGTGAAGTCACTGAAAGCTATAGCAGCCGCAATGCCATTCGCTACCTAAAAAACGGTGAGGTTTGTATCTTTGTCGCCGGTACTGGTAATCCTTTCTTTACCACCGACACAGCAGCATGTTTGCGCGGTATCGAGGTCGAAGCAGGCTTAATATTGAAAGCCACCAAAGTGGATGGCGTCTATGACAAAGACCCAAGCTTGCATGCCGATGCCAAAAAATACGATGGTTTGACTTTTGATGAAGTCTTAGAGCAAAAGCTTGGCGTTATGGACTTAACCGCTATCGCCTTGTGCCGTGAGCACAATGTACCGCTACAAGTGTTTGATATGACCAAGCCCAACGCCTTATTAAATGTGGTCATGGGCGAGAACGAAGGCACGCGCGTTTATCATTAATATTAATGGGCATAATATTGCCCAATATGCGCGGTCAAGCGCTCTGCTACGAGCGATGAATTGCCGAAAAATAACTATCTATTAACAACCATGAATGATTTATCGACAGCGATAAATAAGGATGCACAATGATTAAAGAGATTAAGCAAGACGGCGAAGCCCGTATGCAAAAAACCTTAGAAGCGCTTGAAAACACCTTTAGTAAGGTACGTACAGGCCGCGCCCATCCAGGCATGCTATCTGGCGTGATGGTCAGCTACTACGGCGCCGACACACCGCTCAACCAAGTAGCCAGTGTCAATGTCGAAGACTCGCGCACATTGCTTGTACAGCCTTTTGACCGTACGATGGTACAGGCCGTGGACAAGGCCATTCGCGAAGCGGATTTGGGATTGAACCCGATGACCGCTGATGTGATTCGTGTGCCGATGCCAGCATTGACAGAAGAGACCCGCCGCGATATGCAAAAACTGGCGCGCGGTGAAGCAGAAAACAGCCGCGTCTCGATTCGTAATATCCGCCGTGATATGATGAATGACATAAAAGATCTAGCAAAAGAAAAAGAAATCTCAGAAGACGACGAGCGCCGCGCTAGTGATGATATTCAAAAAATCACTGACAAATACATCGAGACCATCGACAGCCGTTTGAGTAAAAAAGAAAGCGAGCTGATGGAAGTATAACGATTGATGGCAGAGCGCGACTGGGATGCTGTTTTTAAATGCAGGTTGCGCCGTATCGAACGATAGCAGCACGCAAGTAACGTTTATACCAGTCGCGCAGCCCTATCTATAAAAGTTTTATTTCCAATGGACTATATGTCGTTTAGCAGCCACTGCGCCAGTGCGATTGGCTGCTTATTATTGTGTCGTCAATCATAAAGCCGTAGCAGACTGCTTTATGATAAGTTTGTGAATAATCACCACATCTTATCTTTTTGGCTTTTTTGCCGTCATGACACGCGTTATTATTAAACCATCTCAACAATAAGCAAGCTAGCCTATGTCTACTTCAGCCGCCTTGGCTCCTGCTCTTCTACCCCGTCATATCGCCATCATCATGGATGGCAACAACCGCTATGGCAAAGCCAATCATCTACCCAAAGGCCATGGACATGTGGCAGGCAAAGATGCGCTAGACCCTATTGTCGAATACTGTGTCGATACTGGTATCGAGGTTTTGACGGTATTTGCTTTTTCTAGCGAAAACTGGCAACGCCCGCCGAGTGAAGTGGCGCTGCTCATGCAGCTTTTAACCTCGACCATTCATGAGCAAATGCCGCGGATGGACAAATACCGTATTCGCTTACGGTTTATCGGAGATCGCAGTCCGCTCAGTGCGGACTTACAAGCACTGATGGCCGATGCAGAAGAAAAAACCGCGCATTTTGATGCCATGACATTGGTCATTGCCATCAGTTATGGTGGGCAGTGGGATATTGCCCATGCTGCCAAACAGTTGGCCAAACAGGTGCAGATAGGGGAGCTGTGTGCTGATGATATCGATAAAGACTTGCTTGGCCGCCATGTCCAGTTAGCAGACGCCCCAGCGGTCGATATGCTGATACGGACGGGCGGTGAGTACCGATTATCGAACTTTTTATTGTGGCAGTCCGCTTATGCTGAGTTGTTTTTTACCAAAACCCTATGGCCTGAGTTTAGCGCAGCAGAGCTGGCATCGATGGTTGCAGAGTTTGCCCAGCGCCAACGCCGTTTTGGTAAAACCAGCGAGCAAGTCGCTTGCGCGCAGCAATTACCCTAAACGACCCTAACGTCTTATCTGATACTTGCGTGTCTGATACTTGCTTGCTGCTTGTCTTTTTTGTGCCTTAAAAGCCTGCTACGCTTTTAGTAGTGATTATTCACCGTGGTTAAGGCCGCGTGCTTATGAAATAATAAACCGCTTTTGTTGCAGTCAGTAGCAATGAGTGGGCTATTGTAGATTAGCTGCTATAATGCATTTTTTGACCATACGTTTTTCATTATTATAAGGCTCAATAAGTATGTGGCAACGGATTAAGACGGCAATTGTTCTCGTTATTATCGTTGGTATTGCAATGTTTGCGAGCCAAACACCAATTTTGTTTGCGCCGCTGTTGGCGATAGGGGTAATCATCGCCGCTCATGAATGGACCAAGCTGATGCCCAAATGGCGTCAGCCAGCGTTATTTGTGCTCTTGGTTTTGGCGCTGACCTTGGTGTCACTGCTGTTTAAAGTGACGTGGCTGTTTTGGTGGGCCGCATCGCTCGCCATATGGCTGATGGCGCTGTCTTGGGTTCGGGTCTTTCCGACGACGACCAATTGGTATGGAAAAAAGCTGGGCTTGATGGGCGCGGTGATATTAACCGCCGCCATCACAGCTATGTTTTATCTGTGGCAGCTATCGGCTTGGTGGCTGCTGTATGTGTTTTTATTGGTGTGGTGCGCGGATAGTGGGGCATACTTTGTTGGGCGAAAGCTTGGTCGTCGAAAAATGGCACCAAACGTTTCACCCAATAAAAGTATGGAAGGATTGGCTGGTGGTATTGTCACAGGGCTGCTCGTCGTTGTGGCCATCAGCGTCTTTAAGCTACAGCTGACAGGGGTGCCGCTGATCGCCTTTGCCGCACTATCTGTACTGACGATATTGGCTTCGGTACTCGGCGATTTGTTTGAGTCAATGCTCAAACGCCGTGCTGGTGTCAAAGACTCAGGGACAATCTTGCCAGGGCATGGCGGTATCCTTGATCGTATTGATTCCTTATTGTCTGCCACGCCGATATTTGCGCTCGGCTTTTGGGCGCTGCAATACTTTGGTTTGATGGTGGTATAAAAGTGTCTTGCTTGGATTTATCCAGTTAGGCTTTATTTTTATTTTTTTGTATTATTGATAGGCAACGATGGTTATGATGCAACGTATCGCCGTATTAGGCGCAACTGGCTCGATTGGCGATAGTACGTTGGCGATTTTGGCGGCCCATCCGCAGCAGTACCAAGTCTATGCCTTGTCGGGATACCATCGTTTGGACAAACTGTTTGCGCTGTGTCAGCAGTTTGTGCCAAAGCGCGTCAACGTACCGGCAGCCGCAGTCGATGATTTTGCTCAGCGTCTGAGCGCAGCGAAGCTTGATATCGAGGTCGTCGGGGGCGCAGCAGGGCTTATAGATATCGCCACCGATAGCCAAACCGATACGGTCGTTGCTGCCATTGTTGGTGCAGCAGGGCTGCCTTCTACATTAGCCGCCGCGCGCGCAGGCAAGCGTATCTTGCTTGCTAATAAAGAAGCGCTGGTGATGGCAGGACAGGTAATGATCGATGCGGTAAAAACGCACCATGCTACCTTGTTACCTTTAGATTCAGAGCACAACGCAATTTTTCAGTGCTTGCCGGTAGATATCCAACAAGACAGCCGCCAGATTCACCAGCCAAAGCACGGGGTGCGTAAGCTGTGGTTGACCGCCTCTGGTGGGCCATTTTTGCAGCAGTCATTTGCGCAGATGCAGAAAGCTGGTGTCGCTGAAGCCGTCAAACATCCCAATTGGTCGATGGGACAAAAAATATCGGTTGACTCGGCAACGATGATGAACAAAGGGCTTGAGCTGATAGAAGCCTGTCATTTGTTTGATTTGAGTGAGGATAAAATAAATGTGGTGATTCATCCACAAAGTATCATTCACTCAATGGTAGAATATAGCGACGGCAGCTTTTTGGCGCAGCTGGGCAGCCCAGATATGAAGACGCCCATTGCTCATGCACTCAGCTATCCTGCGCGTATTGATAGCGGCTCGCAGCCTTTGGACTTGTATGCGCTAAGCGGCCTAGAATTTATCGAGCCTGATTTACAAAAGTTTGCCTGTTTGCGTTTGGCGAGACAAGCCATGCAAGCGGGTACGCAGGCGACCATTGTACTCAATGCCGCCAATGAGATTGCCGTGGCCGCGTTTTTGGCAGGACAAATTCGTTTGACAGATATTGCTGATATCAATGAGCAGGCACTTAGTGAGATACAAGTACCGCTGTTAGCGGCGTCGGCGGATATAGAAGATATATTGTCGATTGACCAGCTAGCGCGTCGGCATACTGAGGCATTGGTGGCCAAGGTGGCAAAATCCATATAAGCGGCGCAGACGCTATAAGAATAGAAGTCCTGCAAATCAGCCTTGTACGAGAGAACTTGCTGAAAAACCATATTGAGAAGACATCATGACGTTTTTATTGACGCTCCTTGCGGCCATTTTTGTCTTAGGTCCGCTCATTGCCCTGCATGAATGGGGGCACTATATCGTGGCGCGCCTGTGCGGTGTTAAGGTGCTGACATACTCTATTGGTTTTGGCCCCAAAGTCGCAGGCTGGACCAGCAAAAAAAGCGGTATTGATTATCGGATTTCGGCACTGCCACTGGGCGGCTATGTCAAAATGCTCGATGAGAGAGAAGGCGAGGTGGCAGCCGATGAGCAGCATTTGTCATTTAACCGTCAGCATCCGCTAAAAAAAATCGCTATCGTCGCAGCAGGCCCTATCATGAACTTTGTCATTGCGATTGGCTTGTTTTGGGTGTTGTTTATGACCCCATCTGAGCAGTTGGCGACAAAGATTGGGCAGGTGTTGCCTGATACGCCCGCAGCCACCGCTCAGCTGCCCGTTGGCGATAGAATCGTCGCCATCGATGGTCATGAGGTGCAGACGTGGGAAGGGATTAATTACCGTCTCGCTGGACGCATGGGCGAGACGGACAATATAAGTGTCACGCTACAAGCTGATGACAACGCCGCCAAGACCTACTACGCGCCTGTGGATGAGTTTATGCAAGGCGATGACCATGGAAAAGATGCGCTGAGCAGCTTTGGCATGCTGCCATGGCAACCGACGATCGCCCCTATCGTCGGTGAGCTGACGCCCGATGGTGCCGCCAATCGTCAAGGCCTCAAGGTCGGTGACCGCATCACTGCGATTAATGATGTCGCCATCGCAGACTGGATCAGTGCCACACGCATCATTCGCGACAATCCTGAGACTTTACTCAATTTTACCGTCTTAAGAGAGGGTAAGTCTGTACAATTGGCCATCATGCCGCAGGGCAAAAAAGACAATTTAGGTAACGACTTTGGGCAAATTGGTGCTATGGTGGCACAGTCTGAGATTGTCATTCCTGATGATTATAAAACCACAGTGGTCTATGGTCCAGGCGAGTCACTGGTCAAGTCGTTTGAAAAAACCGAACAGCTGGCGGTGATGACGGTCAGCTCGATGGGCAAAATGCTCTCAGGTATGATTGGTCTCGATAATTTATCAGGCCCGATTACCATTGCCAAAGTCGCCAAACAAAGCTTCGATATTAGCTGGCAGATGGTATTGTCTACCGCCGCGCTGATCAGTCTGAGTCTGGCAGTGCTCAACCTTTTGCCCATTCCTGTATTGGATGGAGGGCATATCGTTTATCATCTCATAGAGCTGATTCGCGGTAAGCCGCTCTCAGAAGGCGTACAAATGGCTGGACTTAATATCGGTTTACTCTTGCTGGCAGGTTTCATGGTGTTAGCAATTGGTAATGATATCAGCCGATTGTTTTGATGGTTTGCCCAAGCGTTTGGGTGATAAGGCAAGATGCACTAATGGTTTTACGCGTATCGGGCAGCGATTGCGGGTGTGACGGCAGAGTAGCTTTGTGCCGCCGTCTCTGTACTAATCGTAATTTTTAGTTTATTTTATGATGCGTTTTATATAAAGTGTTCTGAGTCTTGTCCGCCGAAGCATGCGACTTTATGGCAAATGGACAAGACAACATGTGCTTTTTAACTTAACTTAAGCAATTTTTTTTATTGACGGATAGTGTTTATGCGTACGCCTTTATTTATGAGCGCGGCAGGGTTGCCGTTAGTGGTAGCGATGATGAGTATGCCGGTACAGGCTGCAGAATTTGTAGTGACTGACATCGGTTTTAATGGCTTACAACGTCTAACCCCCGATAGCCTCTATCCGGTTCTACCTATCACGGTAGGAGATACGGTAAATGACAGCAGCTTGGCGGCCAGTATTAAGGCACTATATGCGACCGAAAACTTCGCGGACATTCAAAGCCGTGTCGAAGGCGGTCAGTTACGCTTTGATGTCGTTGAGCGTCCTACCATCGCCGAAGTCAACTTTGAGGGCAATAAGCTCATCCCAAAAGAAGGACTAGAGCAAGGACTGAGCAACGCAGGTTTGTCTGTCGGTGATGTACTCAAGCAAGCGACGTTACAAGGCGTCGCCAACGAGCTGCAGCAGCAGTATATCAGCCAAGGCTATTACAATAGTAATATCGAAGTCGACCAAACGCTACTCGATGGCAATCGTGTCAAGCTCGATGTACGCTTTATCGAAGGCAAGCCTGCCAAAGTCGTCGATATCAATATCATCGGTAACAAGCACTTCAGCGATGATGAGATCAAAGATGTCTTTGCCGTAAAAGAATCTTCTTGGACACGCCTGTTATCTAAATCTGATCGCTATGCCAAAGAAAAGCTGGCGGCCAGTTTGGAAAACTTAAAAGCCTTGTACCAAAATGACGGTTACGTGCGTTTTGCCGTCGACAATGCGGTACTTAACATCAGCGAAGATAAGCGCAGTGTGTTTATCGAAGTTAGCCTAAGCGAAGGCGAACAGTACCAGTTTGGTGAGGTCAATTTTTTAGGTAAGCCGACGTTTGAGACGACTGAGCTACAAGAGCTGGTCACCTTTTCTCCAAACGAAAAATACTCGCAAGCCAAACTTGATGAAACCACCGCCGAGCTCAAGCGCCGTTATGGCAACGAAGGCTATTATCTGGCCCAAGTCAGACCAGTACCACGTATCAATGACGATACCAAAATGGTCGATGTGGATTACTTTATCGATCCTGCCCGTCCTATCTACGTGCGCCGTATCAACTTTACGGGCAATATCAAAACCCAAGACGAAGTACTGCGCCGTGAGATGCGCCAACTAGAAGGCGCGCTTGCCTCTAGCGAAAAAATCCAATTGTCACGCACGCGTCTGATGCGCACCGGGTTTTTTAAAGCCGTCAATGTCGATGTCAAACCAGTGCCCAACCAGCCAGACCAAGTAGACGTACATTACACGGTAGAAGAGCAGCCTTCAGGTAGCTCGACCATTGCTGCTGGTTATTCACAAAGTGGTGGTGTGACCTTCCAGTTGGATTTGACCCAAAACAACTTTATGGGTACAGGTAACCGAGTCAAAGCCGCGCTGTCTCGCTCAGAGACCCGCGACTCATATAGTTTGGGCTATACCGATCCGTATTTTACCGAAAACGGTGTCTCTCAAGGTTTGAGTGCGTATTATCGTGAGACCAAGTATGATGACAGAAACGTCAGTAACTATGTGACCGACTCCTATGGTGCCACGCTCAACTACAGCTATCCTGTCGATGAAACCAAACGCGTCAGCGCAGGTCTCAACGTGGATAATACCTCAGTACGGGGTGGCCGCTTCTTAGGGGTTTCAAACGTCCAGCAGTTAATCGATGATGGTGGAACTTTTGAGCAGTTCACCTTTATTGATGAAGAAGGTAAAGAGCAGCTTTCAGGTCGTACTGGCTTTAAAAACGACTATCAGACCTATAATCTACTATTCGGCTGGGACTATAGCACCCTAGATCGTCCTGTATTCCCAACCAAAGGTATGAGCCATACCGTTGATGCGACCATCGGCCTTGGTGATACCAGCTATCAAAAACTTGTGTACCGCGGCAATATTTATTATCCGATTTATAAGGATTGGATAGCACGTGGTTATACTAAGCTTGGCTATGGTAATGATTTACCGTTTTATGAAAACTTTTACGCTGGTGGTTATGGCTCTGTTCGTGGTTATGAAGCCTCAACACTTGGACCAAAGTCACAGACATATTATGATGCCATCAATGATGATGTGCGTTATAAAGACGAAGAAATCGGTGGTAACGCGCTGGCCAGTTTTGGGGCTGAGCTGGTATTGCCCATGCCATTTAAAGGTGACTGGGCTGACCAAGTGCGTCCCGTACTATTTGCAGAGGGCGGGCAAGTCTTTGATACCACCGATAAAGAAGACCGTACTTTCGTAAACCCTGATACGGGTGCTGATACTGGCGTACCATTATTGACTCAAGACAATGACTTGCGCTTTAGTGCTGGTGCTGGTATCACTTGGTATACGCCAATTGGCCCTATCTCCTTGAGTTATGCGATGCCTATCGGTGACAAAGAAGGTGATGAGACCGAAAAGGTACAGTTCCAGATTGGTAATACGTTCTAACGTAGCGGCCATCTGAAGCGCTTTGGCTTTTTGATCTTATTTATACGGCACAATAACTTGTGTGGTATAAATAGATGGTACTAGATAAATTGGTCATCAAGCTGATATAGCAGCTTGATGACTGTCTTATTTATAATACGACTTTTATTCTTACTTCATACTAATAATAACTATGATAACGATTGAGCAAATTATCACCCAAATTGAGCAGCGCCAGCCGGTTAGAAATAAAGCAGAGCTGAGCACTGAGCAGTTATGCCAAAAGCTTGGCGGTATCGGTAGTCTGACGACAGCCAATGACACGCAGCTGAGTTTTTTGGCTGATTCTCGTTACCTCTCCAGTTTGGCAGACAGTCAGGCAGGGGCTGTGTTAGTCACAGCAGACCATCGCCAGCAAGTACCCGCATCAACCTTGGCGTTGGTGGTCGCAAATCCATACTTGGCTTACGCCAGCGCCAGTCAGTTATTTGCTTATCAGTCAGCCTCGAGTCGTATTCATCCGAGTGCGGTGATTGCCGATAGTGCCATCATCGGCGAGCAGGTGAGCATAGGGGCGTTTTGTGTGATAGGCGAGCAGGTGCAGCTGGGGGCGCGAACAGCGCTGGCTGCCCATGTGACGATTGAGGCAGGTACGAGGGTCGGCAGCGATTGTGTCATCAAATCACAAGTGGTCATCGGTCATGATTGTACCATCGGCGATCATGTCAGAGTGCATGCTGGTACAAGTATTGGCTCAGAAGGTTTTGGCTTTGCCCCGACCAACGACCCAAGCACGACCGGGTGGGAGCGTATTGCGCAGTTAGGCCGAGTCATCATCGGTGATCATGTTCGTATTGGCAGTCAGACTTGTATCGACCGCGGTGCTATCGATGATACCGTCATCGGTAATCATGTGATTATCGATAATCTGGTGCAAGTGGCGCACAACGTGCATATCGGTGATGGGACGGCCATCGCCGCGCACACCGGTATCGCTGGGAGTACGCACATCGGTAAACGCTGTATCATTGGTGGCGCGGTCGGTATCACTGGCCACATCGAGATTGCTGATGATGTTACATTGTCGGGTATGACGATGGTGACCAAATCCATCAAACAAGCAGGCTCTTACTCTTCAGGTACCGCGGCCATGCCAACTGCCAATTGGCGACGCGCTGCAGTTAGGTTTCGCCAGCTCGGTCGCGATGAGCGCTGATTTGACTGACCACAGGATATCACTCTATTTCATAACCCTTAATAGTTAACCATATAATATCCAATATTTTACCCCTTAACCCTTTAATCCTTTTATACTTAGCAATGAGCAAGGACGCGGCATATGAGCAGCAACGACATAGATATTTTAAATGATACCAACATGAAAAGCTTGGCTGAGCAAGGCCTGACTTTGCCTCTGACTTATCATACGCTAAAGCACTACTTACCGCATCGCTATCCTTTTATGCTGGTCGATAAAGTGATCGACTGTATCCCTGGTGAATGCATCACTGGGGTCAAAAATGTCACCATTAATGAAGAGTTTTTTAATGGGCATTTCCCCAATGAGCCTATCATGCCAGGCGTGCTGATGGTCGAGTGTATGGCTCAAGTATCAGGGGTGCTTGGGTTTATCAGCGCAGGATTAACTGCCGAAGATGGCTATCTGTATTTGTTTGCTGGGGTAGACAAGGTTCGTTTTAAGCGCCGCGTTATCCCTGGTGATCAGCTGATTATTCGGGCAAAAACTGTGATGCAAAAGCGCGGTATTTATAAGTTTGACTGTACCGTCCATGTTGAAGACGAGCTGGCGGCGAGTGCACAGGTGATGATTGCTCGTCAAGAGCAATAAAATTGGCTGATAACTTTTAGGCTCATCAGTATCTAAAGAGTTATGTCAAAACAGACAAGAAGAATTATAATGAGCATCGATATTTTGTCGCAAGACTGACTTTGGTTTGTTTGATAAGTTATGACTGACGGTCAGTGTTTTACCATTTATTCGCACCAGAAGATACAAAGGCCCACATTATGAGTCAGATCCATCCAACAGCACTCATCTCACCCTCCGCTCAGATAGATGAGACTGCAACCATTGGCCCGTACTGTATCGTCGGGGATGATGTCAGCATCGGCGCGCATACGGTGTTGCATCGTCATGTGGTCGTGACCAAGCTGACTCGTATCGGCGCGCACAATCAGTTTTATCAGTTTGCCAGTATTGGTGAAGATCCGCAGGATTTGAAGTATGCAGGCGAGCGTACTTGGCTTGAGATTGGCGATTATAATACCATTCGTGAGGCCTGCAGCTTGCACCGCGGCACAGCCCAAGACAGCGAGTTGACCAAGATAGGCAGTCATAATTTGTTGATGGTCAACACCCACGTGGCTCACGACTGCGTGATAGGCGATCACAATGTGTTGGCTAATAATGTGGGGGTAGCGGGTCATGTCACTATCGGCAACCATACCATCATCGGTGGCAACTCTGGTATTCATCAGTTTTGTACGGTAGATGACTATAGTCTGATCGGTGGGGCAAGTCTGATTTTAAAAGATGTGGCAGCCTTTACCATGGTGTCTGGCAATCCTGCCAAAACCCATGGCCTCAATGTCGAAGGTATGCGCCGCAAAAACTGGTCAAAAGAGACGATTGATGTTTTGCGTCAAGCGTATCGTACGATTTTTAGATCTGGTCTGACCACTGTACAAGCGCTTGAAGTGTTGCATAACGAGCTACTGCCGAAAGAGCCAAAGATTCAGCTGCTTATCGACTCATTACAAAACAGCCGACGCGGTGTCGTGCGCTAAGTAATTAGTAGACAATTGATTAGGATTAGCCACAGTTCATGATAAAAAGAATTGTTGATAGTCCAAACTCTTGTTAGTTATAGGTAAAATGATAGCAAGCCATAACCAATTGTTATGGCTTTTTGTATTTATGGGCACTTGACTTTTTTGGTTGCTTAGCAGAAACTGAGCGTTTACGGTATTGTAAACAATTTTTTCTTAATGTTACTGGACGCTTCATATCGGGGCGTTTAATAATTCGCTTAAGCATTATGATGGGCGGCTTATGATAATCAAGGAAGGTTATCAGTGGTGTTAATTGAAGCAAGAGGACGGAAAAGATGGCTATGAATAAACAAGAACATGCACAATGGAGCTCAAGCTTTGGCTTCGTGCTAGCAGCGGTAGGGTCGGCAGTTGGGTTAGGAAATATATGGAAATTTCCATATATGGTCGGTGAAAGTGGGGGTTCCGCTTTTGTTATCGCTTATTTATTCTGTATCGCGTTAGTAGGTTTTCCGATTCTAGTCGCTGAGTGGTTGATCGGTCGCCGCGGGCAAAAAAACCCAGTCAATACCTTTGCTGATGTGGCCGCCAGCCAAGGCAAATCACGCAGCTGGGGTATCGTGGGTGCGTCAGGTATTTTGGGCGGTTTCTTAATTTTATCGTTTTATAGTGTCATCGGTGGCTGGGCGCTAAACTACATCACCAAAATCGCCTCAGGTGAGTTTGCTGGCCAGGATGGCGACGCAGTTGGTGCGACATTTGATGCTATGCTGGCCTCAGCCGGCACATTGACCATTTGGCATACTGTGTTTATGGTATTGACGGCTATCATCGTCGGTATGGGGGTGACAGGTGGTATCGAAAAAACCGCCAAGGTGTTAATGCCATTATTGGGTCTTATCTTGTTTGTCATCGTCGGTTATAACGTCATGAATGGCGGATTTGGTGAAGCGGTTGCTTACCTATTTGCTCCAGACCTTAGCAAGCTGACTGCAGACGTGATGCTTGCTGCGCTTGGTCATGCGTTCTTTACCCTATCTATCGGTATGGGCATTATGATTGCGTATGGCTCTTATTTGGGCCGTGAAGTTAACTTACTCAAGACCGCCCGTACAGTGGTAATATTGGACACCGTGATTGCCTTGGCCGCTGGTCTGGCAATCTTCCCGATTATCTTTAGCAATGGCTTAGATCCTGCCTCAGGTCCTGGTCTTATCTTTGTCAGCTTACCAATTGCCTTTGGTAGCATGGGCGCAGGTACGATCATCGGTACTTTGTTTTTCTTATTGATTACCTTTGCCGCTATCACTTCATCGATTTCGCTACTTGAGCCGACGGTGGAGTTTTTAGAAGAGCGTACCTCGATGAGCCGTACAGTATCGACCATCGTGGCAAGTATTGTGATTTGGCTACTTGGTATCGCAGCCTTGTTGTCGTTTAACCTATGGGCTGATTTTACGATCATGGGCAACGGTGTCTTTGATGCTTTAGATAAGCTCACCAGTAAGTTTATCCTACCACTTACGGGTCTGGCGGCGATTATCTTCCTTGGCTGGCAAATGGATCAGCGTAGTGTCCAGCAAGAGCTTGGTCTGTCTAACGGTACGTGGACGCTATGGCAGATTATCTCCAAGTTTGTAGCGCCAATCGCAGTGGTTATCGTGTTTGTGACCACATTGATGGATTAAAACGTTTGGCCATCAACCTTTTTGAATGGCGCATGCATCAGTCAAGCAGTAAAAAGGGCTTAAGAATTTTCTTAAGCCCTTTTTTGGTCTGAATGATAGATACAGATACAGAGAGATAGATGAACGTTTAAAGAGTTAGCGTAGGTTTAGCTCAGGCACCGTTTGACCACGCTTAGCATAAAACTCACTGACAAAGGCATCAAAGGTGTCTTGTTCAATAGCGTCTCTGATGCCTTGCATCAAGCGCTGATAATAACGCAGGTTATGAATGGTAGCCAGCTGCGCGCCTAGCATCTCTTTACATTTATTGAGGTGGTATAAATAGGCACGGCTAAAGTTTTGGCAAGTATAGCAATCACACTCAGGGTCTAGTGGGCCTTCATCGTTACGATACTGGCTATTGCGGATACGCACCACGCCTGCATTGTCAGTATCGCCTGTGACGAAGTAATGGCCATTACGGGCGTTACGAGTGGGCATGACACAGTCAAACATATCGACCCCGCGGCGTACCGCCTCAACGATGTCCTCAGGCTTGCCCACACCCATCAGATAGCGCGGCTTGTCTGCTGGCATCGCATCTGGGATGTAGTCTAGTACATCCATCATCTCATCTTTTGGCTCGCCGACAGATAGGCCGCCGATGGCATAACCATCAAAACCAATCTCAAGCAGGCCCTCGAGCGATTGCTGGCGTAGATCTGGGTACATACTGCCTTGAATAATACCAAACAGCGCATTGGTGCTGCCCAGTCTGTTATGCTCATCGACGCAGCGCTGGCCCCAACGTAATGACAGCTCTAAAGACTTTTTGGCCTCGTCGTGAGTGGCAGGGTAGGGAGTGCACTCATCAAACTGCATGACGATGTCTGAGTTTAAGCTGTACTGAATCTGCATCGACTTTTCTGGTGACAAAAACACCTTGGCACCGTCGATAGGCGACTTAAAATTAACGCCTTCTTCGGTGATTTTGCGCATTGCACCAAGACTAAAGACCTGAAAGCCGCCTGAGTCGGTCAAGATAGGCTTATCCCAATGCATAAACTTGTGCAGACCGCCAAACTTGTCGATGACCTCAGTACCAGGACGTAGCCATAAGTGAAACGTATTGCCAAGGATGATATCAGCACCGATGGCTTCGATATCGCGCGGCAGCATACCTTTGACCGTGCCATACGTACCGACAGGCATAAAGGCAGGCGTTTGTACGTCGCCATGATTGAGATGGACAGTGCCACGGCGCGCACGCGTCTCGCCGCTGGCCGTTTTGTGTAAGATAAATTGCATATGATAACCGCTATGTAAGCTATGGAAATGGCGCTAATTATAGCATTGTTAAGGGTTTATTGGGACAGGGATGCCAATCTCAATTTTGTTGCTATTTATATTATGCGCGATTATGTGCGGCTCATAGCGCGTTATGAGGAGTGAACCTAAAATCGATATAAAAAAAGACAGCCATCTGCTGTCTTTTTTGTACTTCATAGTTGAGTTGTAAAATCAGGCGTTTTGCTTGCGGATGATGTTTAGCATACGGCGTAAGGGTTCGGCTGCGCCCCACAGTAGCTGATCACCCACAGTAAATGCACCCAGATATTCAGGTCCCATGTTTAGCTTACGCAGGCGTCCTAGCGCCACAGTCAAGGTACCTGTTACGGCAACAGGCGTTAAGCGGTTCATCGTGGCTTCTTTGTCGTCTTCGACCACATCTAACCATTTATTGCCGCTATTTTTTAGCGCCGCTTCGATTTCCTCTAGCGGGATGTCTTTTTTGAGCTTGATGGTCAGGCCTTGAGCGTGGCAGCGCATGGCACCGATACGCACACACATACCATCGATAGGGATGGTATTGGCCGCTGAGTTGCCAAGGATTTTGTTGGTTTCGACGCCGCCTTTCCATTCTTCGCGCGATTGCTTGTTTTCTAATTGCGCATCGATATAAGGGATTAGGCTGCCTGCGAGCGGTACACCAAAATACTGCTTAGGGAAGTCATCTGCGCGCTGGGTCTGCGCGATTTTTTTGTCGATATCCAAGATAGCGCTGGCAGGATCAGCCAGCTCGTCCTTGACCGCATCACGTAGTACGCCCATGCCTTCGATGAGCTCACGCATGTTGTTTGCGCCAGAGCCACTCGCCGCCTGATAAGTCATGGCGCTGACCCATTCTACCCAGCCTTTATTAAACAGCTCACCGATCGCCATCAGCATCAATGATACCGTACAGTTGCCACCGATAAAGTCTTTTTTGCCACTGGCGAGCGCGCTATCGATGACATTGCGATTGACTGGATCAAGGATAATGATGCTGTCATCTGCCATACGCAAGGTGCTGGCCGCATCGATCCAGTAGCCATTCCAGCCGCTATCGCGTAGGGGCTGATGCACCTTTGAGGTGTAGTCGCCGCCCTGACAGGTAATAATCACATCACAAGCTGCGAGTGCGTCGATATCATGAGCGTCCTTTAATTGGCTGGTCTGTACGCCATCGAAGCTTGGCGCATCGCCACCTGCGTTACTGGTCGAAAAAAACACGGGCGTAATACCATCAAAGTCTTTTTCTTGCTGCATGCGCTGTATTAACACTGAGCCAACCATACCGCGCCAGCCCACCAAGCCTACTGTTAAATTACTCATGAAAACTAATCCTATTTACAATTATTTGTTGCATCGCCAACCAATAACAATGCCGTGAATGCTCCCAAAAAGCAAGGCGTTTTGGCGGTTTTTAGCGGTTTTTTATACACTATTTGCTATGTTTATTATAACGTGATGTTATTAGGGCGTGTTGAACCTTCAACCATGGCACTGACAGAGACTATTTTTTAGACGATTCGAAGGTAAAAATAGTAAGCTTAGTCACTCTAAGCGTCTATTTTTACCAATGAAGCGGCAAAAAAGAGTCCTGTCCCTACGGCTGATGCTAAAATTGCGCCATACTGCGTTGCAAACCTAGC
>NZ_JAGBKN010000039.1:0-15904 GCF_017498075.1 Psychrobacter halodurans
ATAAATTTTCCTTGCGTGCTGTGCCTGCGCCGACAGAGGCTGCGTAAAATTTATCCCAGTCCCACTGTATCGTTTTTATACTGAACTCACTATACGTGGCTAGCGATAAATGATTGGTGATAAATGAATAAGGGCTTATGATCAAAGTCGTGAGCCAATGTTGCCCCAGTCAATGTGTCACACACCCAAGCTGATAAATATGGCTAATAAAGACATAAAAAAGGACACTGGCGATGAAGGATCTCAAAACACGCAAGCGGCATCATGACCATGATGATGGCCACAAGCGCCAGCACAGTCACAAGACAAATGCAAAAAGCGCTGACACTCAAGCAGCAAGTAAGAAGGTGCTAAAAGTGACGGGCGCGGCGCTGTTGGCAATTGGCGGCGCGGTGCTAGCAAGCCAAAGCGCGCAGGCGTTATCACCCTTGACTCTCGTCAATGGAATTACCTCAGGCGGCGGTGTTGGGGTCAGCAAAGACATCTTGTACGGCGATCAGCCCTTACAGGATTTAGATGTTTATTATCCCAAGCCGTTGACCCGTGCCATGACGGCACAAAGCGCGATTAGTGATCGTTATCCGATGGTGGTGTTTGTCCATGGCGGCTCATGGGAGAGCGGGAGCAAAGAGCAATACGCCTTTGTCGGCCAGAGTTTGGCGCAGGCAGGCTATGTCACAGCGGTGATCAATTACCGTAAGGCGCCTGAGCATGTCTATCCTGCTTATGTCAAAGACACCGCGCAGGCGATCGCTTGGAGCCTAAACAACGCGGCCAGCTTGTATGCTGACCCTGCTCGTGTGGCGGTGGTTGGGCACTCTGCTGGAGCGTTCAACGCCGTGGCAGCGGTCGCCAACGAGGAATTTTTGGCCCCTTATCATATCAAGCCAAGCGATGTAGGGGCAGTCGTCGGCATCGCGGGGCCATACAGTTATGACTTTCGTAAGTTTGATAGCGCATCGGCCTTTGCCGCCGTTGCCACGCCAGATGAGGTGATGCCCGATCGTCATATCAAAGGAAAGCAGCCGCCTTATTTATTATTGACGGCCGAAAAAGATGACATCGTCCACGACAGCAATACCATCAAGATGACGCAAGCACTAAAAGCAGCTGGCGTCTCTGTCAAAAACGGTGAAATAGCAAGTGCCAGCCACGCGACCAGTATTGGCGCGATGGCACCGCCGCTACGCTGGGTCAATGATGTGCGCGCGCAAGTGCTTAGCTACCTAGATGACGCCCTTAAATAACGATAAAGGGTGAAAGGCATTGCGGGCACGACTGATTGGTCGCTACTGCATCATAAAACATGGTAAAGCAAGACAATACTGTAAGATAGCCAAACTCTTGTTATAATGTCTTCACTTTATATTCATACCCTATTTTATATTTAAGGCAGAGAGATTTATGAGCATGAACGCTGACGACTTGATTGCATTTTTACAGACTCATTTTCCAGACGCTTTTATTCAAGCGGCCAATCAAGGCAACAAGTTTGATGTGCGCGTGGTCGATGCCAGCTTTGAAGGCAAACGCAGCGTTCAGCGTCAGCAAGCGGTATATGCGCTGGTTAATGACAAGATCGCCAGCGGAGATATTCATGCGCTCAATATTCAAGCATTGACGCCCGCTGAGTGGGACGCTCAATCAAAAGGCTAAACGTCACTCTTTATGATGAGACGTTATGCTTAAGCCTGTTAATTAGACGCCTCAAACCTGCTGCTTCATTTATTGTCTACATCGCAGGTTTTGGTGGTTTGGTTTTTATTTTTTATATTCATCTTTTTATACTCATCGCTAGGTTGCCACTTTTATGGATCAATTTTTAATCACGGGTAGTAGTCGTATTGCAGGAGAAGTTACGATTTCAGGCGCCAAAAATGCCGCGCTGCCGTTACTTGCGGCCATGATATTGGCTGAGACCCCAACGACATTACATAATGTGCCATCGCTACAAGATGTGCGTACCCTGATTGCATTGATCGGTGGCATGGGTATCCACATTCAAAAACAAGGTGATACGGTCACGTGCGATACCAAAACCATCGATAATTTTTATGCGCCCTATGATCTGGTCAAGACCATGCGCGCATCGATTTTGGTATTAGGGCCGTTGCTGGCACGTTTTGGCGAAGCAGAAGTCTCATTGCCAGGTGGCTGCGCGATTGGCTCGCGTCCTGTCGATCAGCATCTCAAAGCCTTTGAAGCCATGGGCGCTACTATCAGCGTCGAAAACGGCTATGTCAAAGCGCAAGCGCCAAAAGGCGGCAAGCTAATCGGCTGTAACTTCTCGTTTGATATGATCACAGTCGGCGGTACTGAAAACGTCATCATGGCCGCCGCGCTGGCTAAAGGTACTACAGTGCTTGGCAACTGCGCGCTGGAGCCAGAAGTGGTGGATTTGGCCAACATGCTGGTCGCGATGGGTGCCAAGATAAGCGGCATCGGTACCTCGACCATGACCATCGAAGGCGTTGAGCGTCTGCATGGTTGTGAGTATTCAGTGGTGGCGGATCGTATTGAGACAGGCTCTTATCTGGCAGGCGCGCTGATGACTCGCGGTGATGTATTGGCCAAAAACACCTCTGCGCTGTTATTGACCCCTGTGTTAGAGAAGTTTGAGGACATGGGCGCGGTGATTACCACAGGTGATGACTGGATTCGCGCGCAAATGACGGGTCGACCAAGACCTGTCAATATCCGTACTCAGCCGCATCCTGGTTTTCCAACAGATATGCAGGCGCAGCTCATGGCGATTAGCTGTCTGGCCGATGGCACCAGTACCTTTATCGAAAATATCTTCGAAAACCGCTATATGCACGTGCCAGAGCTCAATCGTTTGGGCGCATCCATTCAGGTGGACGGTCATACTGCCGTAGTTACGGGCGTCGAAAACTTTACCGCCGCGCCTGTGATGGCGACCGATTTACGCGCATCGATGTCCTTGGTGATGGCCGCGGCGACCGCTGAAGGTGAGAGCTTGATCGATCGTATTTATCATATCGATCGCGGCTATGAAAACGTAGAAAGCAAACTGCGTGCGCTCGGCGTCAATATCGAACGTATCAATAGCAACAACAGCAACGACTAGGCGGCAGTTTCTTGCTGATTTTTGTCAGCAACTACATAAAACCATGCCTTAAGTCAGTCAGACACTGAACGACTCAGTAAACCCTTATGCGTCATGTCCTTTAAGAGTTTGGCGCATGAAGGTTTACTCTAATCGCTTAGCAATGATAAATTCACGCCCCGCTATCGGGGATGCCAACTGTACATGGACACGATGTCATTATGACCGAAGCAAGCACCCGCCAATCAAATGATGGTTTATTAAACCAAGTCAATGAGGAATTTTCAGGCTTAACGCTGGCCTTGTCTAAAGGCCGTATTTTAGAAGAAACCATGCCTTTGCTGCGTGCAGCGGGCGTTGAGTTGTTAGAAGACCCTGAAGCCTCGCGTAAGCTTATTTTTCCAACCTCAAACCCTAATGTACGCGTCTTAATCTTGCGTGCCAGTGATGTACCGACCTACGTCGAGCATGGCGCTGCGGACTTTGGTGTGGCGGGTAAAGATGTACTGCTTGAGCACGGGGCCAACCATGTGTATGAGCTGCTGGATTTGCAGATTGCCCAGTGCAAATTGATGACCGCAGGCGTAAAGGACGCGCCATTGCCCAATCGTCGTCTGCGCATCGCCACCAAGTACGTCAATGTGGCTCGGGCTTATTTTGCCAGCCAAGGCCAGCAGGTCGATGTGATCAAACTATACGGCTCGATGGAGCTGGCACCGCTGGTCGGACTCGGAGACCTCATCGTCGATGTGGTCGATACAGGGAACACCTTGCGTGCCAACGGTCTTGAAGCCCGTGACCATATCTGCGATGTATCGTCGCGCCTCATTGTCAATCAAGTCAGTTACAAGCGTAAGTTTGCCTTGCTTGAGCCAATTTTGGACAGCTTTAAAGACAGCATTGCGAGTGCTTAACAGCCCAGTGTTTGATGCCTTAGTGTGTCATTTATCCATACTTGCAAAGACAATGTGCTTCATTGGTAATATTAAGTACAGTGATGCAAATTTTTAAACCAGTTCGGCGCTCTATGATAGGCATAGCGTGCTAAACTGGTTTTGTTGTATGGGTTTGTCAAAACATAAAAGCCCAGTATAATCTAAACCAGACCCTAGCCACAGATACGTATCACAGTATCAGACTCGCTTGTTTTTACTCGTTAATGTTCCGTAGCATACATGCTCAGATATAGGATTAGCTCATGCGCCAGTTAAGTACCCAAGATGCCGATTTTGATAGCCAGTTGACCGAGCTGCTTGCTTTTGAGACGGTCAATGACGCCGATTTGTTAACGACTGTTGATGATATCATCGCGCAAGTGCGTCATCAGGGTGATAGCGTGGTACTGGCATTGACTCAGCAATTTGACCAGCATCCAGCGACTACCATGCAAGAGTTAGAGCTATCTAAGGAGGCACTTGCTGAGGCCTTTGAGCAATTAGACGATACGGTAAAAACCGCGCTAAGCACGGCTGCTGCGCGCGTACAGAGCTTCCATGAGCGCCAAGTCCAAGACAGCTGGCAGTATGAAGATGCGCTGGGTAACCGTTTGGGGCAAAAAATCACCCCGCTGGATCGCGTCGGCATCTATGTGCCAGGCGGTCTGGCCTCGTATCCCTCATCGGTTCTGATGAATGCTATCCCAGCCAAAGTCGCTGGCGTGAGTGATGTTATCATGGTGGTGCCAGCGCCTAATGGTGTGCTCAATCCACTGGTGCTGGCCGCGGCGCACTTGGCACAAGTGGACCGAGTCTTTACCATCGGCGGCGCCCAAGCGGTTGCTGCGTTGGCATATGGTACCGAGACGATACCAGCCGTGGACAAAATCACTGGCCCTGGTAATAAATACGTCGCTGCGGCCAAGCGTGCGGTATTTGGTCAAGTGGGCATCGATATGATTGCTGGCCCCTCTGAGGTGCTGGTGTACGCAGAAGGGCAGGCGCAAGATCGCGCAGACTGGTTGGCGATGGATTTGTTGTCACAAGCAGAGCATGATCGTATCGCCCAAGCCATCTTTGTGACGACCAGTCGTGAGCAGCTCGACGCGGTGGCGGCTGAAATCGAAAAAGCCTTAAGCGAGCTACCAAAAGCGGATATCGCGCGCGACTCATTACAAAACCGCGGCGCGCTGATTTTGGTCAAAGACCGTGCGGAGGGCATGGCAGTGATCAACCGCGTGGCGCCTGAGCATTTAGAGCTGTCGGTCGATGAGCCTGATGCCTTGCTCGCTGATATTCGTCATGCTGGGGCGATTTTTATGGGACGTCACACTCCTGAGGCCATCGGTGATTACTGTGCAGGCCCCAACCATGTGCTGCCGACATCGGGGACGGCGCGTTTTTCTTCACCGCTTGGTGTTTATGATTTTCAAAAAAAATCCTCTATCATCTATTGTAGCGCAGCGGGCAGTAAGCCCTTGGCCGAAACGGCAGATATTTTAGCGCAGCGTGAGGACTTAGAAGCCCACGCGCGCTCAGCCCGTTATCGTTATCAATAATCGGCGTGTCAGAGTGGCGTATGTTTTTACGCCAACGAGCAAGCGTTAGTTTTTTAAATATTAGGTCTGTAAACTTTGATAGTCTTTGTGGCTAATAGTAGGATAACTTATGAATGAGTTAAAGATAGATACCAGACTTTGGTCATCCAAAGCACGTAACTTGTCACCTTATGTACCAGGTGAGCAGCCGCAACATGACAATTTATGTAAATTAAACACCAACGAAAACCCGTTTCCACCCTCACCTAAAGTCGGTGAGGCCATCGCTCAGGCTTTAGCGCGGCAGGCGGATGATTTGCGCTTATATCCAGCACCTGAGTCTGATGAGTTGCGCACCGCTTTGGCTCAGCTGTATGACCTTGATGCCAATCAAGTGTTTGTCGGTAATGGTTCAGATGAAGTGCTGGCGCTGGTATTTGCCAGTTTTTTCTTAAAAGAGCGCCCTGTGCTCTCGCCTGACATTGGCTATAGTTTTTATCCTGTGTATGCCCATACTTTTGGTATAGAGCTGGTGCAAATTGCGCTAGAAGACGATTTTAGTATCGATCCGGATGCTTATCGTCAGCCTTGTAGTGGCATCATTATCGCCAACCCCAATGCGCCGACAGGACTGCTGTTATCGCTTGCGGATATTCGTAAGTTGGCAAGCGAGCATTCAAACTCGGTGATTGTGATTGATGAGGCATATATCGACTTTGCGCAAGTAGAAGAGGACAGTTTGGAGACTGAGGTTTCAGCTGTGAGTCTTATCAACGAGTGCGATAATATTTTGGTCACCCAAACGTTTTCCAAATCGCGCTCACTGGCAGGTTTGCGCGTTGGGATGGCCTTTGGTAATGCCTCATTAATCGAAGCCTTAACACGCATGAAAAACAGCTTTAACAGCTATCCGCTCGATAAATTGGCACAAGCTGGGGCGACGGCGAGTGTGTTAGATGTAGAGTATTTTGAGCAAACGCGTCAGCAAGTGATCGATTTACGTGAGTCACTGACAGCGAGCCTACAGTCATTGGGCTATCAAGTGCTGCCTTCGCATACCAACTTTGTGTTTGCACGTCCTAAAGAGGGCAATGCCAGCGAGGTCGCCGCTGCTCTACGTGAGCAAGGCATCATCGTGCGTTACTTTGACAAGCCGCGTATCAGTGAGTATCTGCGTATCACGGTCGGTACCGCCGAGCAGCACCAAAGATTGATAGCGGCGCTGACGGTATTGCATGCAGATAGCAACACGATAGATAGCACCGCTGAGTAGGTAGCGCCAATCCCTATCCTATCAGTATCATAACGCCTGTCAGTATCATACTGCGCAGGCTTTTTTTATGTCAGGGTTTTTGCGCCAGCACGTCTAATAGATTGCCCACTTTATCCAGACACTCTTGATATTCAGCAGCGCAGTCAGAGGCCACCGTGATACCGCCGCCCGCCCATAAATTGACCTGCGTGTCTTGCTGCGGCGCATGGCGCGCTTGTAGCGTGCGTATCAGTACATTCCACTGTCCACTTCCATCAAAATTCATATAACCCATGGTACCGCAGTATGCGCCGCGCGGTGCTTGCTCCAACTCAGAGATGATTTCGACAGCGCGTTTTTTGGGCGTGCCGGTGATAGAGCCTGCGGGTAAGCTACCAAACAACACTGTAAGCGGATGGGCGTCGTCTTTTAGCTCGGCGCGGATGGTGCTGACCATATGATGGACATTACTAAAGCTCTCGATAGCAAACAGCTTGGGTACTTTGACGCTACCGATTTTGGCATATTTGCCCAAGTCGTTACGCAATAAGTCGACGATCATGACGTTTTCGGCGCGATCCTTTTCACTATCGATCAGCTGCTGCCTATAGGCATTATCTTGTGTGGGGTTGGTGCTGCGTGGCGTGGTGCCTTTGATGGGTTTGGTGATGATATGATGTGTGCCGCTATTAGGTTCTTTGGTAAAGGTAAAAAACAGCTCAGGCGAGCAGCTTAATAGCTCAAATTGAGTGTTAACGCTATGCGGATCACGAGCATCGAGGCTATTGTCGCTATTATCAAACCTATCGTCATCATGCGGCTGGGTTTGTAAGTACCCTGCAAAGGGCGCTTGGGTGTTTTGATGGAGCGCTGGCAAATAATCGATCAGACTTGTGGCCTGAGAGGATGTACTCTCGCTCGCCAGCTGTCCTGTCCATTTTTGGGTCAGGTTGATCTGATAGCAGTCGCCTTGCTCTAGGTAGTATTGGGTTTTATCAAAAGCGGCTTGATAGTCATGTTGGTGCCAGCGCGGCTGTAGGTATAATGGCGCAGGCGTTTTTGCAACGCTAGTAGTTGCTTTAGATAGCTGTTGTTCTAGTGAGTCTAAGCAGGATATCAGCGAGTCAAGCGTTGGGTCCGTCTCATCTGCTACTGTATATAGCCCTACGGTACGCAGCACCCAGCCATGACCGCTATCGCAGGGCGTCAGATATATGTCGTAATGCCCCAATACCGCACAGGGCTGCGCTGCCAGCTCGATAGCGTCCGCTGGGCTCAGCTCGTGAGCTGCGATGTCATAGCCGATAAATCCTATCAGCCCGTGGTGATAGTGCGGTGGCGCGCTAGGATCTGATTGGCTATTTGTGTCGGTCTGATGGGTTTGACCATAGGCAATGAGCACTTCTTGCCATGCTTCATAGCTCAGGGTGCGGTAAGTGGCCGCGTGCTTGTCGCCACGGCGGCGGCCAACGACGGTATAAGCGGCAGGCTGTCTGGGTTCGGGCGTGGTCGCATAGACAGACCAAGCCATTTTGGGCAGCAAGCCAATCACTGGTCGTCCAGCATTGTTTAGCCAAATCAGTTGCCAGTTGGCCTGAGCGTCTTGCTTGAGTAAGTGGCGCTGCAGCTTTGGCAACAGCTCAGCTGCACCCAGCGCACCAAAACGCCAGCTAGGGTGAGTAGCTGGCGATGGGGTAGGGTGTTTGTGACTGGTAGAATGAGTGTTTACAGACATTATTTAGGCGTCAAACTTTTTGATGATTAGTGTGGCATTGGTACCGCCAAAGCCAAAGCTGTTGCTCATGATGGTCTCAAGTGATGCGTCACGCTTGTCAGTGACGATATCAAAGCCTTTAGCAGCAGGGTCTAGCGCTTTGACATTAATGCTTGGGGCGATAAAGCCTTCTTGTAGCATGAGCAGGCAATAAATCAGCTCTTGCGCGCCGACAGCGCCGAGACTATGACCAGTCATCGACTTGGTAGAGCTGATCGCAGGTACTTTGCTGATATCACCATCAAACACCTGCGCGATGGCTTTGAGCTCGGTGATATCGCCCAGTGGCGTACTGGTGCCGTGGGTGTTGATATAGTCGACGCTCTCTAGCCCTGCGTCTGCCAAGGCTTGTTGCATACAGCGCACTGCACCTTCGCCGCTAGGGGCGACCATCTCCGCGCCATCAGAGCTGGCACCATAGCCGACGATTTCTGCTAAGATATTGGCGCCACGTGCCTCGGCATGTTCGAGGCTTTCGACCACCACCATTGCGCCACCTGCCGCGATGACAAAACCGTCACGGTCTTTGTCATAAGCTCTAGAGGCAAGGGTTGGTGTGTCATTATATTGAGTACTGACCGCGCCCATGGCATCAAACATACAAGACTGGGTCCAGTGCTCAGCCTCACTACCACCAGCGAGTACCACATCGGCCTTGCCAAGTTGAATCAGCTCGGCGGCATGGCCGATACAATGTGTCGAGGTGGCACAAGCCGAGCTAAGAGAGTAAGACACCCCTTGGATTTTGAGACCTGTGGCCAGTGCGGCTGATACCGAGCTGCCCATGGTTTTTGGTACCGCCATTGCGCCGACGCCGCGCAGACCTTTGGCGCGCATCGCATCGATGGCACTGACGATGTTTTCTGTCGATGCACCGCCCGAGCTTGCCACCACCCCAACTCGCGGGTTGCTGCTGATGGTCTCAAGTGACAAGCCTGCATGCTCGATGGCGCTCAACGCACTGACATAAGCATAAAGGCTGGCGTCACTAAAAAAGCGTTTTAGTTTACGGTCGATGCCACTGGTATCTAGCGTCGACTGATCAATACTGCCGCTGATCTGAGATTTAAAGTCATGCTCAGCATAAGACTCGTTAAAGGTAATACCTGACTGTCCTTGTTTGAGTGCAGCAGTGACAGTGGCCAAATCATGTCCGATACAAGAGACAATCCCTGCTCCAGTGATAACAACGCGGCGCATATTCTATTCCTTCTGAGTAATAATTTTTAGTAATTGCTGTCCCTATATTTTACTTATAGGTCGTCTAGAGCGGGCTTTTATTAAACCTCATCTTTGAGATGAGCAGGCTCTAGATAATGGTGCTGATCATAATAGTAAGTAAGTGATACGATAAGCTTGAGAGTATAGCACTTGAGGCCAGCGCATATGATACCGTATCAGTGCCCCAAAATCTTTGTACAAGTGCAAAATAACCACAAAACTGCCCCAAGCACCAAATAGCGCTACAGCTATCACCAAAAGCGGCCAACAGTACATGCTTATTAAACCCATGCTCATCTGTCAGTATAAAGAATAAAAAAAAGCCATAAACACGTTATACTTTCAGATACAAAACTGGTGACGGCAATAACATTGTTGGCACTGACAGGCAGACAGACAATTGACTAACATGACACATCTTCAAATACTATTTATCATGTATGACGAGTTATCATGTATCACAAGCTTGGCGCATGACAAATGGTAATGACAAAACGGCTAGCAATGACAAAACGACAAAATACCAAAATCAGCATAAAGCTGATTGGCGTTGATTGTTAAACAAATTGATTGTTAAATTATACAATAACCATTCATCATATTAAGGACAACCAGATGGCAAAGCGTAGCACTCTCTCGAAGGGCGTCAGCAGTATCGGCGCATTTACCCGCAACAATTTAGAGCGTATGGGCGCTGTGATTGATGGCATGAATGCCAAAACCAGCAAGCCGCGTCAATACAAAGCCGTAAATTTAGGGGACGACGACTATCAGCAAGACCTGTTTCGCGAGCAGACGTTAAAGGCCACTCAGCAGCTGCTTGGCCCACGTTTTGCTACTTATGGCAAATACGCCAAAAAAGTGGTGCCCAATAGCTTGTTTCAATCGACCCTTGATGGCGCATTTGCTCAAGTGGCCAAGCTCGCCTTTAACTGGAGTCAGATTGATTTGCCTCATGAGCATCGCTTTGCCAATATCGAGAGTTTAGATGACGAGCAGCGTTATGCCTTAGCGACAGATATCGCCAATCAAAACCGCGCACTTGCGACCATGGGCGGTCTGACAGGCTTGGCAGGATTGCCAGGACTGCTTGCCGACACTTTGTGGTTGCTATTGGTTTCTCTACGTACCGTTTATCAGCTGGCGGCTGTTTACAACAAACCGCTGACTGGCACGCAAGGCATTAAGATGGCTTATGAGCTGCTTGCCAATGCCGACCTGAGTAAAATGCAAGAAAAACAAGCGCTGCTGGCGGGCATAGGCATTGGTAAAGGGCTGCTAGACAATGCACAAAACAACGGCTTGCATAATGAGCTAAAAAACCTCGGCTTAAAAAATAAAAACGTCAATTTTTATGCCGAGCAAGTAGACCGCGTCGCCAGTCAAGTGGGTATTGATTTAGACCAGATTAATTTGTCATGGGTGCGCCGCTTACTACCCGCCACCGCTGTCGTTATTGGTATGCGTTACAACAGCCAGCTGATTGATGAGGTCATCGGTGTGGCGCAAGCAACCTTTGCTCCAGAAGCCAAATTGGCAAACCGTGCTATCACTGATGACAGCAGTAGTGAAGTTGAGGTCGATAAAGCCACCGATAATACGCAAAAAACAGATAAGCAGGCTGAGCAAACAGACGCAAAAAATAAGGACACAGCACAAGAGTCAGCGAAGAAGGACGCTGAAAACAAAGATACTGAGAGTAAAGAGCATAAAGACACAGCAGATAAAAACGCAAAAAATAGCGACAAGGCAAAGGCTGACAAGTAAGTGCAGCAGCGATAATTAGAGGACGCATTAGAAAGGTGACAGGTTGGCCTTGAGGCCTAGATGGGTCTAAGCGAAGTCTAAGCCTAGCGCAGGCAGCTTCGCACGCACTTGAAAAACGCGCCGATGTCGCCATTTATTTCATACCAAGTTTTGTTTGCTTGCTTTGTTTATTTTTTGCTTATTTACTGCTGTGCATACAACTATTTTATGATAAGCGTATAGCCAACACTTTAGCGGTTTTCACTGCATGATAGTTAGCGAAAAACAGATAAAGTGGTATAGTAAGCAGCTGCATGCATATCTACCACAGGTTGTAAAGTGCAACCATTCATAAGTGGTTGAAATAGCAGCAACAACTCTTTATAATACACTGTCCTAAAAATGGGTGCGTCAAAATCTGGCATTTATGTCAGATAGTTGGCGTGTTTCCCCATTTTTTTGTTTTATACCAAACGGGAGAAGGATGCCTTATGGCAACAACTAACCAATTGATTCGTAAAGGCCGCAAGTCCATCAAGGAAAAGTCAAAAGTTCCTGCGTTGGAAGCGTGCCCACAGCGCCGCGGTGTATGTACTCGCGTATATACTACCACGCCAAAAAAACCAAACTCTGCCATGCGTAAAGTATGTCGTGTACGTTTGACTTCAGGCTATGAAGTATCAAGCTACATCGGCGGTGAAGGCCATAACCTACAAGAGCACAGTGTTGTTCTTATCCGTGGTGGTCGTGTTAAAGATCTACCAGGTGTACGTTATCACACCGTTCGCGGTGCACTTGACTGCGCAGGCGTTAAAGACCGTAAGCAAGGTCGCTCTAAATACGGTGCTAAGAAGCCTAAAGTTTAATAACTAAACGTTATTTGCTTAGCTTTTAGTACTACCCAATAACTGTGCATGGGCTCGGTGTCGACGGTAGTTAGATTGATAAGATGTAACTTACCCTTAAACATACCACCATGCAGTAAGGCTAACTGACAACTCATCACTATGCTCTATGATGACAAGTATGATGTTGTGAATGTTGGACACTCCTGAAGACAAGGAAATTTATTATGCCAAGACGTCGCGTCGTTGCTGCCCGTGAGATCCTACCGGATCCTAAGTTTGGTAGCCAAACTGTTGCAAAATTCATCAACCATGTAATGAGTCATGGTAAAAAATCTACTGCTGAGCGTATCGTTTATGGTGCACTTGAGACAGTTAGTGCAAAACGTAATATCGAAGATCCAGTAGCTTTCTTTGAAGAAGTCTTAGAAAACGTACGCCCAATGGTCGAAGTAAAAGCTCGCCGTGTGGGTGGTGCTACCTATCAAGTACCAATGGAAGTACGCCCCTCCCGTCGTACTGCCTTGGCAATGCGTTGGTTAGCCGAAGCTGCTGCTAAGCGTTCTGAAAAATCAATGTCTCTACGTTTGGCAGGCGAGCTAAACGACGCTGCTGACGGTAAAGGCAATGCCATGAAAAAGCGTGACGAAGTTCACCGTATGGCAGATGCCAACAAAGCATTCTCTCATTACCGCTTCTAAGCTACTAAAGATGAGGCTACTAATAATTAGTGGCTTTTGATAAGCGTGATGAATTGATGGCTATGCCGATTGATTCTGTATTTTTCCGTTCTATGGATTGCCGCCATCATTGCTGCTGCTAAAAAAAATTAAAAGTTTGATGATTTTTAGCTGCGATGGCGGACATCTCTCAAGATGTTTTTTGCACAGTAACACTGTTGTTAAAAAGTTTGCTTAACAGGAAATGTCCCAAATTTTATGCTGCAATATTCTTAGTATTTGCTCTTTTGTTGTCCGTATTAGGCCCAATAATCAGTAAGTAATATCACGAAGCTCACCGCTTTGTCATAGAGTATTAGGCAGAGACACAACACATTATTATATACACGAATTTCCCTAGGAAAACACTATGGCTCGTAAAACTCCCCTAAAGCGCTATCGCAATATCGGTATTTCAGCGCACATTGATGCTGGTAAGACGACTACTACTGAGCGTGTTTTATTCTATACTGGTGTAAACCATAAGCTAGGCGAGAGCCATGACGGCGCTGCCACTATGGACTGGATGGAGCAAGAACAAGAGCGCGGTATTACTATTACCTCGGCTGCAACGACTTGCTTCTGGAAAGGCATGGCGAACCAGTTCGACGAACACCGTATCAACATCATTGACACCCCAGGCCACGTTGACTTTACTATCGAAGTTGAGCGTTCTATGCGTGTTCTTGATGGCGCTTGCATGGTTTACTGTGCAGTAGGCGGCGTTCAGCCACAGTCTGAAACCGTATGGCGTCAGGCAAACAAATACAAAGTGCCACGTTTGGCATTTGTAAACAAAATGGACCGCGTTGGTGCTGATTTTTATCGCGTTATCGATCAAATCAAAACGCGTCTAGGCGGCAAGCCAGTACCATTGGTTATCCCAATTGGTAAAGAAGACGACTTTGAAGGCGTTGTGGATCTTGTGTCTATGAAAGCCATCTATTGGGACGAAGCGTCTCAAGGCATGAAGTATGAAGAGCGTGAGATTCCAGCTGAGCTACAAGACAAAGCAGAAGAATACCGTGAGTATCTCGTAGAAAACGCTGCTGAAGCTTCAGAAGAGTTGATGAATGAATATCTTGAAAATGGCGAATTGACTGAAGAGCAAATCCACAGCGCACTTCGTCAGTTGACTATCGACAACGAAATCATTCCACTTCTTTGTGGTACTGCCTTTAAAAACAAAGGCGTACAGAAGATGCTAGACGCGGTTATTCAGTATCTACCTGCACCAATCGACGTACCTGCTATTAAAGGTATCCTCGATGATAAAGACGAAACTGAAGGCAGCCGTGAAGCGTCAGACGAAGCACCTTTCTCTGCTCTAGCATTTAAGATCATGAACGATAAGTTCGTTGGTAACCTAACTTTCGTTCGTGTTTACTCAGGTGTGATTAAGCAAGGCGCTAGCGTTTATAACCCAGTAAAAATGAAGCGTGAGCGTGTTGGCCGTATCGTACAGATGATGGCAGACTCTCAAGAAGAGCTAGAAGAAATCCGTACTGGTGATATCGCTGCATTGGTAGGTATGAAAGACGTAACCACGGGTGACACGTTATGTGACGAGCAAAACGTTATCACGCTTGAGCGTATGGAATTTCCAGATCCAGTTATCTCTCTAGCAGTTGAGCCAAAGACCAAAGCTGACCAAGAAAAAATGTCAATTGCTCTAGGTCGTTTGGCCAAAGAAGATCCATCATTCCGCGTTCGCACAGACGAAGAGTCTGGTCAGACCATCATCAGTGGTATGGGTGAGCTGCATCTTGAGATCTTGGTTGACCGTATGAAGCGTGAGTTTAACGTAGAAGCAAACATCGGTGCGCCGCAGGTTGCTTATCGTGAGACCATTCGTAACTCAGTTGAACAAGAAGGCAAGTTTGTACGTCAGACTGGTGGTCGTGGTAAATTCGGTCACGTTTGGCTACGTCTTGAGCCGCTTGATCCAGCAGGCGAAGTATTATATGAGTTCTCTGAAGAAGTTGTCGGCGGTGTGGTACCAAAAGAGTATCATGGTGCAGTCGATAAAGGTATTCAAGAGCGCATGAAAAACGGCGTACTTGCAGGCTACCCAGTGGTTGGCGTAAAAGCGACCTTGTATGACGGTTCTTACCATGACGTTGACTCGGATGAGCTATCATTTAAAATGGCTGGTTCAATCGCGTTCCGCAAAGGCTTCATGGCAGCAAACCCAACGCTACTAGAGCCTGTGATGAAAGTAGAAGTTGAAACGCCAGAAGACTATATGGGCGATATCATGGGCGATCTAAACCGCCGCCGTGGTATGGTTCAGGGTATGGAAGACTTGCCTGGTGGTACCAAGCAAATTCGTGCTGAAGTACCATTAGCGGAAATGTTTGGTTATGCCACACAAATGCGCTCAATGTCACAGGGCCGTGCAACTTACTCAATGGAATTCCAGAAGTATGCTGAGATTCCAAAATCAGTTGCAGAATCTATCATCTCTAAGTACAACTCTAAAGATGATGACGAGTAAATAACGCTCATAAAATGACAATATAAAGCATATCTTTATATTGTCAGAGAAGAATCCGCCAATAACTTGTTAAAAGACTTGTTATTGGCCGTGATTTTCTTATAATATCTGCACATTAGTATGTGCAACCTTTTAACAATTATTTTAATGTGGTCTCTACTGCTTTAGCTTTTATCTATATGAAATTTAATATTTATATCAGTTAAGCGCCGACCCCAAAAAAAGAGGAATTACCCATGGCAAAGGCCAAGTTTGAACGCAACAAGCCACACGTCAACGTCGGCACCATCGGACACGTTGACCACGGTAA
>NZ_JAGBKN010000003.1:0-168458 GCF_017498075.1 Psychrobacter halodurans
CGAGATATTAGTCAGCTATTTGACACCGTTTGGCCAGATTTAGCCATTTTTAGCCCATTTAGATGGCTATCGATTGAATTGAGGACACGCCCTAATCTTCAGCAAAGATTTTGTGCCCCAGCACTGCCCATAATTACCCATAGTAAGCTGAGATTTGCTATACTCAGACCCAAAATACGCAGCGCAGTTTTTTACTAAAACGACCAAAACACGCGCTACGTTCTCTTTTTTTATTCTTACCGTTATCATTTATCAGGTTGCTCAGCTTTTATGTCAGACAGTCCGCATTCGATGCTTCATACCCATACCGACCACGCGGCCGATCCGCTCGCGGCCAAAGCAAACACGACGGTTGCCTATACCGATGGTGCGTGTAAGGGCAACCCTGGTGCTGGCGGTTGGGGGGCGCACCTGATATTTAGTGATGGCCGCACCCAAGACCTATATGGCGGCGAAGCACAAACCACTAACAATCGCATGGAGCTAATGGGCGCGATACAAGCCTTAACGCACAGCCCGCAAGCGCATACCCTTGAGATTTGGACAGACTCAAGCTATGTCAAAAACGGCATCACTGATTGGATCGCTGGCTGGAAAAAAAGAGGCTGGAAGACGGCGAGCAAAAAACCAGTCGCCAACCAAGATCTCTGGCAGCAGCTAGATGCGCTCTGTCAACAGCGCGATGTCGCTTGGCACTGGGTCAAAGGACATGCTGGACATGCTGGCAACGAAAAAGCCGACGAGCTGGCCAATCTGGGGGTGACCTCCAGCAGTGAGGTACAGGCAACAACTGAATTGCCTAAAAAAAAAGACTCCTTGATGGTTGAGGCAAGCCAGCGCCGCCATGACGATTGGCTAACCTTTGACCCCTTAGGGTTTGATATGATCGATGACGATACAGATGAGACGCCAGCGGACAGCTCGCAAAGCCAAGATACCCATAGCCTCGCTGACCATCCAATCATCTCTAGCCACACTCAGCGACCAACAGAGCAAGCAACCATGACTGACGCCAACCCAAACATGCACATGCCAAATACTGACACCGCCTCAGTCAGCCAAGCTGACACACAAACAGCTAGCGCAGAAGAGATGCCCAAGTTTGATGGCGATACCAGTCGTGCTAACCCTTACTTCAAGCCACTATTGCCAAAGCCCATCCACCGCCATGACTCTGATCGTCAGCTTATCATGGATACTGAGACCACAGGTCTTGACCCTCTAAAGGGTGACCGCATCATCGAAGTGGGTATCGTCGAGCTGGTCGGCCGTAAGTTTACGGGCGAAAAGCTCCACGTCTATATCAATCCACAGCGCGGGATGGACGAAGAAGTGATTCGTATTCACGGTATCTCTGAGGCGTTTTTGGCAGACAAGCCGACCTTTGACCAAGTCGCACAAGCACTGTATGATTTTATGGATGGCGCTGAGGTCATCGCTCATAACGCCACCTTTGATATCAACTTCTTGAGCATGGAGTTTGCCAAAGTTGGCTTGCACGACTTCGCCGAGCGCATACAGGTCACTGACTCTTTGGCGATGGCCAAGCAGCAATACCCAGGACAAAAGAACACGCTAGATGCGTTGGTGCGCCGCTTAGACGTCGGTAAGCAAGATCGTACTTTTCACGGGGCATTACTAGATTCGGAGATCTTGGCCGAGGTCTATCTGGCAATGACCGGTGGACAGGTCGCTCTCGCCATCGAAGAAGACACACAAACCGACGGCGGACAGACCGGTCATGCCCATTTTTCGGAGCTGGCAGATCTATTACTACAGTCGCCTATGGATGAGAGCGCAAGCCAGCACTGGTATGAGTCACTGGCAGAAGACTTCCCTGCCCTCAAAAACAATATGTAGCGGTCACTAAAACCACTTTCTAATCCGACATTTGTATAATATAGTCTTGATTATTATATTAAGCGTTAAAACATTACTAATAAACGCTTTTTCATTTAAACGCTTTGTTACTTCGCATTTGAACAATCGTTACTCTTATCAGTACGTTATGGAAACACACTTATGGACCAGTCTGCGCAAATGAAGTTAACCGCCCCAACGCTTAGTGTTACTGACTTTAACTTACCTTCACTGCATTTGTTGCATGATGAGATTGTCGTGACGCTCAAAGATACCGAGACCCATCTTAGCGAGTTTAATGATGACAATACTCAAGCGCCTTTATTGCTAGACTCCATCATCGTCCTAAAGCAGCTGTCTTGTATTTTCAAACTCATCTCTTTAGTTGGCGCTGAAGCGTTAAACACCGCCATCGTCAATGGTTTACAGCGCCTATACGACAGCGGCGACAATAACGATGTCGATTTGATCATGGACTTGTCAGAGGCCATCATGACATTAGATCGTTATGTCGAGTTTGTCTTATTGACAGAGTCGATAGAGCCGACGCTATTGTTACCTGTGATCAATAAGCTAAACGCGCATGGCCAGCACGCTCCTATCACCGCTGACTTCTTTTCAGCCTTTGGTAGCAGCAGCGTCATCATTGCCAATCCAGAAAAAAACTTCCAACCACTGCATGAGCTTGGCTTAAACAACGAGCTATTGACAGATGCTTATCGTAGCGGTCTTAGCGTTGCCTTGTTAAACCAAGATGGCACTGTCAGCGCAGATGCGCAGCAAAAGCTCAATGCCATGAGCGCAGCCTGCGCGTTGATTGCCTCCAAGACCAGTAGTTTGTTTTGGCAAGCGGCTGCTGCTGCCACCACCGACATCGCGGCCATCCTACCGCTCACGTTAAGCCAAAAGCACACGCTGATTTATCTAGAGCAGCAATTCCAAAGCTATCTGCCTGTGATGGATACGCGTTTTGCTGATTTGGTCAGCTTTGCTTGTCAGCGCGATAACAAAGAAGCACAGCATCTGCGCGAGCAATATGCGCAAAACCGGCTAGAAGAGCCGCAACTTGAGCAGATGAGACGGTTTTTATTTGGTCCCAACCGCGCCCTTACTGATACGCTAAACACCATTATTCAGACGCAGATCAATACCATCAAAGAAGAGGTCGATAGCTACGCGCGCGGCGACTCTGTCAATAGCGCTGAGATGCAAACAGCCAAAATCATAGAAGACTTAGCGGCCTTGGGCTCAGCACTTCGTCTGCTTGGATTGTCAAATGCTGCCGACAGTTTGCGCGCTGCAGCCGAGGAGGTCGGCCGTTGGCAAGCGCCCTCGCCTGAGGACTTCGATCGTCTATTGCTGGCGCTCATGCATGCCGAAAACGCCACCATCGCCATGGCTGAAATGCACACACCAGGGGCGATTTACTTACCGCTAAACAACCCTCACATCTCTTTGCATCAGCTAAATACAGCCAATGATACCTTGATACAAGAAAGCCGTACGGCCATCGCCAATGCAGAGCAAGCCATCAATGATTATCTGGCCGAGCCTGAGCGCGATATGCTAAATATCCAAAACATCCCTGAGATGATGCGCCAAGTGGCCGGTGCTGTGCGCTTCCTGCAGCTGCCGACCTCTGCTAGCATGCTCAGTCAATTGGCCAACTATATCGAGCAGCGTATCGAGCGTGGCAGACGCATCGAAGACGATACGCTGGCATGTATTGCAGATGTCATCATGGCAGTCGATCACCATTTAGATGGGTTTGAACATAACCGTCCTGTGAGTAAGCAAGCGCTTGATGTCGGACAGCAAAGCCTAAGCCAGCTGCTAGCAGCCTAGCCTAACCTAGTCAAGACAAGCTGGCTGCTACTCATTACCTACTGCCCTTATGCTGTGCTTTCCCGCTTTATGATTAGGTAAAATAGACCGTTATTTCTGTCTTATAAGTCTGTATCTCATCAGGTACAGACTTGTTTTTATTTGCTTTCGCGATCGCTTGGAACCCTGATATGACCTGCGCTTTTATCTTTAGTGATGATACGGTATTGTGCCGTCAAACGCCTGAGGGCTGGTGGCCGTGGCACGTTGACTATCTGACGCCTGATGTCGCGGCCACCGATGATGTAGCAGTACCCGCCTATCAGCTCGGATGTGTCACACTGCTTGAGAGCCTAGCGCCCAGTCATTGGCAGGCTGATGACAACCGTCATAACGCCAACGCCAATAATACTACGCTTGATAAGCCAACTCATGCGTTTACTGCGCGCGCAACCTGCGCCATGACCTATGAGTATGCCACGGCGCATCATATCGCCTTACCTCTCATCGCTGAAAGTAGTGGTAATGCCTTTATCCCGTATCGCCAGCTGATCACCCAGCTACCCATGGCCTTGAGCGACCAACTCAGCCAAGCCATACAGCTGCTACGCTGGCAAGCTGACACGCAGTTTTGTAGCCGCTGCGCCTCGCCAGTCGTTCATGCGCGACTGGGTGAGCGAGCGATGGTCTGCCCGACTTGCAAGCTGCGCCAATACCCGCGTGTCCAGCCGTGCATCATCACTGCCATTACCCGCCCTAATCCGCAAACAGGTGAAATGCAAATTTTGCTGGCGCATCATCATCGCTACGGCCAACAAAAACAGCCGCTGCAGTATGGCCTGATTGCAGGGTTTGTTGAGGTGGGAGAAAGTCTTGAGCACGCTGTGGTGCGCGAGGTGTATGAAGAAGTCAATATTCACCTGACAGATATCCGCTATGTCAGTAGTCAGCCGTGGCCATATCCGTCAAACTTGATGCTCGGATTTCGTGCTACGTATGCAAGTGGCGAGCTGATTATTCAAGAAGATGAGCTGTCACATGCAGACTTCTTTGATCTCTCAAGCCTGCCCAAGATACCTGCGAAAGGCAGTATTGCTTATGAGCTGATTGAGCAGATCCTCCGTGAGCAAGGCATGGCTTAGCCATCATAGGTGATTGCGTTCATCATTTAGCCCAATGTATCAACGCGCTAATTTGTCAATATGCCAATGTGTCATCAACGCGCCAACGTGATAGTGACGCATGACTACCAGCGTCTTTGACCAGATTTGACCTTGACCAGTGCTCTATAACCTTGCCTGCCCATCTCAGCAAGACTTTTTGGCAAAGATGATGCGCTGATGAGGATGCGCCAATATTGTGATTTTGTTATCATCCATTTAAAATGACCGCCTGAACGCAGCGATGGTCATTTATCACCCACCAATAGCCATACTTTCATCACGCTCATAAAGGCAGGCAAGCGAAACGCTCGTAAACCAGCCAGTAGCGTTATGAGAGATCAACTATATACCAACACCCTTTTTGTACTGGTGTTAAGGTTTTTAATAACATGCAAAGTAACGCCCCTATCCGTCTGATCAATCTGCCCATATTGTTTGATGACCTACAGATTGACACGCTGCCTGCTGATGTCTCGTCGCAGATTGCAGCGGTGGATGCCTGCCTGCCACAGACGCAGTGCGGCCTATGCGAGCATCCCGACGGCTGCTTGCCATACGCGGCCGCCATCGTTGTAGATGGCGAGCCATACAATAAATGCGTGCCTGGCGGCCAGCCCGTGACGGATGCGATCGCACAAATTGTCGATACAGAGCGTTATCAGCAAGGCCAAACCCCCGCCGCTGCTCCTTCACAGTGGCCGATAGATGCCAGCTCCGAGCGCCCAACTGAGGTGCGGGCTGTCATCCGCGAAGAGGACTGTATAGGCTGCACCAAATGTATCCCTGCCTGCCCCGTCGATGCCATCGTCGGTACTGGTAAACACATGCATACCATCTTTACCGACTTGTGCACGGGCTGTGAGCTTTGCCTAGCGCCCTGTCCCGTTGACTGTATCGATCTGGTCACTATCGAGCGTACGCTTAGTGACGCTGAGCGGCGGGCTGAGCAAGAAGATTTGCGCCAGCGTTATCATACGCATTTAGGCCGCGTCGCTGAGCAGCTAAGCGATAGCAGCAACACCAAGCCGGTAGTCAGTATGGTCGAGGCCAAACTCAATAACGCCACCAGCCAAGCGGTTGATATCAGCGAAGCTCAAGCAAAAAACACCATTGCCGCGGCCAAATTACGCACCAAAATCAAAAAGTTAGAAAAGCAGCTTGCGGTGCGCGCCAATGACAAAAAGCAAGCCGAGCTTGAGACACTGCAAGCCGAGCTGGCACAATTATGCTAATGAGTGATTCGATCATTCACGCCCAACAACAACATATCAAATAAAGTCAAACACCATGAGTAAAACGGTCAAACACAAAACCGCTGAGACCCCGCCCTCCAGACGCATGCCCAATCGCAACGTGCGGCCTTTTTTTGAAAAGCTGGCCGAGACGATTAAGGAGCCCGTCACCGAGCTCAATTACGACAGTAATTTTGAGCTACTCATTGCCGTGATTTTGTCCGCACAAGCGACGGATGTGAGTGTCAATATCGCCACCCAGCAACTATATCCTGTAGCCAATACGCCTGAGGCCATACTCGCGCTTGGCGAAGAAGGGTTAAAGTCCTATATCAAAAATATCGGCTTGTATAACTCAAAAGCCAAAAACGTCATTAAGACCTGCCAAGACCTGATTGAAAAGTTTGATAGCACTGTCCCTGATAACCGCAAAGACCTAGAGTCTCTGGCAGGGGTCGGCCGTAAAACCGCCAATGTGGTGCTCAACACTGCCTTTGGTCAGCCGACAATGGCGGTCGATACTCACATCTTTCGAGTGGGTAACCGCACAGGGCTGGCCACGGGCAAAACCGTATTAATCGTCGAAAAAAAGCTCATTGAGCGTATCCCAGAAGATTTTATCGTCGATGCTCATCATTATCTGATCTTGCACGGGCGCTATACTTGCCAAGCACGTACGCCAAAATGCGGTGCTTGCCCGGTTTATGATGAGTGTATGTTTAAAGACAAAGCCAAATTTGTAGAGCTATAACCCCTTGGCATGAAACAGAGGATCATACCAATAGCCATGACTCTGTCGTTTGATCGCCCCAAACCTTTTATTGAGCATTTCTTATGTGACAGCAAACGTCGCTCACTAGAGTTTTGCGACGTTTCAAGGTAGAATACCCTTATTTTTGTGCTAACAGATGACAACGACGGTGACCGTCAGTAGTAGAGGGCACAGGCGTGACTGCTCAAGCGTTGAGATGATAAGCGTGGCACGTCTATGTGCCTGTGTTTTTGGGCGGTTCAGTGCCATTTATGCTATTCATCATTTATGCTATCCATAATGACTGCTCGATGGTTAACGCTATGCGGCGGCAAACTGATTTTAATAAATATTACGACCGATATTGATTGTCAATTATTTAGCAATACCCATTATCCGCCAACTGAGCAATCACGCGGCCAATATGAATGAAAGCCACGCTAAACCGTGCCGCTTTTCCTACCTTTATCGATTCAATTAAGCGATCTAATTATGCGCGAATACAACTTATTTACCTCAGAATCTGTGAGCGAAGGCCACCCAGATAAAATGGCCGATCAAATCTCAGATGCCATTCTTGATGCCATTTTACAGCAAGACCTAGACGCCCGTGTGGCATGTGAGACCTTGGTCAAGACAGGAGCGGTGATATTGGCCGGCGAAGTCACCACCACCGCAAACATCGATGTGGAGCGCATCGTTCGTGATACGGTCAATGGTATTGGTTATCATCATTCAGATCTAGGGTTTGATGGCGAGACCTGCGCTGTCATCAACATGCTGGGTAAACAGTCGCCTGAGATCGCGCAGGGCGTCGATCGCAGCAGCCCTGAAGAGCAAGGTGCCGGCGACCAAGGATTGATGTTTGGTTATGCCAGTAACGAGACCGACGTCTTGATGCCAGCACCGATTGAGTTTGCTCATCGCCTGATGGAGCGTCAGTCCGAGCTACGCCGCGCAGGCGAGCTGCCTTGGTTGCGTCCAGACGCCAAAGCACAAGTCACGCTAAAATATGACGGCAATCTTCCGGTGGCGATCGATGCGGTGGTATTGTCCACGCAGCACGACCCAAGCATCTCGCAAGTAGATCTGCAAGAAGCCGTTATGGAATCTATCATCAAGCAAGTGCTACCAGCCGACCTACTGCACGCGGGCACACGCTACCACATCAACCCCACAGGTAAGTTTGTGATTGGTGGGCCTGTCGGTGATGCAGGACTGACGGGGCGTAAAATCATCGTGGATACTTACGGTGGTATGGCACGTCACGGCGGTGGTGCCTTTAGTGGCAAAGATCCATCAAAAGTCGATCGCAGCGCGGCCTACGCGGTACGTTATGTCGCCAAAAACATCGTGGCCGCAGGATTGGCTGATCGCTGTGAAGTACAAGTCAGCTACGCCATCGGTGTCGCCGAACCTACCTCAATCTCCGTCAACACCTTTGGCACCAGTAAGATCAGCAACGAAGAGATCATTCGTCTGATTCGCACACACTTTGACTTACGTCCTTATGGCATTACTCGTATGCTCAACTTGTTGCAGCCGATGTATCAGCAAACCGCCACCTTTGGTCACTTTGGCCGTCCAGGGTCAGAAACTGCCTTTACGTGGGAAAAAACCGATAAAGCTGAGATATTAAAAGCAGACGCAGGCTTGTAATCGCCCGACTGAGTCGCATTGATATATTGATATTATCCATTTAAAACCACCGATACTTATTAGGAGTCGCTTATGTCTCAAGATACCAATCCAGACAACGCTCAAGACAACACTGTTGATGCAAGCCTTGAGATTACCCCTGAAATGCAGGCGTTTTATCAGCGTGCTGATGCCATCATCGGGGTTGCCAACAGCCAGCTAGGCCCCAATGCTCATTCCGGCCAAGTCGGTGCTTCTTTGCTATATGCCGCCGCCCGCTATAGCGCGTCAGTTGCATCTATTGGCTTTGTGAAGGGTGAGGATTTTGCCAAAGAAAAAGACGATATCGTCGAGTTTTATGTCAAGCAGTATCGTCAAATGCTCAGCGACAACCTCACTGACTATGCCCAAAACTTCGATAAATATGTGCAGCTAAATAAAGATGACCAACCAGCGGAATAATCACCACTTGGTTGTATCATAAGTGCTAGACCCAAACTTGATCATCAGTTTGGGTTTTTTATTGCCTAGATATTTTTGCAGGTCTATCGGCTGGATGGTTGATGGTAAATACGCTACTATAAACGGTAGACAACAAACGATAGACAACGCTACCACGTAAGACAATCGGACGTTATTGCACTTATATAAGGAGATATAATGATGCCCCCCTTCATGAGCAACGCTTGGGCTTTTATAGCAAAGCGGCCACTTATCAAATATATGCTCGGCCTGCCATTACTACTTGCCTTAGCAAGCTGTAGCTCTTTGCCTGATATAACAATTCCTGAGAGCACACCAGCCCAGCCTACCCGCTCTCATCAACTACCCGATGGTGTGTTTTCGCAGTGCCCACCCTTTGACCCTGAAAAAACCATGTGCACCGCGCAGTACGATCCTGTTTGTGTGAAGGGTAAAACTGGCAACTTGATAAGCTACCGTACCGCTGGCAACGCTTGCTCTGCCTGTAGCACCCCTGAGGCGATAGGCTATGTCAAAGGCGAGTGTTTATAAACGACGGTTTTATGATGACGTTATGACGATGTTGTCAAAATACCGATAGGCACCGTGCCCCTCACTTCACTACTGGCACTTCACTGTTGGCTATTAATAATGGCAGCCATAAAAATACCCAGCTTTTGCTAAGCTGGGTGTTTGTAAAACAATAAGATATGCTTAAAAGGCAAATAGTCGCGCACGAAGATCAGTCTTCTCGCTTTAGCTCAATCGGACCTTTTAAAAAATCCTCATCAGGCAGCTCATTTGCTGAGTTGTGCTCGGCTGACTCTTCGGTAAGAAACCACTGCTGTTGACGATAGAGAATCAGATGGTCTCGGCTTAATCCACGTAATAGCGAATACATCATGACCAAAATCACCACAGCAAAAGGTAAGCCTGACACGATAGACGCGGCTTGTAACGCGGTCAACCCCCCTGCCGCCAGCAGTACCGCAGCGATAACCCCTTCTGTACCTGCCCAAAACAAACGCTGAACTTTTGGAGGATCTGTATCACCGCCTGAGGTCAGCATATCTATCACAAAACTGGCCGAGTCAGAGGAAGTGACAAACCACAATACAATCATCACGACAATCAGTAAATTAAACACCGACGTCAGTGGATAAGACTCCATCAACTTAAATATCGCACTACCAGTATCGGCTCTGACCGCCTCCACAAGACCTGGGCTGAGCAAATCAGGACTGGCCGCCGCTAGTAGCTCCATATGAACAGCAGAACCCCCAAAAGCGGTAAACCACAAAAACAATATGGCCACCGGAATCAATAACACCCCTAAGGTGAACTCACGAATGGTACGGCCACGAGAGATACGTGCGACAAACACACCCACAAATGGCGACCAGCTGATCCACCATGCCCAATAAAAAATCGTCCAAGAAGCCTGCCAGTTTTCTTGCCCTTCATAAGACTCCGTCCAAAACCCCAATGGAATCACTTGATGTACATAGTTACCGATGTTTTCTACAAAGCTATTAAAAATAAACTGCGTGGGCCCTAAGATAATCACAAAGCTCAATAAGATAATGGTCAAAAAGATATTGATATCGCTTAGACGCTTGATGCCCTTATCCAAGCCTAAAAACAGCGACATCCCTGCCAAAACAGTGATGATGGCAATCAAGATAATCTGGACACTGGTGTTATTTGGAAGGCCAAACAAACTCTCAAGACCAGAGTTAATCTGCAGCACCCCAAGCCCTAAGGTCGTCACCACCCCAAACATCGTACCAAATACGGCTAAGGTATCGACTGTATGACCCCAGCCGCCATAGATTCTTTTGCCCAATATAGGATATAGAGTCGAGCGGATAGCCAGCGGCAAGCCGCGGCGATAGTGAAAGTAAGCCAAAGCCAGAGCCACCATGCCATAAAGCGCCCAAACATGAATACCATAGTGTAAAAACGAGATATTCATCGCAAGCTTAGCTGAAGCGACTGTCTCCCCTTCGCCCAGCGGCGGCGCCATATAATGATATAGCGGCTCAGCGGTGCCCCAGTACAGCAGCCCGATACCGATACCTGCTGAAAACAGCATGCCTATCCACGAGAGCAGTTTGTATTCAGGCTCCTCATTTTGATGCCCCAAACGAATATCACCATATCGACTGAGTATCATATAGACACTCATCAACAAGGTAGTATTAATCACGACAATGAAGAACCAACCAAAACGCAAAGACACAAAGGCTTTTGCTTGGTTAAACACCATTTCTGCTTGCTGATTAAACAGTGCGCCAAAAATAATAAATAGCGTGATTAAAATGACTGAAGTCAAAAAAACAGGTTTGCTTACTCGCGGAAAAGGGCCGACTCGGCCAACTTTCACATGATCCATAGATCTTTCCAAAATTAAAAGAGCGTCACCATATCAAGACGTCGATGAATTATCAAATCTAATGCTGCTAAGATGCCCTTGTATATAAATAAAATATGATGCCGTGCTAGGGGGTTTTTGCCCCTATTTTGCTAACAAAACTAAAAACAAAACCCCAGCTTCCAAAGAGACTGGGGCTTTAATGCGTATTAAAATATTTTTATTCCATATAGAGCATGTATTACAGGCACGCCCTAGTCACTTCTCGCTCAATAAGCGATCATTTAGTCACCCTTAACAATTTCTGGCGGACCTTCTAGTAGCTCTTCATCCGCAAACTCATTGGCGGTATTGTGCTCAATCGACTCATCAGTGATAAAGCGCTGTTCGGCACGATACAGTATCAACTCATCACGGTTGAACCCACGTATCATGGCATACAACATGACAAATACCACGATAGCAAAGGGAAACCCTGCGACGATAGCCGCCGCTTGCAAGGCGCCAAGCCCGCCCGCTGCCAATAAAATAGCCGCTACCAGACCTTGCATAATGGCCCAAAACAAACGCTGAATCTTAGGCGGATTGGTATCGCCGCCAGCAGTCAGCATATCAATGACAAAGCTGGCCGAATCTGATGATGTCACAAACCACAGTACAATCATCAGAACAATCAACATCGTCGTGGCTTTGGTAAATGGATAAAACTCCATCAGCTTAAAGATAGCGCTACCATAATCGTTTTGTACCACCTCGATAAACCCAGGGTTACCGATCAGCTCCATGTCTACTGCGACACCGCCAAAGGTCGTGAACCAGAAAAACAAAATAATCATCGGAATAAATAACACGCCGAGCAAAAACTCACGAATCGTGCGGCCACGAGAGATACGCGCGATAAACACCCCAACAAATGGTGACCAGCTGATCCACCATGCCCAGTAAAATATCGTCCATGAAGACTGCCAATCACCTTTACTATAGGCCTCACTCCAAAAGCTGAGCTGGACGATGTTTTGTATATAATTGCCGGTGTTTTCGACCAAGCTGTCCATGATGTACTGTGTAGGTCCCATGATAAAAGCAAACCCTAACAAAACAAAGGTCAAAACGATATTGGTATCACTTAGGCGTTTGATACCCTTATCCAAGCCCATTAGCAATGAGCCGCAGGCAAGCATGGTGATAAAGGCAATTAAGATAACCTGCATGGTGACAGAATTAGGTAAACCAAATAACCCCTCAAGTCCAGAGTTAATCTGAAGTACGCCAAAACCCAAGGTAGTAACCACGCCAAACATGGTACCAAAGACCGCTAGTGTATCGACCGTATGTCCCCACTTGCCATAGATCTTTTGGCCCAATATTGGGTAGAGACTAGAGCGAATCGATAAAGGCAAACCACGGCGAAAATGAAAGTAAGCCAATGACAACGCCACGATGGCATAAATGGCCCAAGCGTGTATCCCATAATGCAAAAACGAGATATTCATCGCTTGTTTGGCAGCCTCTACTGTCTCAGCCTCACCCAGTGGCGGCGCCATAAAGTGATAGACAGGCTCTGCGGTGCCCCAGTACATGATACCGATACCGATACCCGCTGAAAACAGCATACCTATCCAAGATGGCAGGCTATATTGCGGGGTTTCGGTTTGATGACCTAAGCGGATATCACCATACTTACTAAAGATTAAATACAAACACAGCACCACGGCCACGTTCATTAAAATAATAAACATCCAACCAAAGCGGTTGGTGATAAAGCTTTGTGCACTAGTAAATATCGTATCTGCTAGCTCTTGAAACAAAGCGCCGAATATAATAAACCCCACAATCAATATTGCAGACGCAATAAACACCGGTTTATTTACTCGCGGAAAAGGCCCTAAGCGACCTATTTTGAGTTCACTCATCTTAGTTATCCAATATGTTAGGGTGAGTTACCTTAACAATATGTTACCCATTTATCAAACCTCACCCTCGATTGTTAAGTTTTGATACAAAAAAATAGCCCTGAATTCTCAGAGCTATTGCGGCATAACTGTTTAATAGGTGACTTAACACGTTGAATTAACACTGTTTTTCTCGGCGCTAGCCTGCACATAAACACTAGTCACCTTTGACAATCTTTGGCGGACCCTTTAGTAACTCTTCATCGACAAACTCATCAGCGGTATTGCGATCGATAGACTCATCCGTAATATACTGCTGCTGCGCGCGGTACAAAATCAAGCGATCACGGCTCAAACCGCGCCATAACGAATACATCATCACAAAGATGACCAATGCAAATGGCAGACCTGCAACGATGGCAGCGGCTTGTAATGCGTCCAATCCACCTGCAGCCAACAAAATCGCCGCGATTAAACCTTCCATCGTCGCCCAAAACAAACGCTGAATCTTGGGCGGATTGGTATCACCACCAGCAGTCAGCATGTCGATGACAAAACTGGCCGAGTCAGAGGAAGTCACAAACCACAGGACAATCATGATGACGATCAACAACGTAATTGGCTTGGTCAGTGGATAGTACTCAATCAGTCTAAAAATCGCACTGCCGAAGTCTGCATTTACCGCGTCGACCAATCCTGGACTCACCAAAGCGGGATCAAGGGCGGCGAGCAGCTCCATATGGATGGCCACCCCGCCAAAGGTCGTAAACCAAAAAAACAAAATCGTCATGGGAATGAGCAGCACGCCAAGGGTAAACTCACGAATGGTACGACCACGGCTAATACGCGCGATAAACACCCCAACGAACGGCGACCAGCTAACCCACCATGCCCAATAAAAAATCGTCCAGCTACTTTGCCAATCGGTATTGCTATACGCCTCGCCCCAAAAACTCAGTGGCACCATCGCGGCCAAATAGTTTCCGACGTTTTCAAAAAAGCTATCAAAGATAAATAGTGTCGGGCCCAAAACCACCATAAACGCCAATAGCAAGCCTGTCAGACCCATATTGATATCACTTAAGCGCTTGATACCTTTATCAAGGCCTAACATCAGCGAACCACAAGCCAGCAGCGTGATAAAGGCAATAATGGCAAACTGCACACCGACACTGTTAGGAAAACCAAATAGGTTTTCGAGGCCTGAGTTGATCTGCATCACCCCCAACCCCAGCGAAGTGACTACCCCAAACATCGTGCCAAATACCGCTAAAACATCGACAGTATGGCCCCAGCGTCCATAGATTTTTTGCCCCAATATCGGATACAGAGTCGAGCGTATAGACAGCGGCAACCCCCGTCTAAAGTGGAAGTACGCTAAAGATAGCGCCACGATGGTATAAATCGCCCATGCATGCAGCCCCCAATGCAAAAACGAGAAATTCATCGCTTGCTTGGCCGCCTCCACGGTCTCAGCCTCACCCAGCGGTGGTGCCATAAAATGATATAACGGCTCGGCGGTGCCCCAATAAACCAGCCCAATACCGATACCTGCTGAAAACAGCATACCTATCCAAGAGACCAAGCTATATTGCGGACGCTCCGTCTGTTTACCCAAACGTATATCACCATAACGACTCGCGATCAGATATAGGCAAAATACCAGCGCCACGTTCATCAATAGGATAAAGAACCAACCGAAGTTGGTGGTGATAAAGCTTTGTAAAAACCCAAATAGAGCGCCTGCCGCTTCTGTAAAGAGCGCCCCAAATATAATAAAACCAACAATCAAAATACTTGATGTGATAAAGACTGGCTTATTGACCCTTGGGAAAGGCCCCATTCTTTCAACTTTTACGTCATTCATCCGTTAATATCTCACCTCCTAAAGAAGCCTACCTTAACAAACCAACCTTTATTTATCAATTCATTACACAATTTTACTCAACACACCCTAAAGAGGTTGCCGACTGACCAACTGTAACAGCTTGGCATCCTTGCCGTCTTCGAGCAGCCAAACTCGCCCATCGACGGCCAACACACTACGCACCCGCTCCCCCATATCGTACCGATAGCGCTCACCTGCCTTCTTACTGCCATTGTTGCTGTCAAGGTGCACCACCATCAGCGCTTGTGAAGACAAGCCACTGATAAGCGCATGCCCTTGCCATGCAGGAAAGTCGTTATGACGGCCAGATGCGTAAATGCTCATTGAGGACGGTGAGATAACAGGCGTCCAAGTGATGTGAGGCGCAGCAAAATCAGGCCGCGTATCATGATCAGGAATATCAGTCCCATTATAATTGCGGCCGTTTGAGACGACCGGCCATCCGTAGTTACGGCCTTTTTTGATCAAATTAAACTCATCACCGCCGCGCGGCCCCATCTCATGCGCCCAAAGTCTGCCTGCATCGTCAAATACCATACCAAGGACATTGCGATGACCTATCGACCAAAACTGCTTGGCAATCTCGTACTTATCATCGGTAAACGGGTTGTCCTTTGGCACAGAGCCATCTGGATGTAGCCGTATAATTTTTCCCAAGTTGCCACTCATGTCCTGCGCGGGGGCTTTTTGTTGGCGATCACCCGAGCTGATATATAGATACTGACCATCAGGGGAGAAGAGCAAACGATGGCTATAGTGGCCTTGACCGCGTACTTTTGGCGTTTGCTCCCAGATAGGCATCAGCGCTTGTAAGCTTGGCGTCTCAGTATCCAGCCCCGTTAGTGCCGCTTTGATAACTTTTGCCCCAAACTTGCCCCTATCGCCGCCTGTACCTGCCTCAGCATAGCTGAGATATATCTGCTTAGAAGTAAAAAAATCAGGCGCTAGGACAACGTCACCCAGACCGCCCTGCCCGCCATAAGCTACTGCTGGTATACCCGCTACGGCTGTCTTGCTACCCGTGGCAGTATCAACGACAAACAGCTCGCCGGTCTTTTGGGTCACCAAGAGCTTGGGGGACTGATTATCCGCCGTTGGTAGTGCTGTCATTGCCCAAGGCTCATTAAAGCTGGCGAGCGCTTTTGTATCAAAGATAGGTCTTTCGGTATTGGCCGCCAAATCGCGCGCTGCGGCTTGGCCGTCCTTGTATTCTGTCAGATCGGCATCGGTATTGACGGCTGCAGGATTGGAGCATGCAGAGGCACTAAACAGCAGTGACGCTACCACGAGCGATAGTAGCCACGGCGTTTTTATTCTTTTTTTAATAATAATCATCCTGATTTACCTCCTTAATCTTGCCGTCTTTTTATGTGCTTTATCATTATTTATACCACAATCAAGGTGTGTAAACGGTAAATAATGTTGGCACAAAAAAAACCCCTTACCTGACCATATAAAAATAGGCAGATAAGGGGTTTTGGATTTTTCATTAGTTAGCAGAGACTGCTAAACTAACTCAATGAATAAAACAAACGCTTGATTTAGCTCATTCTGAGCTTATCAAATGTCAGCTGATCATCTGCGCCGACATCGACTTTGATGATATCACCTGCGACAAAGTCACCAGCCAATAGCTTTAATGACAGTGGGTTTTCGATCTCTTGCTGGATCGCACGTTTTAGTGGACGCGCACCATAGACAGGATCGTAACCAACAGCGACTAGTTTGTTCATCGCATCGGCTGACAGCTCGATATCCATCTCACGCTCTTGGATACGCTGACGTAGACGCTGCAACTGAATGTCAGCAATACCAGCCATCTGCGACATGCCAAGTGGATGGAAGACCACAATCTCATCGATACGGTTGACAAACTCTGGGCGGAAATGCTGTCCGACCGAATCCATCACCTCAGACTTGATGTCTTCATAGCTCTCGCCGACCATCTCTTGGATTTTGTGTGAGCCTAAGTTACTGGTCATCACAATCACCGTATTTTTGAAGTCGACCACGCGGCCTTGTGAGTCGGTCAAACGTCCATCGTCTAACACTTGTAGCAAGATATTAAACACATCAGGATGCGCTTTTTCGACCTCATCAAACAGTATCACGCTATAAGGCTTACGGCGTACCGCTTCGGTCAAGGTGCCGCCTTCTTCATAACCGACATAGCCTGGAGGCGCGCCCACTAAGCGGCTGACGCTGTGTTTCTCCATATACTCACTCATGTCGATACGGATGATGGCATCCTCACTATCAAACAAGAAGTTGGCCAGTGATTTGGTCAGCTCAGTTTTACCAACCCCCGTTGGTCCAAGGAACAAGAACGACCCTGAGGGACGATTCGGATCCGATAAACCAGCTCGGCTACGGCGCACCGCATTGGCAACGGCTTCGACCGCTTCATCTTGACCGATGACGCGCTCATGCAGCTTGTCTTCCATCGCCAGCATTTTGTCACGCTCGCCTTGTAGCATTTTGCTGACAGGAATTCCCGTCGCGGCTGCCACCACCTCTGCGATCTCGTTATCCGTGACTTTAGTACGCAATAACTTGCCGCCCAATGCGTCCTCTGCCTGCTCTTTTTGCTCGGCCAAATCAGACTCTGTGATACGGCGCTCAAGCTGCGGAATCGTCTCGTACTGCAGCTTACTCATGGTCTCGTAGTCGCCTTCGCGGCTGGCCTTGTCATAAGCGATACGCGCTTTGTCCAGCTCGTCTTTTAGCTGCTGAGAGCCTTTGACCAACGCTTTTTCCGCTTGCCAGACTTCATTGAGATCGGCGTACTCTTTTTCTAGCTCTTCGATTTGGCTATCAAGCACTTTACGCTCTGCTTGCGCGCCGGCATCTTCTTCGTTTTTGAGTACTTCGCGCTGCATTTTTAGCTGAATCAAACGGCTATCGAGCTTACCGAGCGCTTCAGGCTTGCTATCCATCTCCATGCGCAGGCGACTGGCTGCTTCATCGATTAAGTCAATCGCTTTATCAGGCAGCTTACGATCGGTGATATAACGATGGCTCATGCGCGCTGCGGCAATAATCGCGCTGTCTTGAATATCGACACCGTGATGCAGCTCATAACGCTCTTTTAGACCACGCAAAATCGCAATGGTGTCTTCAACCGTTGGCTCATCAACCAGTACTTTTTGGAAGCGGCGCTCAAGCGCGGCATCTTTTTCGATGTATTGACGATACTCATCTAACGTCGTCGCGCCGACGCAGTGTAGCTCACCGCGCGCCAGTGCAGGCTTTAGCATATTGCCTGCATCCATCGCGCCCTCTGACTTACCCGCGCCGACCATGGTATGCAGCTCATCGATAAACAAAATGACATTGCCCTCCTGCTTCGCCAAGTCACTTAGCACCCCTTTGAGACGCTCCTCAAACTCACCGCGGAATTTTGCGCCTGCAATCAGTGCACCTAAGTCTAACGACAGCACTTCTTTACGGCGTAGACCTTCTGGCACATCACCATTGATAATTTTTTGCGCCAAGCCTTCAACGATGGCGGTTTTACCCACACCCGGTTCACCGATAAGCACGGGGTTATTTTTGGTGCGGCGCGAGAGCACCTGAATGGTACGGCGAATCTCTTCGTCACGGCCAATGACAGGGTCTAGCTTACCCAGCTCAGCCTGCTCAGTTAAGTTGATAGTATATTTGTTTAGCGCATCACGCTGATCTTCGGCATTTTGATTGTCCACCGTTTCGTCTCCACGTAACTTTTCGATCACAGCCTTTAACTGACTGGCTGTCACGCCTGCATTTTCAAAGATTTTTTTGGTCTCGCCTTGTTCAGCAAGTGCCAATATCACCCATTCAGTGGCAATAAAGTCATCACCTGCCTTCTGCGCTTGGCGATCGGCTAGGTTTAAAATCTTCACTGAGTTTGGGTTTAGGTTGACATCACCTGTCGGCTCGCTAATTGTCGCCTGATTGTCAAGCGCCTTGGCAACGCCGTTTTTTAGCGCTGGAATAGACGCGCCGGCTTGCTGACAGATAGATAAGTTAGACTCATCTTGTAGCAATACAGCCAGCAAATGCACAGGGTCTATGCCTGTGTGATCACGTCCTAGAGCCAGGCTTTGCGCCTCGGAGATGGCCGTTTGCAGCTTTTGGGTAAATTTCTCAAATCTCATCGATTTATCCTTTGATATTTCTATATGTTATGGGTCAAAATGGCAGCAGACTGTTATAAGTATTAGACTCGCCTACTCGCCTTTAGTTGATATTTATATAGGGTATAGTACCTTGTATTTCAAGGTATAAACCAGAAAAACCTTACTAATAGCAATGATATAAACTTATCCTTATTCATAAGGTTTTATACCGTGCGTTTCAAGACACCCATTCTTAAAAACAAAGCCGTTATACACATGGTCGTATGGTCGCCAAGTAGGAGTTTATTCCACGATTTCGATCGGTGTATCGATGGCAACTAATGCCATAATTTCATCCATCTCATCGTTGGTCACCGCGATACAGCCATTCGTCCAATCACGCTGCTGGTTGAGCCACGCCAAATGACCAAAGCCATTCATCTGACCGTGAATCATAATATCACTGCCTGGATTGACCCCTTTATTTCTAGCACGCGCAGAGTCGGTGGCATTCGGGTAGCTGATATGAATAGAGCGATACGCAATCGAATGCTCATTTTTATAGTCCAAAGTATAATCACCAGTCGGCGTACGCTCATCGCCTTCTTGTTGTTTATGTCCGACTGGATTATCCCCTAACGCAATGGCATAGGTTTTGATGACTGCGCCTTGACTCATCAGCTTGAGTACGCGCTCGGACTTATCGACATAGACTTTGTCAATCGTGATATTTGCAAGGTCAGTTTGATGGCCTTTGTCAGAGTGATTTGCTGCAGCGAGCGCTTTGTAGCCTGTCAGGCCGGCCCAGCCAGCGCCGAGCAAAATAAGCATCGCCAAGGACAGCAGGATGATTTTTTTGGGGTATAAACGAAAAAATGACACAGTCTTTGCCTTTTATAATCCACCAGTAATGGGTTTTTATAAAATAACAAAAATTTGTGTCAAATATGTGCAAAAAGTATGAATACGCTAAAAGCGCGATTACACCATGCGAATCGCGCCATCAAGGCGAATCACTTCGCCGTTTAGGTAGGCGTTATCAATGATATGAGTGACCAATTTGGCAAACTCGTTTGGAGCACCCAAACGCTTAGGATACGGCACACCTGCTTCTAACTGTTCACGCGCCTTTTCGGGAATGGTATCCATCATCGGTGTGGCAAATACACCAGGCGCGATGGTCATGACTCTGATGCCGTGGCGCGACAGCTCGCGTGCAAGCGGCAAGGTCAGCCCGACCACCCCAGCTTTTGATGATGAATAGCTGGCTTGCCCAACTTGTCCATCAAAGGCGGCGATAGAGGCGGTATTGATGATAATACCGTTGTCTGCGTTTGACGCGTCAGCGCCTGCTGCCACGCGCTTAGCGATGCTAGCCGCTACCAAACGCGCGACGTTAAAAGACCCCACGAGATTGATATGAACCCCGCGGCTAAACGCCTCGAGATCGGCAGGTGTATTTTCACGATCGAGCAGCTTTTGTACCACCGCAATGCCCGCACAGTTGATAGAGCCTTGCAGACCACCGAAGGCTCGTTCGGCCGTGTCTACTGCTGCTTGCACCTCCTCGCCGCTGGTGATATCACAGCGTACAAAACGGCTATTTGCGCCCAGCTCATCAGTCAATGCCTGTCCTGCCGATTCATTTAAATCGGCGATGACCACCTTGCCGCCTTGAGCGACGATCGCCCGTACCACGGCTTCGCCAAGGCCTGATGCACCGCCCGTTACCAAAAAGCTGTGTTGTTCAATTTGCATAATCCTTCCTTTTATTTGTCTGGTATTCTTTGCATGGTAGTCTGTATATTGTACGAAAAAATATTTGAGACAGTGCATGATGCAGTGCTCATCTTAAGCTAATATAGCTAATAAGGCGGCGACTGACGTACAGTCGCCCTTAATATGGCCACGTCTTGATATCGTCGCGTTTTTCTTGGCTTATGCCGCAGACAAACTACGCAGCAAAAAGCGCTGAATCTTGCCACTTGGAGTCTTGGGCAATGCTGCCACAAACTCAACGTCACGCGGATAGGCGTGTGTCGATAGACGCTTGCGTACCAGGGCTTGTATTTCTTTGGCCAGCTCATCTGAGCCTTCGATACCGTCCTTTAGTACCACATACGACTTGATGGTATGACCGCGCACTTCATCAGGTACGCCGACGGCAGCCGACTCTGCCACCGCATCATGCTCCAGTACGGTGTTTTCGACATCAGTCGGCCCCACACGGTAGCCTGCGGTGATGATGATGTCATCATCACGCCCTGAGAACCAATAGCTACCGTCACTATGACGTTCGACCACATCGCCTGTTAGGTAGTAATCACCGATAAAGGCGTCTTTTTCATTCCAGCTATAACCACGGAAATAAAACGCGGGCGACTGACTGACCACCACTGCCAGCTGGCCTTGCTCACCATCAGGCAAGACATTCATGTCATCATCCAACACGACGAGGGTATGGCCTGGAAGCGCCATACCCATTGAGCCGACAGGACACTCATGGGTCAAAGCATGGTGCTCGCAGCACGTCATTCCCGTCTCAGTTTGTCCATATTGATCACAGACTTTGCAGTTTAGATAAGTCTCCACCCAGTTGACGACCTCGGTATTTAAGGTCTCGCCTGCCGAGTTGGCGCAGCGTAGGGGTAGCGCGGCATCGCTATCGTCATGCGCCCGCTCGAACACGCCGCTGGATTTCATCATACGAAAGGCAGTGGGCGAGGAGGCCAAATTGGTAATCTTATGACGCACCATAAAGTCGCGCGTGTTTTCTGCATCAAATCCTGACTCATTAAAATGGGTGGTGATGCCCATCAGCAACGGCCCTGTAATGGCATAATACAACCCATAGGCCCAGCCAGGATCGGCCATATTCCAGTAACTATCATCGGCGCGCAAATCGATGGCATAACGCATATATAGATAAAAAGCCGAGAGCGCGCTGAGAGGGACGCTGACGCCCTTAGATTTACCGACGGTCCCAGAGGTAAACATTTGCAAAAACGGCGCATCTATCTCCAAGAGCACAGGCGCCGCTGTAGATGACTGCGCTACTACCACCTCCTCATAACGATCGTCACCCCAGCCATGGTCCTGCTGGCTATCGTTGCCGCCCACCAAGACCATTTTGGCTTGCTCAGCCAAATCCTCAAACTTGCCGCGGTTCTCAAGGTTGGTAAATACCACTTTGGTATTAGCTTTATCCATACGGTACTTGATCGACTCATAGCCAAAAGCGGTAAATAACGGCTGATACACGGCACCAATACGCCATGTCGCCAATACAATAGTCAGCAGCTCAGGTGTGCGCGGCAGCATGGTCGCCACTTGATCGCCAGCTTGCACGCCATACGACTGGAGCAAGTTGGCAACGTGACCACTGGCCTTATCAAGCTCAGCGAAACTTAGGCGCGTGACGTTGCCTGCTGTGTCTTCGTGTACAAGTGCGAGATGCTCACCCCGCCCATCACGCACATGGCGCCCGCAGCAGGCCATGTAGGCATTTCGCTGGTCGTCCAGATGCTCGCCATATATTTCGGTCAATAAGTTATTGATATTAAAGTTCTGATAATAATCGCGGTAGTGTGGGCGCGTATCGGTGTGAGTTGTCGTGGGGGTCGATGAGGTAGTCATAAGCCAATCCTTTAGCACTTGCAGGTCATTGATGACAAGTGACAACAGCGGCGCATGACATCATGGGTAAAAATGCTCATGAATCAAAACACCACTGTCTCACTTGTAAAACCGCCCTATCCTATGGGCGGTTTTTATTGTCTATACGCTATTAGTAACGCATTTTACTTATTATTTCAATACATAGCGTATCATTTTTATGTTATTTCTTTATGTAGTCACGACCGTTCAGCGCAATTGCATGTGACTTATCATCGCCATAGCAGGCTTATGCGACATAACGTCTCATTGCTAAGCCCACAGGTTATTGCCAAGTATACAGGCAGCTTAATAGCGCTTTTTCTTCACAGCTTTGGTGCTTTTTGCTACGGCCGCGTCGGGCGTTTTTGTATGCTTCAAAAAACTGACCTGCCAAAAACCGTTCGATAAGCATCGGATGAATATAAGAAGCACGGCATACCGCTGGCGTATTGCCAAGCTCTTCGGCCACGCTCTTCACCATATCGGTAACCAGCTGCTGACGCGCCTTGCTAGCAGGAGCGCTGGCTAAGACTGTCCGGCCCGCCGAGGTCTGCAGCTCATCATACAGATAGCTCGCTGCCAGTACACTGGCCATCCAAGTACGAAAGTCCTTTGCACTGTACAATCTGCCCGATGTAAGATCCTCCAAGTCATCGCTGCTCGGCTGTTTGTGCGCCTCTGTATCCGCACACAGATGACGGCGCAAGTAGTCATTGACATCGCTGCTATCCACAACTTGCTTGTCACCATGTTCATCTAAATATTTAAAAATCTGATACCCTGGCAGCTCACTACAGGCTTGCACAATCTCAATCAAGCGCTCGTCTTGTAGCTCGATATGGTGCTCTTTGGCACTTTTGCCGACAAAGTCAAATGCCAGACCGTTATCCGTCTCGCTCACGTGCTTACTGCGCAGCGTACTCAGGCCATAGCTTTTATTCATCTTTGCATAGCGGCTATTACCGATACGAATGAGGGTAGTTTCCAATAACTTGACCACCGCGGCTAATACATTGGCGCGTGATAGCGGCGCTGCTTCTAAATCTGTCTCAACTTGCGCCCGCAGCGTGGGCAACGCGGTCGCAAACCCTATCATCGCGGCAAACTTGGCGTGATCGCGCACGCGATTCCATTCGGGATGATACAAGTACTGCTTGCGCGCTTTGTCATCGCGGCCTGTCGATTGCAAATGCCCTTTTTCATCTTGGCATATCCACACCTCTGACCACATCGGCGGGATGACTAGCGCCTCAAAGCGCGCGCGAAGTTTTTTGCATTTGACCGTGTTGCCGATGGCATCTTTATAAGTAAAACCGCGACCCCAACGCCTGCGCGTAAATCCCGGCTCATCGTCGCTGACGTAACGCAGGTTTGCCAAGCGTGCTAAATGTTCATAATCATGGCGTACATCTTGCGGGGTTGTTTGCTGGTCTAACTTCGCCATAAAAAATACTCGATTGATAAAATAGACGCTTTAGCATAATGAATTGCGGTTATTTTTGCTGTTTGTTTGCCACAAGCAAAGTGTAATTGATGTGTAAATAGCCGTCCAATTACCATAAAAAAAACGCCAAGCATTTAATACTTAGCGTTTTTTATGGCTAGTGTCAATATGACGACGACAAATCTAAAAAGCTTTATTTACCATAAGTGCATAAATAAGCGGTCTCAACCTCAACTTTGACTTGAAATTTTTTATCCGCTTCAATAGTAAACTGTTGACCGGCGTCAAAGGTCTGCCATTCGCTACTTTCTGGCAGTTTAACGGTCAACGCGCCGCTCACCACACTCATGGTCTCAAACTCACTGGTGCCAAATTCATACTCCCCAATTTCCATCACGCCGACAGTCGCTGGCAGAGTGGCTGTCTGAAAGGCGATCGACGTGACTTTATCGTCAAAATAACTATTTACGCTTGGCATAACTTTTCCTTAAGTAGTGGTGTTTAAAATGTGTTGATAAACCTTACAGTCCTGCTTTAAGGCTGGCTTCGATGAATTGATCGAGATCACCGTCGAGTACCGCGCTGGTATTAAACGTCTCAACGCCAGTACGCAAGTCCTTGATACGTGAGTCATCGAGCACATACGAGCGAATTTGACTGCCCCAGCCGACGTCAGACTTATTGTCTTCGACCGCTTGCTGTTTTTCCATACGTTTTTGCATCTCAAGCTCATAAAGCTTGGCGCGCAGCATTTTCATGGCAGTGGCTTTGTTGCCATGCTGGCTACGCTCGTTTTGACACGTGACCACCACGCCAGTTGGCTCGTGGGTAATACGCACCGCAGAATCAGTGGTGTTGACGTGCTGACCACCCGCACCCGATGAGCGGTAGGTATCGATACGCAGATCGGCTGGATTGATATCAATCTCGACGTTGTCGTCAATCTCAGGCGAAACAAAAACAGCGGCAAACGACGTATGACGGCCATTGTTGCTATCAAATGGTGACTTACGCACTAGGCGATGCACACCAATCTCGGTACGCAGCCAGCCAAACGCATAATCGCCTTTGATCTCGATCGTCGCTGATTTAATCCCAGCGACGCTACCAGACGACACTTCAATGACCTCGACCTTAAAGCCATGCGACTCCGCCCAGCGCGTATACATCCGCAGCAGCATCTCAGCCCAGTCTTGTGCTTCGGTGCCGCCACTACCCGACTGAATGTCTAAATAGCAGTTGTTTGGGTCCATCTCGCCGCTAAACATCCGGCGGAATTCTAAATCTGCCACACGTTCTTCAGCATCGTCGAGCTCCGCTTGTACATCGCTCAGTAGTGACTCATCCTCTGCTTCTACTGCCAGCTCAAGCATGGCAGAGGCATCTGCCAAAGTAGTCTCAAGCGATATCACCACGTCGATGACACCATCAAGCTGACTTTTTTCTTTATTAATCTTGGTCGCGCGCTCAGGATCGTTCCATAGCTCGGGGTTTTCTAACTCCAAATTAATCTCTTCTAGGCGCTCTTGCTTACCATCGAAGTCAAAGATACCTCCGAAGGTCCTGTCCTCGCTCAGATAAGTCTTTGATTTTTTCTTGATACGGATTGATTTCCATAAATAGTCCTGTTTTTTGCTAAAAAATAAAGGTCGCACTCGGGCGCTATTTTAAATGAGATTACGGTTACATAATGGGTTAATTGTGCGCTGACTGGTAGCGGCTCATTGACCAGCCTCAATCGACCAATCTTCGACCGCCCAGCGATGCGCCAGCGCATGAGCATGCAGCGCGTCATCAGGAGACACGCAGACTGCGACGTCCGCCCATTCTAGCAGCGGGATGTCGTTTTTAGAATCTGAATACGCATAAGTTTTTTCAAAGCGAACGCCAGCGAGCTGCTGCTTATTTAGCCACTTATCGAGATGATAAATCTTACCTTCTTTAAAGTTTGGCTTGTCGGTGAGCTTGCCGGTATAGCGGGCGTCCTTTATCTCAAGCGGCGTCGATAATACATTGCCAGCCTCGACCCCAAAACGCTTTGCGATGGCAGACACCACAAAATCATTGGTCGCGGAGATTATCACCACATCATGCCCTTTTTCCACATGCTGACAGAGCACCTCCATCGCTTTTGGGCGGATGTGTGGCTCGATCTCAGACTTGATATAGTCTTCGCGTAACGTATGTAGCCTCTCCATCGGCAAGCTGCTCAAAAACTGGGCGACAAACTCATTGTACTCAGTGGCATCGAGCGTGCCTTTGATATAGTCCTGATAAAACTTTTGATTGGCCGTACGATATTCGGCCTCATCGACCAGATTGTGCTTGACGATATACTCGCCCCAAAGATAGTCGCTATCGACATCGAGCAAAGTATGATCCAAATCAAAAAGCGCCAGTTCTTTTGCTATCGGTTGTGCTGCCTGCATAATAAAACCTTATGGTGATTTATAAAAACGATGATTGGTAAAGAAGGGTTAAAAGTTGGGTGATAGTTGGTGGCACCCCATCTTCCATGATTCGGTAATATTTGGTGAATATTACTGTTTAGTAAACAAAATTATGCTAACTTTATAATAAAAACAGAGAACCTTATGAAAACGCCCAATCCCCAGTCCACCACCGCTCGTCGACCGAGACGCCCTGCCCGCTCTATCAAAGAGATTAGACGGCGGCAACGAGGAGAGGATTATCAGTCTCCGATAGCACGTATCTTATATGCGCTCTTGACAGCTTTGCTGTATGGCGCTGGCGGATTATTTATCGATCTTGCTATCGTCGTAATTCGCTCTTTATTCAATCTAGGCACGGGCGATATTTTTTGGTTATTTACGCCCATCCTGCTGGGTTTGGGTGCCATTATTGGGTTTTTTGTCGGCAAAAACGCAGGTGCCGAGAGCGTCAATGCCTTACACAATCAGCAAGCTGGCAATAACGCTTATCTCGACGACTACTCTATACGCCATGATATCTTTCGAGGTCTGATGATCGGTATTGCTATCTTTGCGGTTATTTGGCTGGTCATGATGCTCATGACGTAAATACGCGCAACCACAATGTCAGCGAGGATAAGACGAACAACGGATAAGATGAGAGACGACAAAACGAGCCACTCATATCCGCCATTTATGACTTCTTATCATTCAGGCATGGCTATTTCTTTGAGGCCAGTTTTAAACTTCTGACAGCGCTCACTATAGTGCATGGCCGATAGTTTTAACATCGCTGCTTGCTCATCCGTCAGGGTTTTCACCACTTTGGCCGGTGCGCCCATGACCAGTGAGTTATCTGGAATCTCCTTACCTTCTGTGACTAAGGCTTTGGCACCGATGATGCAGTTTTTACCGATTTTGGCATGATTGAGCACCACCGCACCGATTCCGATTAAGCTATTATCGCCAATCTCGCAGCCGTGCAACATTGCCAAATGCCCAATCGTCACATAGTTGCCTATTTTGACTTCGATACCTGCATCGGTATGGATGACGCTGTTTTCTTGTACATTACTATAGTCACCGATATGAATGCGCTCGTTGTCACCGCGAATCACCGCACCAAACCAGACGCTGGCTTGATGGCCCAAATACACATCACCAATCACTTGTGCGCTATCAGCCACCCAGCCATGAAAGGGGCTAGCAAATTCAGGGGTTTTGTCTATATACTGGTAAATCATAACGGTTCCTTGTCCTACTAAAAAACGCTGTGGTTAATTGATCGATGTTGCGGTTCATGATGTTACGACTCATTGTGGCAAAGACAACTGTAGAAATCCAGCGCTATTCATCGTAGCCGCTCGCCATCTTGCCAACTTAATCCTGATAACTTGGCACAGCGCTTGTACTGTGTTAAAAAATCAGCTGGCTATCTGCGTCTATATTGTATATAATGCGCAAAATCTGTGCCTAAGCGAGCGGACATGATGCAAGTTACCTATTCACTACCTAGTGAGTTTTGTAGTTTCCATCGATAATGTCTTCTCGCTTTTTTGTGGGCGATTTTTGTGTGCAGCCTATATTTTTCTTGAGGTTTATTATTTCCAAGACCTTAAAAATAAAGGCTTTACACCGACAGCCAACCACAAGCATCGTCACAGAACTCACAAATAATAGCGGAGGTAAACCTTGAATTCATCGGCAGAAATACAAGCAATTTTGGCACTAGCAGACGGTACAATCTTTCGCGGTGTCAGTATCGGTAGCCTTGGTCATCGTGTCGGTGAGGTGGTGTTTAATACAGCCATGACAGGGTATCAAGAAATCCTAACTGACCCAAGCTACGCGCGCCAGCTGGTCACCCTTACCTACCCGCATATCGGTAATACTGGTACCAACAGCGAAGACACCGAATCTGGCAACGGCCACCAAGTCTGGGCCGACGGTCTAATCATCCGCGATGCCACCATGGCAACCTCCAACTTCCGTAATTCTCAGTCGCTCAGTGACTATCTACAAGCCCATGACACCGTCGCCATCGCTGAGGTTGATACACGCCAGCTGACCCGTCTACTGCGCGATAAAGGCGCACAAAACGGCTGTATCATGACCGCCTCTAACGGTGAAACAATCAGCCGCGATGATGAGCAAAAAGCCATTAAACTGGCACAAGAGTTTGCCGGTATCAAAGGCATGGACTTGGCAAAAGAGTGCTGCACTAAAGAAAACTTCGAATGGACAGCAGGGACGTGGGATTTGTCCGACACACTGCTAAACCGTGACGCACCTGGTAGCCATGATAGCGGTACAGGCGGCTTTTTTAAGCAGCTTGGCACTCACATCGACTCTAAATACAACGTCGTCGCTTATGACTTCGGTAGCAAAACCAACATCCTACGTATGCTAGTCGATCGCGGCTGTCATGTGACGGTGGTTCCAGCACAAACGCCTATCGCAGACGTACTGGCGATGAACCCAGACGGTATCTTTTTATCCAATGGCCCCGGCGACCCTGCCGCCTGTGACTATGCTATCGACGCGGTACGTCACATCATCACCGAGACAGATATTCCGACCTTCGGTATCTGCCTAGGCCATCAGCTGATCGGTCTGGCCAGCGGCGCTAGCACCATCAAGATGAAAACTGGACATCACGGTGCCAACCATCCTGTACAAGATTTGGCCACAGGGACGGTGATGATTACCAGTCAAAACCATGGTTTTGCTGTCGATGAAGACACGCTACCTGACAACGTCAAATCGACTCACCGTTCACTGTTCGATGGTACCAACCAAGGTATTGAACTGACCGACAAGCCAGTGTTTAGCTTCCAAGGTCACCCAGAGGCCAGCCCTGGCCCGCATGATGCTGCGCCACTGTTTGATAAGTTTGCCGAGATGATGGCAGCGGCCAAAGCTTAAGCGGCCAAAGATTAAACGCTTAATATTGACCCATAAATAATAAATATAACGCTTGAAGCACTAAGGGTGGTTCAAGCGACACCATATCAAACACGATAAGCTGAACTGATAATATCGTTACATTATAGATTACTCAAAATATCACCCAAACGAAGGTAGCCCTAACTATGCCAAAACGTACCGACATAAAAAGCATTCTTATCATTGGCGCAGGCCCTATCGTCATCGGCCAAGCGTGTGAGTTTGACTACTCAGGCGCGCAGGCGTGTAAAGCGCTACGCGAGGAAGGCTACCGCGTCATCTTGGTCAACTCAAATCCTGCGACCATCATGACCGACCCTGTAATGGCAGATGCCACCTATATCGAGCCGATTACTTGGCAGACAGTCGAGCAAATCATCGCCAAAGAGCGCCCTGATGCTATCTTGCCGACGATGGGCGGCCAAACGGCGCTGAACTGCGCGCTGGATTTGGACAAGCACGGCATCCTCACCAAATACAACTGCGAGCTGATTGGCGCGACCAAAGACGCAATTGAGATGGCAGAAGATCGTGAGCTGTTTGACCAAGCTATGAAGCGTATCGGTCTTGAGTGCCCACGCGCCGAAACCGCTGAAACCATGGAAGAAGCCTTTGCTACCCAAGAAAAAATGGGCTATCCATGTATCATTCGTCCGTCATTTACCATGGGCGGCTCAGGCGGCGGTATCGCCTACAACCGCGATGAATTTATCGAAATCTGCGAGCGCGGTTTTGACTTGTCACCGAACCATCAATTGCTTATCGATGAATCACTCATCGGCTGGAAAGAGTATGAGATGGAAGTGGTGCGTGACAAAAACGACAACTGCATCATCATCTGTGCCATTGAGAACTTTGACCCCATGGGCGTACACACGGGTGACTCTATCACTGTCGCGCCAGCGCAAACCTTGACCGATAAAGAATACCAAATCATGCGTAACGCCTCGCTTGCGGTACTGCGTGAGATTGGCGTCGAAACTGGCGGCTCAAACGTGCAGTTCGGTATCAACCCAGACACGGGCCGTATGGTCGTCATCGAGATGAACCCACGCGTATCACGCTCGTCTGCCCTTGCCTCAAAAGCCACAGGCTTCCCGATTGCCAAAATCGCTGCCAAACTGGCTGTTGGTTATACCCTAGACGAATTACAAAATGACATCACAGGCGGCAAAACGCCAGCTAGCTTTGAGCCGGCGCTTGACTATGTCGTCACCAAAATCCCGCGTTTTAACTTTGAAAAATTCCCACAAGCGGACAATATCCTATCGACGCAAATGAAGTCAGTCGGTGAAGTCATGGCAATCGGCCGTAACTTCCAAGAGTCGATGCAAAAAGCCCTGCGCGGCATGGAAACAGGCTCAGACGGCTTTGATGAGCAAATCGATTTGGCAAAAGTACCGGCTGACAAAGCGCGTTCTGAGATTATCAACCGTCTAACCATCCCAACGCCTGAGCGCATTTACTATCTGGCTGATGCCTTCCGCGTCGGTATGAGTGTCGATGACGTCTTTAACTACACCAAAATTGACCCATGGTTTTTGGTACAAATCGAAGACATCGTCAAAACTGAAGCACAGGTTAAAACCTTAGGCTTTGGCGGCTTGAACGCCGAAAACATGCGTAGCTTTAAGCGTAAAGGCTTATCAGACCTGCGTTTGGCCAAGCTGCTCGGCATATCACAAAAGCAATTACGCAAAAAACGCTGGGATTTGGCCGTTTATCCAGTCTACAAGCGCGTCGATACCTGTGCGGCAGAGTTTGCCACCAGCACCGCCTACATGTACTCAACCTATGACAGCGAATGCGAGGCCAACCCAACCGATAACAAGAAAATCATGGTGATCGGCGGTGGTCCTAACCGTATCGGTCAAGGGATTGAGTTTGACTATTGCTGTGTCCATGCTGCCCTCGCCATGCGCGAAGATGGCTATGAAACCATCATGGTCAACTGTAACCCAGAAACCGTCTCGACCGATTATGACACCTCAGACCGCCTCTACTTTGAGCCAATCACGTTAGAGGACGTGTTAGAGATCGTCCGTATCGAAAACCCAGACGGCGTCATCGTGCAGTTTGGCGGACAGACGCCATTGAAACTGGCGCGCGCATTAGAATCTGCTGGCGTAAAAATCATCGGTACCAGCCCTGATGCCATCGACCGCGCTGAAGACCGTGAGCGCTTCCAGCACATGATTCAGCAGCTAAACCTCGTGCAGCCATCAAACGCGCTAGCGACCAGCCTAGAAGACGGCTTGGTGAAAGCCAAAGACGTTGGCTATCCGTTAGTCGTTCGCCCATCATACGTCTTGGGTGGCCGCGCAATGGAAATCGTCTATAACGAAGACGAGCTAAAACACTACTTGCGTACCGCTGTACAAGCATCAAACGAAGCGCCCGTCCTATTAGACCGCTTTTTAGATGATGCCATTGAGGTCGATGTCGACTGTGTGTGTGACGGCACTGATGTGGTGATCGGTGGTATCATGCAGCATATCGAACAAGCAGGCGTCCACTCTGGCGACTCTGCATGTTCATTACCGCCTTACTCATTATCGGATGAGCTTTGCGATACCATGCGTGCACAGACGGTAGCGATGGCAAAAGAGCTTGGCGTGGTCGGCCTAATGAACGTCCAATTCGCAGTAAAAGGCGAAACGGTTTACATTCTAGAAGTGAACCCACGTGCCGCTCGTACCGTGCCGTTTGTCTCCAAATGTATCGGCACCTCACTGGCGCAAGTGGCAGCGCGCTGTATGGCTGGCACTTCATTAAAAGACCAAAACTTTACTACCGAGATTGTTCCTTCGTTTTACGCAGTAAAAGAAGCGGTCTTCCCGTTTGCCAAGTTCCCAGGGGTCGATCCTATCTTGAGCCCTGAGATGAAATCGACTGGTGAGGTCATGGGCGTTGGTAAAACCTTTGGCGAAGCGTTTTATAAGGCCATTATCGGTAGTAACGAGCGCCTGCCAGGCCTTCCTGTTGAAGGCGAAACCAAAACGGCCTTTATCTCGGTTCGTGATAGCGACAAGGCACAAATCGCCCCTATCGCGCGTCAGCTTGCTGATTTTGGCTTTAATATCGTCTCAACGACGGGTACGCAAAAGGTGCTCAGCGAAGCCGGTATTGCCAGCACTCAGATCAACAAAGTCACCGAAGGCCGTCCGCATATCGTTGATGCCTTGAAAAACGGCAAAATCGACCTTATTATAAATACGACCGAGGGCAAGCAGGCGCAAGAGGATTCGTTCTCTATCCGCCGCAGCGCGCTACAGAATAAAGTGTTTTATGTCACAACCTTAGGTGCAGCGGATGCTGTTTGTAAATCTTATGCCATCGACTTGCCATTTGATGTCTATAAGCTACAAGATTTGCACGAGCAAGCAAAGGTGGTTGACGCGGCCCAATAATTTCAGTAGATTAAGCATTATCGTCAAGCAAATAAAACGCAGCGACAAAACGTGCCAAGCGTTTTGATACGACAATAATGCTTGAGAAGACGTTTACCAAGATAGACCCAAAAAGCATAGTGGCTAAACTGCGACTATGCTTTTTATTATGTAAGATCATGCGCGCATCTTCCCGTTGGTAAATGCGCCGACCCATGATCTGTTTAGCCTTTTCGTATCGTGTATAAAGACCAGCCGAGCCAGTCAGACATGAGCAAGGACTACCCGTCGTAGCCTACGCTGCGTTTGCCACCGCTCATCGTATCTTTATGCTTGATACAATATAACTCTTTAATATATCAAACCCATTGCAACAACACAGACACCATCTCATCTGAGGTGGTGTGGTGTTATTGGTTTAAGGAAAAAACATGCAACGTTACCCCATGACTCCCCAAGGACACGCGGCGCTAGAAGCCGAACTAAAACAGCTAAAAAGTGTCGATCGCCCTCGTATCACCGCCGCCATCGCCGAAGCCCGCGAGCACGGTGATCTAAAAGAAAACGCTGAATACCATGCCGCACGCGAGCAGCAAGGGTTTTGTGAAGCGCGTATTCGCGACATCGAAGCCAAGCTCGGCGCCGCACAGGTCATTGACCCGACGACCTTGCCAAACGATGGCCGAGTGGTATTCGGTGTGAGCGTGGTCATCGAAAACATGGATACCGAAGAAGAAAAACAATACAAAATCGTCGGTGACGATGAAGCGGATTTTAAAGCAGGCAAAATCTCTGTCAACTCACCCATCGCTCGCGGTCTGATTGGCAAGTTTGAAGGTGATGAAGTACGTATCGAAACGCCAAAAGGTGTGGTGGAGTACGAAATCATGAAAGTCATCTATGACCAATAGTGCCCATTTTTATCTGCTTCATAAATAGCAGATATTATAGACACCTTTTTATAGCAGTTACACAATGCCACTTTTATACTCAATTTGTTTTGCCGCATAATCATGACAAGTTTGCGTGCAAATCCCCAATAAAGTGGCTCATTGATGCACCATTATTCAAAATAATGACGGCTTGATAGTCAAGCAGCGCAGTTATAAGCGTGGTTATAATTGACTGTCATCAGTACTCGATACCCCCGCTATTTGGCATGCGTTACCGTGTCATTTAGCGGGGGTTTTGTTTAGGCCGTTATCTTTTGCCACTTTATGATTGGTTATATTGACTGTTATTTTTTAAGGAGTCTTTTATGAGCTTGACATCGATACCTGTGGTTACTACCCACAAAACCATCTCCCAAAAAGCATCTGTAGCGATGGCGGTTTCTCTTTTTTTTACCGGCGCATTGCTTGCGGCCAACTTAGTACATGCTGCGCCTGAAGTGACTATCAATTCATCTGCTGGCAGTAGCACGACCGTCGTTGAGCAGTACGCTGATGGCAAAACAGCTACCATTACAGCAACGCCCAATGGCATTACGATGAAAGACGGTCTGCCCTATGCGGTCACGCAAGTGACCACAGTGCCACGCTATACGGTGCACCAAAGTGGCAACGACACGGTCGTGACCCAAGGCCGCACCACGGTCACCAGCGTACCTGTCAGCGATCAGCTGACCCAAAAAACCAGCCGCGTCGATGTCATCACCGCTCCTACGACCACCGTCGCGACTAACCCGCCAGCAACGACCCAACCACGCGCAACGACGCAAATCGTATCCACCTCTGTAGATACCTTGCAATTGACGCCCACATTTAGCACGCCTGGCATTGTCAATGCACAGACCAAGGTTATGAAGATATTAAAAAACAGTGACGGCCGCGAAATAGCCGTACCTGCCAACCATATCGCCCCAGGCGATGTGATTGAATATCACACCACTTATCTCAACACCACCGCACAACCTGTCACTGACATCAATGCCATGGTATCGCTGCCAAATGGCGTGCAATTGCTATCCTTAAATAGCCCGCTACCCACGCAGGCCACCACTGGCGGCGACAGCTATCAGACCATCCAGCAAGTTGGCAATACCGTGGTCATCAAAGAAAACTATTCTGGTCTTAAGTGGAATTTGGCTGACCTAAGTCCCAATGCGACCCAGACTGTCGTTATACGTGCGAAAGTTCAGTAAAGACTATATTTTAGAGTCTGGTTATTTAATCACTCTGAAAATAACAAAAGGTCTTGCTGGCTCATTTTATAGTCGGCAAGGCTTTTTTTATGACGTATCTTGCGACACTATCTGACGTGTTGTTTTATATATTATCCTATAAATACAACGACTTAAGCCTGATTTTGCTAAAATACATACCTATAAATGATTTGGTAGATCACGCTTATGGCAACCATCAATTATGAACGACTACAAGGCAAGCTTAATATTTTAGCGGACGCCGCTAAATACGATGTCTCTTGCTCCTCCTCTGCTGGCACGCGCAAAAACCAAGGCGGCGGTCTCGGCGATGCTTCAAAGACAGGCATTTGCCACAGCTATAACGAAGACGGTCGCTGCGTTAGCTTGCTCAAAATTCTGCTGACCAATCACTGTATATACGACTGTGCTTATTGTACGTCACGTAAAAGTAATGACACCCCGCGCGCCGCTTTTACGGTGGAAGAAGTGGTGGATTTGACCATGCAGTTTTATCGCCGTAACTATATCGAGGGGCTGTTTCTCAGCTCAGGTATCTTTAAAAATGGCGACTACACCATGGAGCGACTGGTCGAGGTCGCCAAGATACTGCGTACTCGTGAGCGCTTTAACGGTTATATTCATTTAAAGACCATCCCTGGCGCGTCAAAAGAGCTATTGTTAGAAGCGGGGCTTTATGCAGACCGCTTGAGCGTCAATATCGAGATTCCTACCAAATCAGGGCTGGCGTTGCTTGCTCCAGAAAAATCTCACGACGAGCTAAAAGCGCCGATGCAGACGGTAAAAGAAGAGATCGTCACGATTCGTGAGAGCCGTAAAACGCACAAAAAAGCACCAAAGTTCACTCCAGCGGGTCAAACCAGTCAAATGATAGTTGGGGCGAGCAACGAGACCGACTTACAAGTGATTCAGTTATCAAGTCACTTTTATAAGCAGTATGATCTTAAACGCGTCTACTACTCAGGGTACGTGCCGATGCTCTCTGACAATCGCCTGCCAGCGATCGGTACGCCGGTGCCTATGGTCCGCGAAAACCGCCTATACCAAGCGGATTGGCTAATGCGCTTTTATGGTTTTGGCGCGCATGAAATCGTAGAGCCTGAGTCGCCATTTCTTGATTTAGACTGTGACCCAAAGCTCGCTTGGGCGATACGCCACCGTGAGCATTTCCCTGTCAATATCCAAACGGCAAGCTACGAGATGATTGTACGCATCCCAGGTATCGGCACCAAAACCGCCAAAAAGATTGTGACAGCGCGTAAGTTTAATCAGTTGACCCTTTATCATCTTAAAAAAATGGGCGCGGCGGTCAATCGTGCCAAATACTTCATTGCCACCACTGGTAAAAACGAGCATCTCGCCCATCTGACCCGTGACAACTTTCGTCAATATGTGCTGGCGCAAACACAGACCAAATATAAGGATCAGCGTAGTGGGCAATTAGCACTGTTTTAAAAAGGAGCATATATGCCAGAGCTGACCCCAAACACCGCGTACCCTGTTGATCAATTGACACCCAGTATTGTGCTTTATGAGCCAAGTTTTGAAGGTTGGTTAAGCGCGGTGTTTTACGTGTATGCCAATCAACTGCAAGATGATGAAGCACTACAATTAATTGCCCAAGACTGTTATGTACCCTCATTGATTGCTCAAGCAACCAGCGTTGTGCCTAATGAGGAACATGCTGAGCGCGTGCTAGTCAAGCTAAACCAGCTGCTCGGCCGCTCAGGTATGCGCAACTTGCTTTGGGGGTTTTTATCAGAAAAAGAGCACATCGGCACAACGTTATTTTGGGTGGTCAAATACGCCATCGATTATCCCAATCGCCATATCATGCAGGATGTCGGCAATTTGCATGTGCTCGAGCTGGTGCAAACGGTCAAATCTGTCGGCCGTGAAAAACACCGCATGGAAGCCTTTGTGCGCTTTGAGCACACCACCGATGATATTTACTTCGCCCGCGTGGAGCCGGACTTTAATGTGTTGCCACTCATAGGTGAGCATTTTCGGCAGCGCTATCAAGACCAGCATTGGGCGATTTATGATATAACGCGCGGCTACGGCATTTATTATGACAAAAGCAACAGTACAGCCACGCGCCCTGCCGCCTTGCAGACCATCACTGATCTAGATGATGCCGTCCTGCGCCGCCCTGCCAGCATTCATAGCGCAGATGAGCGGCGCTATCAGCAGTTTTGGCAAGGCTACTTTACCAACGTCAATATAACTGAGCGCAAAAACCCACACCTGCATCGGCAATACTTACCGCAGCGCTACTGGAAATACTTGAGCGAAAAACAAATACCACCCAATGCCGAGCATATCCAAAAGCGGCGCTAATGTTTTTCGGTCCCATCCTTTATCTTCGTGGTTGAGTTTTTGCCACTTTTAACTGACAATAGCAACTTCATATTTGATTTGGTGACCCTCGCTGCTATGAAAGTGATGCGCTTATTATCGTCTTTAAAGCATGATGAATCCGAGCGCGGTATTTTTCATCTTGGCCGCGCCTTGGTCAAAAACGGTCACACCTCTATCATCGTCTCAAGCGCCGATGAAGAAAACGATCTGGTCAAACGTCTCAAGCGTGATGGCAACCATTACCATCAGCTACACATGAACAAAAAATCGTGGCTGTCGTTGCTGCGCGTCAACGCCCTACGCCGTCTGATCGAAAAATACGACCCCGATGTGATACATTTGCACTCGCGTACGCCTGCATGGATACTACATCTGGCCTTGCGCCGCGCGCGGCTAAAGCGCATGCCCAAACTGGTGTCGACCATGTACGGCTTTTATCCGATCAATAAATACTCCCAAGCGCTGCTCGATGTCGACATCATCATTACTGTCTCCGATAGTGTCACCAACTACCTAAAAAAAGGCCTGCGCCGAGAAGACGCAGGACCCAAGGTCATCAAACGTATTTACCGCGGCGTCGACACCCGCCGTTACCCTTATCGGCACAATCCGTCTGTCTATTGGCTACGGCACACCTTTGCCGAGTATCCTGAGCTTGAACACAAAAAATGGCTGGTGTTTCCCACCATCATTGGCAATGAATATGGTCAAGAGTGGCTGATTGATATTTTGGGCAATTTGCAGGAGCAGTTCCCCAATATTCATGTCATCATCATGGACGATGATTATAGAGATGGTGACGTGGCACACGAGGACTTTCGGCAGCGTACCAATACACTTGGGCTGGCCGAGCGCATCACCTACGTGGGTAGCAAGCGCAATGACATGCGCGAGTGGCTATCAGCGGCCAATATCGTCATGGCGCTCGCCAATGAGCCTGAGTCCATTGGTATCAACGCCCTACAAGCGATTCACCTAGGCACCCCCGTCATTGGCTGGGATCAAGCGGCATTCAGTGAGATACTACAGCCATTATATCCGCAAGGGCTGGTCAAAAAGTACAATGCAAAGGCGCTTTGTAAAGCGGTTCGCAATCAGCTAGAGAGTGTCACGCGCCCTGAGATGACCACCAAATTTACCATGCGTGAGATGATTGAGGCGACTCTTGAGGTTTATCAATCACTCTATGACGCAGCGCTGGCTGAGGAGCAAGCGGCACAGGACGACGCAGCGGTCAAACGAATCAATAAAAGCCTTAAGCGAGTCGCAAAATCCATTCCTGAGTCTACTTATGTAAAAATCGACCCAATTGATAACCATACAAAAATTAAGCTAAATAAAGAAAAACCCAAGCCGAAACCAGAAACACCGTCACAGTCACAACCAGAGCCGACCACTTTAGATTCAGACACTTTACGTTCAGACGCTTCAAGCGCTAAGGCAGCAGACGATACAGCATCAAATAAAAACCCACCATGACAGCAGCGCTGACTTAGTAAGTCGTCGGCGTGTGCGCACTGACGATACGGGTGATGCTGTCGCTTGGGTTAATAAAAGTATGCGGCTTCATCGTATCGATCACATAGCTGTCGCCTTGATTGAGCAGATAGGTGGTCTCTTCGACACGGATCAAAATCTTGCCTTCAATAACCGTGCCGATCTCCTCGCCCTCGTGGGCGATTTTTTCTTCTGTCGAGCTATTGGGCTGATAAGTCTCAATCAAAAACCCCAAGTTTTTTGTGGTGCTGCAGTTATACACTTGTTTTAGCGACACCCGACTACCCGCCTCACTCAGCTCTAGCAAGTCTTTTGGTGTGACCACCACACGGGCTTTTGGCTCTTTCCACTCATCACTAAAAAACGTGGTCAGATCAGAGCCAAGCACAGTCAAAATCGCCTTTAGCGTATTGACCGCTGGGCTAACTTTGTTGCGCTCGATAGAGCTGATAGAGGTATTGGTCAGGCCTGACAGCTTGGCCAGCTTGCGCTGTGAGTAGCCTTTGGCCAAGCGTAATTGGTTGATTTTTTTGCCGATATCTTCTTCAGCAGACGCCTCTGTCTCGGCGGGCGCGGCGCTCGGCAGACTTTCGTCTTCTGCGTCATCATCGCTGCAAACACTGTCGTCATCGGCCCCCTTATCATCGCCTTCATTATCGATTCCTTTACTGGCAGCGGCATCGTTATTCGCCTCATTGTCGGTATCGGTACTGGCGTCACAGCTGGCATCAGGGATTTTTGTATCTATATGATCTTCTTCGTTATTCAGTGCGTTGTTTGCTGGCATAGTGAATAAATTCCGTGAATAGAAACTTGGACAAGTTGTCTTTTTCATAGTTTAACTCAGGATGCCACTGCACACCAATCATAAATGGATGCTCAGATAAGCTTATCGCCTCGACTAGGCCATCAGGTGCCAGCGCCTCTACCAACAAGCGCTCGCCGACTTTATTGATGGCTTGTTTGTGCAAGGAGTTCACATGCCATTTTTTGCCAAACGCCGCCAGCCTACCTGCAGGCTCGATGACGACGTCATGGACGGGCTGGTATTGCACTTCGAGCGGCTGACTGCTGTCTTCTAGGTGCGGCTCAAAAAACCCTTCTACCTCGCGCCAATCAGGGTGAAGTGTGCCTTTAAAATGAACATTCATCTCTTGCAGGCCACGGCACACTGCCAGCAGCGGCGTGTTTGTCTTGTCGGCGTAGGCGAGCAGCTTAAAACTCAGCTCATCGCGCCCAAGATCTTGCTTGGCTTCGCGGTGCGTCGCTCCGTATCGCGTCGGCGCCACATTGCTATAACTGCCCGTCAATAAGATCCCATCGACCATAGCCAATAACGCCTCAAAGTTGCTGCTGTCCGCTGCGGTATTGGGCAGCAAAATGGGGTTGCCGCCATAAAAGTTTACCGCATCGATGTATTTTTGATATACCGCTTGTGAAGGCTGACCGTCGATCATTTTGTAGCATGACACGATGGCGATAATCGGTTTGGCGTTTTTCATAATTGCGTTCCTTTGTCCGTCGCTTTATCTAGGCAGATATGCTCTCTTGCCTGATGCAATCCTTTGTTTAGCTAAAACCTAACACAACTTCTCATAAATTGTAAACTATAAACCTCAATATAAAGAGTATTGATATAAAAACCATCAGAATTAGCAATTTTATGATAATTTTAAATAAAAATTGACAACTATAGTTTTCATACATATATTGGAAGTCATCAGCAACGGAGTAAGCAAAACCTCAGTAACAATAAAATTCATAGGAAGAATAGACATGACGACAACCAATGGAATGGTCGAATCTGACAATAACACCGAATACGTTTATGTGGCCGCTGGCGATATTAATGGTTTACTTCGCGGGAAACGCATCCCTTTTAATCAGATGGAAAAAGCAGAAAAGGGCGCAATACGCTTACCGCTGTCGATCTTAGGCGTCGATATCTGGGGTGCTGATGTCATCGAATCCTCTCAGTGCAATGGCGATATAGATGCCATCGCCCGTCCTACCGGCCGCGCCGCCTACCCGTTACTCAACACCAGCGCCCCGTCAGCGCTACTACCAGTCTGGCTATACACCGAAGACGATGAGCCTTATTATGGTGACGCCAGACATGTACTCGATCACATCAGCAAAAAATTCAAAGCGCTGGGCCTGACGCCGGTGATGGCGACAGAGCTAGAGTTTTATCTGGTCGACTATACCGAAGGCGAAACCCCCAGACCGCCTATCAGACCCAAAAGCGGCCTACGTCTCAACAAAACCTCCATTCTCAGCATCAATGATTTGTTGCAGTTTGATGAGTTTTTAGATGAAGTCTATGCCCAGTGCAAAAAGCTTGATATCCCTGTCGATGCCGCCTTGGCCGAAAACGGCTGTGGTCAGTTTGAGATAAACCTACTACACGTCGACGACCCATTAAAGGCCGCTGATGATGCGATATTGTTTAAACAAGTGGTCAAATCTGTCGCCGCCCGCCGTCAGCTGACAGCAACCTTTATGGCAAAACCATTTGGCCTACAGTCCGGCAATGGGTTTCATGTACATTGCAGCTTGTTGGACAAGGACGGTAATAATATCTTTGATGATGGTACAGATGAAGGCTCTGACATGTTGCGTCATGCGGTCGCAGGCCTGCTCAAAACCATGGCCGACTGTACCCTGCTCTTTGCCCCGCACGTCAACTCTTATCGCCGCTTCACCCCCGGCACCCTTGCCCCTAACAATATCTCATGGGGCTACGAAAACCGTACAGCCGCAGTCCGTATCCCCGGTGGCGACACAAAAGCGCGCCGTATCGAGCACCGCGTCTCTGGCGCTGATGCCAATCCTTATCTGGTTTGTAGTGCCGTGCTCGCAGGGATGCTCTATGGTATCGAAAACAAGCTGGCCGCGCCTGAGCCTATCAACAGCATCACCTATGACGATACGGAGCTCAAGACCCTACCCCTAGATTGGTTATCGGCCATTCGTAAGTTTGAAAGTAGCGATATCATCGATTCTTTGTTTCCACGCGAGATGATCGAGCTGTTGATCGCGGTCAAAAAGCAAGAAGCCAAACGCTTCGCCCAGCAAGTCACCAACCTTGAATACCTCACCTATTTACAGGATGTCTGATATGTCAAATAGCAACTTAAATGCTCATGCAGCAATGCCGCAAAACTTGTCATCCAACAACACGCGCAATATTCCGCATTACTCAAATCAAGGCCAATACCCTGACAGCTATTATGCCGCCAGTCGTAACCCAAAACCGGACAGACCGACGCTCAAAAACGACATTCAAGCAGAAATTTGTGTGGTGGGCGGTGGCTATAGCGGCCTATCGACAGCGCTGCACCTCATCGAGACCGACCATGAAGTCGTCGTCCTCGAAGGCGCGCAAATCGGTTGGGGTGCCTCAGGGCGCAATGGCGGTCAGATCGTCAATGGCCTAAACGCCAGCCTACAAAAAATCAAAAAATCCTACGGTCAACAAAATGCTGACTTCGTCGGTCAGCTGGTGACTCGCGGTGGCCAAATCATTCGCCGGTTTGTCACTGATTATAATATTGACTGCGATTTAAAAGAAAAAAACATCTTTGCCGCCCTCAATAAAGGTCAACTAAAAGACTTACAAGAGACGCATGCCCTTTGGGAGCGCCACGGTATGCATGATCGTGAAATGCTAGACAAAAATGGCATTCAACAGCATATCAAAACCGATGCCTATGTCGGCGGCGTCATCGACCACTCAGGCGGCCATCTGCATCCACTCAACCTCGCCCTCGGTGAGGCGGCAGCAATCGAACAAGGCGGCGGCACCATCTACGAAAACACCCTAGTGGTGGATATTGAGTATGCCGATGACCACATCAAAGTCATTACCGAGTTTGGCTCAGTGACCTGTCAGCAGGCGGTACTGTGCGGCAATGCCTATCTAAATAAAGTCATTCCAAAGTTGACGGACCGCGTCATGCCGGTCTCGACGCAGATTATCGCCACCGAACCGCTAGGCGAGCTGGCCGATCAGCTGCTACCGACCGATGTCTGTGTCGAGGATGTGCGCTATATTCTTGACTACTATCGCCTCTCAGCGGACAAACGCATGCTGTTTGGCGGCGGCACGGTCTATGGCGGCCAAGACCCCGCCGATATCACCGCCAAAATCCGCCCAAATATGAACAAAATCTTCCCAGAGTTACGCGATGTCAAGATTGACTATGCGTGGAGCGGCAACTTTGCCTTGTCGTTTTCGCGAGTGCCGCAGATGGGCAAACTACATGAGCGGGTATTTTTTGCTCATGGCTATAGTGGACATGGCGTCACAGGCTCGCATCTGTTTGGACAAATACTCGCCGATGCCATCAATGGCAAAACCAAAGAGTTTGATACTTTTGCCAAAATACCTTGGATTCCCTTTCCTGGTGGCCGCGCCCTACGTGTGCCCTACTCTGTGATGGGCTCTTGGTGGTATGCGCTAAAAGACACCACAGGCCTATGATGGTATCAATCCCTTGACGTGTACTCAGCGCCTCAAGACGAGGTACTTATCAAGCGTCAGTCTTGCTTTTTAAGTCACCCGTTTTCGCGTTTGGTCTATTGCTACACCCCCTTATCATAACAACGGATTGTTGTGATAAAGCTTGGTAGAAAGTGGGTTTGCCTGCTGTCTACTGGGCGTCAATCATAAAATAGAGCTTGTTCTATCAAACAAAGTTTTACAGGGAGCGTAAGTATGAACATGAAACTCAATGATGCTGTCGAGGGGCAATATCATAACAAACGAGTCTTTCTTACCGTCATCGCCGCAGTCGCCATCTATCTGGCGTTTGCTTGGTTATCGTCCAACCACGACCCAGGCGAGTCTTGGGGCGCGTTGTCTTTATTACCCACCTTGTTGGTACTCATCACCGCTATCGTCTCTAGACGGCCATTTGAATCCATGATCGCAGGCTGTGTCGCAGGTCTTGTGATGCTCAACCCCTTCGATCTGGTATCGCCGTTTGCTGATAATATGTCGATGGTCTTGGGTAATGAGACCATTATTTGGATTATCTTAGTTTGCGGCCTGATGGGCGGGCTGATTCAGCTCCTTGAGATTAGCGGCTGTCTCGATGGCTTTAGCGAATGGCTCCAAAAAATCATCAAATCACGGCGGCAGTCTTTGCTTGCCACCTTTGCCCTTGGGGTGATTGTTTTTATTGATGATTATCTCAACTGTCTGGCAGTATCGACATCAGTCAAAAAACTGACCGATGCCTATAACGTCTCACGCGAAAAACTGGCTTATATCGTCGACTCAACCGCAGCGCCTATGTGTATCATCGTCCCTATCTCGACGTGGGCAGTATATTTTGCGGGCCTACTAGAAGAAAATGGCGTGGCAGGAGATGGTGAAGGCATCGGGCTTTATATCAGTGCGATTCCGTACATGGCCTATGCTTGGTTTGCCTTACTTATCGTGTTTTTGGTGGCGTATGGCGTCCTTGGTAATTGGGGACCGATGAAAAAGGCCGAGGCGCGTGCCAAAGCAGGCAAGCCTGTCCCAGAGGATTTTGTAGAAGAGCAGCTGGTCTCAAACGTCAAGGCCAAGCGCAAGCTATCATTTAAAGCCAATATCATGAACTTTGCCTTTCCCATGATTTTGCTGATTATCTCGACCGTTTATTTTGAGATTGATCTGCTGCGCGGGGCGTTATTGACTTGTTTTGTGACTGTTATTCTCTACTGGGTGCAGGGTATTTTGAGCTTTGAGACCCAGATGGAGGCGGTGTTTAAAGGCTTTAAAGTCATGCTCTACCCTCTCTCGACCGTCATTGGTGGGTTTTTTCTAAAAGCCATTAACGATGAGCTTGGCATGACCATGTATGTGATTGAGGCCATCACCCCTTATATGACGATTGTCATTTTCCCTGCGGTTATCTTTGCGGTCATGGCGTTTTTGACCTTTGCCACCTCATCGAGCTGGGGTCTGTACGTCCTTGCCATGCCGATTGTCTTTCCGATCTCATTGGCCTTAGGCGTCAACACCCCGCTTATGATCGGCGCGCTGCTGTCTGCCTCATCATTTGGTAGTCATGCTTGTTTCTTTAGTGACTCCTCATTACTCGCCGCCCAAGGCGCTGGCTGCTCACCCATGCAGCATGCGTTTACCCAGTTCCCTTATGCGATGCTCGGCGCGGTGTTATCTGTCATCACCTTCTTAGGTTTGGGCTTTATGATGGCATAAGCTTGGCTGCCGAGCAGGCAATATATGAGCGATACCGGTCAATATTATGTTAAGTACTGCGCGATGCAGACTGCTCGGCAAATAACGGACAGATGGGCAAGGACGCTCTGGTCGTTACCCATTATTTACCACTCTGTCGTTAGGATTGACCCTCAAGGTAAGCAATGCCTAGCGACATGGGCCAAAAATAGCTAGATTTGATACTAATCTAGATTCGATACTGACCTAGATTTGATACTGACAAGGAATAAAAATATGCGTACTGTTACCGTTGCGGCCACTCAGATGACTTGCGGCTGGGATATACAACAAAACATCGCCGCCGCCACCGACTTGGTGACCAAAGCGGCCAACGCTGGCGCCAATATTATCTTGCTACAAGAGCTGTTTGAGACGCTTTATTTTTGCCAAGTACATGACTTTGATTATTTTAAACTGGCAAGCTCAGTCGAAGATAACGCCGCTATCACGCATTTTAAAAAACTGGCCAAAGCGTTAGATGTGGTGCTACCGATTAGCTTTTATGAAAAATCGGGCAATACTTTTTTTAATAGCGTCACCATCATCGATGCCGATGGCGAGATACTGGGCACCTATCGCAAAACCCACATACCAGACGGTATCCCTTATGCCGAAAAATTTTACTTCACCCCTGGAGATACAGGGTTTAAAGTCTGGGAAACCAAGTACGCCAAGATAGGCGTCGGTATTTGCTGGGATCAGTGGTTCCCTGAGTGCGCGCGCAGTATGGCGCTGATGGGTGCCGAGATTTTGTTTTATCCGACAGCGATTGGTGATGAGCCCACACTGGGCATTGACTCAAAAGGGCATTGGCAACGCTGTATGCAGGGGCATGCGGCGGCCAACCTAATGCCTGTGGTGGCCGCAAATCGTATCGGCACAGAGACCATTCGCCAAAATACTCATGACAGCACTCTGCAGTTTTATGGTCGCTCATTTATCACCGATGGGCGCGGCGAGATTATCCAAGAAGCATCAACAGATAACCAAGAGGTCATCACAGCGACTTTTGACTTAGATAAGCTGGCAATCGATCGCCAGCAATGGGGCGTGTTTCGTGACCGTCGCCCATCGATGTACGCCACCTTGCTCACACATGGCTAATGGCATACTGGCTCATAAGACTGTCATAAGATTGCAAACTGATTTGCCTGAACCTGAGGTACGTTTATATGTCATTACCTTCCAATTTATTAATCACAGACTCTGTGCCGCAGCAAGACGGCTTTTTTATGCCAGCAGAGTTTGCGCCGATACAAAAAGTCTGGATAATCTGGCCATACAGGGCCGATAACTGGCGGCAAAACGCGGCTCCGGCGAAGGCCGCGTATGCCGATGTCGCGCGGGCGATTCGTGAGTTTTGTGACGTCGGCGTGTTGGTCAGTCCTACTGATTATCTCGCCTGCCGCGCAAGCTTAGCTGCCGATATCGAGGTCATCGCTATGCCCAGCAACGACGCGTGGGCGCGTGATATCGTGCCGACGTTTTTGCTCAATGATAAAGGTGAGCTGCGCGCTTGTGATTGGACCTTTAATGCTTGGGGCGGTGACTATGACGGTCTGTACTCACCTTGGGATGACGATGACAAACTGGCCGCACGCCTGTGCGAGTATCTAGATATCCAGCGCTATCGTACTGACGGCTTTGTGATGGAGGGCGGCGCGTTTCATGTCGATGGTGAAGGCACGCTCTTGACGACTCGTATGTGCTTGCTGAGCGCTGGACGCAATCCGCAGCTCAGCGAGCGGCAAATCGAAGACCAGCTAAAAGCATATCTGAATGTACAAAAAGTGCTGTGGCTCGATGACGGTATCGACCCCGACGAGACCACCGGCCATATCGACGATATCGCGTGCTTTGCCCGTCCCGGTGAGGTGGTTTGTCTATACACCGACAACCCTGAGCACCCCTTTTATGAGGCGACCCAAAAAGCCTACCAGCAGCTATCTGCGATGAGGGATGCCAAAGGCCGACGCTTGACGGTACATCAGCTGTGCTGCACCAAAGTACCTGTCACCCTACCCGATGACTATGAGATTGAGCAATCTGACGATGCCAAAGCGCGCCGTGCAGGCGATGTTTGTATCGCCTCGTATGCCAATTTTTTGATCTGCAATGATGCCATTATCGTGCCGCAATATGATGATGCCCATGACAGCTTGGCCATTACTCAGCTTGAAAAAATATTTCCGCAGCATCAGGTAGTAGGCGTACGTACCAAAGAGATTGTCTATGGTGGTGGTAATATCCACTGTATTACCCAGCAGCAACCCAAATGCCTTGCTTAAACAGATAAACTTAAGCGAATAGGCAAAAACCTAAACGGATTTTAACGCTAACTAAGGAATATATATGAGCGACTATCAAGTAAATAACCCAGCCACGGGCGAAGTAGAAGCCACTTATCCGGCCGCCGCTGAGCAAGACATCCAAAACGCCATTGAGCAAGCCGATAACGCTTATCAAGACTGGCGTCAAGTGTCATTTGACGAGCGCAGCGCTTTATTACACAAGGTCGCTGATCTGTATCTTGAGCGTCAAGATACGCTGGCGCGCATCGTCGCCACAGAGATGGGCAAACCCGTAGCGCAGGCCAAAGGTGAGATTGGCTTGGTGGCTGAGATTTATCGCTACTATGCCGATAATGCCGAGCAGCTACTTGCGCCAAGTACCATCGAAGTTGATAGCGGTCGCGCTTCTGTCGAGAAGCACCCTGTCGGGGCGTTACTTGGCATTATGCCGTGGAACTACCCTCATTATCAGGTCGCACGATTTGCCGCGCCAAACCTCATGGCGGGCAACACCATTATCCTAAAGCACGCGCCGCAGTGCCCCAAAACCGCAGAAGCCATCGTCGACATTCTAAAAGACGCAGGCTTGCCTAAGGGCGTCTACAACAACGTGTTTGCCACCAACGAGCAAGCCGCCACTATCATCGAAGACCCGCGCGTACAAGGCGTCTCGCTGACAGGCTCTGAGCGCGCAGGCCAAGCGGTCGCCAAGATAGCTGGCGGCGCGCTCAAAAAAGTCGTCTTAGAGCTGGGCGGCTCAGATGCGTTTATCGTCGCGGCCGATGCCGATATCGAGCAAGCCGTCAAAGGGGCAATCTCAGGGCGGTTTGGCAATACCGGACAAGCCTGTAATGCAGCCAAGCGCCTAATCATCATCGAGTCGGTCTATGACAAGTTCGTTGAGGGCTTTACCAATGCCGTCCGCGACATGACACTGGCAGACCCCCTTGATGAGCGCACCTTCATCGGCCCGATGTCCTCAAAAGCCGCCGCGACCAACTTACAAGCACAGTTAGACAGCGCCATCAAAGCCGGTGCCACGGTACTGATCGAGGGCGGGATGATCAAAGACAAACCCGGCGCGTGGTTTGCGCCTACCGTGCTGACCGATGTCGATGAATCGATGGATGTCTACCGTGAGGAGTTGTTTGGTCCTGTCGCCGTCATCTATAAGGCGCGTGATATCGAGCATGCTATCCAGATCGCCAACGACGTGCCATTTGGTCTTGGCGCTTCTATTCAGACGCAAGATGCTGACTTGGCCACTGATATCGCCGACAAGCTAGACGTCGGTATGGTGACCATCAACGCCCCTTCTGGTAGCGAAGCAAACACGCCATTTGGCGGGGTCAAACGCTCAGGGTTTGGCCGCGAGCTTGGCACGCTGGGTATCACTGAGTTTTTAAACCATAAGCTGATTCGCGACAAGTCTTAATGCACCTTGGCCACGCCCAATGACAAAACAGCAGCCTAACATAAACTGTCAGGCTGCTGTTTTGGGCGATGAGAAGCTCTCTGTTTTTAAGCTTTCTTTCTATTTTCAGAGCGGCTCTCTTTACCGATCTTAGCGTTTAGGCGGGTTATCCTTGAGCCACAGTTGGTTGACGATCTTTAATTGGCGCAACTCTTCTGCCATGATCGACTCACTGATACCAGGGTATTTGATACGAGCATAGCTATATAACACAATGCCCAGCACCGTCCAGCCAAGGAAGATCCACCACTCAATTGCAGTTAGCGCTGATGGCATGCCTGGCATATATAGCATCAACAGACCAATGCTCAGCGCAATCGTCACCATACCGACCAGCTTGCCTGCCGGTATCTTAAATGGACGTACCATATCAGGCTCGCGGTAACGCAGCACCAAAAAGGAGATCGCCACACAGCTATAAGCGATGACAATCCCAAAACCGCCCGCATCGACGATCCACACCAGCATCTTGCGACCAAATAATGGCGCAAGCGTCGCAAGACCTCCGATCAATAAGATCGCATTGGAAGGTGTCTTATACTTAGGATGCAGCTTGCCCAAAAACGCTGGCAACATATGTGCTTTAGACATGGCATAAAGTAGACGACTGCCACCGATCAAAAAGGCATTCCAGCTGGATAAAATACCCAGTACACCGCCGATAACCAATAAGATACCAGCCCACTTGCCCTGCCAAGCATTGGTCATCGCATCGGCTGTCGCAAGCGTTGAGTTCTCTGCTTGTATCAGCGGTAAAGTGGTACCCACACTCCACGCAATACCTACATACCACATCACCGCCACAATGATAGAGACAATCAAAAACTTGCCAATATTGGGACGCGTCAGGTCAATCTCTTCTGCTGCCTGCGGGATGACATCAAACCCGACAAACATAAAGGGCACCATCACGATGACGGCCATAATACCGCCGATACCAGCGATAAAGGCGGGAGCTTGTACAGAGTTTGTATTTTCAGGATTAAACAGTACCGCACCGATAAACAGTAGCGTACCGACAAATAAAATACCCAGTACCGCTGTTTTTTGGAACCATGCACTGACTTCCATACCGCGAATATTTAGCCAAGTGACAATGATCGAGCCCAGCATCCCAACGCCCACCCACGTGGCATAGACATCCCAGCCGGCGATGGTCCAAAGATAGCCTTGGTTGTAATTGGGAATAAAATACTCGACCACCGTTGGCAGAGCGACCGCTTCAAACGCCACCACCGAAAAATACCCAAATAAAATGCTCCATGAGCAGATAAAGGAGACATTTACCCCCAGCGCTCGATGCGTATAAGTATGCTCGCCGCCTGTAATCGGCATAGAAGCGGCCAGCTCAGCATACGTCACACCGATTAGTATCACGGCCAAACCGCCTATCAAAAACGCCAGCATTGCGCCCCACGTTCCTGCAGACAAAATCCAACCGCCAGCCAAGACTACCCAGCCCCAGCCAACCATAGCACCGAATGCTAAGGCAATAATATCTAGCGTCCCTAACGATTTTTTTAATTCAGACATAACCTGCTCCTTGTCTGTGTGTCATCCGTGTGAACCTCTGATGGTTACACTATTTTTTGTTTAGCGGGATAGTACCCTTCATAATTATCATATATCCCTTTTTGTCCATGCCGTCGTTTGCATCTTACTTGATAGGCAAACGACAAAAACAGCAACGGCGTCTTGACTTGCAAGGCGCCGTTATAAAAAATGTACTCAAAGCGAGTGCCATCATGGGCAATCTTGCTGTATAAACCTAGCCCTGCCAACCAAGAACACCGCTTGCTTGACAAGGGTACATCACACCATACAGGATTCAATCGTAAGCCAAGATAGATGACCACCGATTGAGTTAAAGACATAAACTAGGCGGTTAAGATATTTTTGATGATATCTAGGCCTTCTTGGAGTACTTCATCTTCGACTGTCAGCGGCACCATCACACGGATGGCATTGCCGTACATACCGCAAGAGGCAAGCAGCAAGCCTTTCTCAAAGGCTTTGGCTTTTAGATCAGCAGTTGCTGCGGCATCCGGCTTGCCATCACTATCGACCAATTCAAACGCCAACATCGCGCCTTTATAGCGGATATGACCGATAGTACTTAAATTTAAGCCTTTTAAGAAAGTTGCGATTTTATCGCCAATTTCCACACTACGCGCCAGTAGGTTTTCTTCTTCGATGACTTCCATCACGGCCAAAGCGGCCACGCAGGCAAGCGGGTTGCCAGAGTATGTGCCGCCCAAACCGCCAACTTGCGGCGCATCCATGATATCGGCACGGCCGATGACCGCAGAGATAGGATAGCCACCTGCCAAACTCTTGGCACTGGTCATAAGGTCTGGCTCAACGCCCAATTGCTCACCAGCAAACAAGGTGCCTGTACGAGCAAAACCGCACTGTACTTCATCAAAGATAAGAACGATGCCATGCTCATCACAAATCTCGCGCAGCGCTTTGGCAAATGACGGCGTCACTTGGTGAAAACCGCCTTCGCCTTGTACCGGCTCGATGATCATCGCCGCCACTTCGCTAGGATCGATGTCTGCTTGAAAAATCATCTCAAGGCTATGCAGGGCTTGGGCTTCGGTGATGTTTAGCTCTTCTGCTGGAAACAAAGCATGAAACACAGGGCCTGGCATCGGACCGAAGTTCTTTTTGTACGGCAATACTTTACCTGTCAAGCTCATGCACATAGAGGTGCGACCATGCCAGCCACCGACAAAAGAGATGATACCTGGACGCCCAGTCTTAGCACGAGCAATCTTGACGCAGTTTTCGACCGCCTCTGCGCCAGTGGTCAAAAACAAGGCTTTTTTGTCACCGCTGATGGGCGCTTTTTCGCAGAGCTTTTCGGCCAGATCGACATAGCACTCGTAGTTCATGATTTGCGCGGCGGTATGGGTAAACTTGTCTAGCTGCTCATGGACGCGCTGGGTGATTTTGGGGTGGCTGTGACCGGTGTTAAGTACAGAGATACCGCCGATAAAGTCGATATAGCGATTGCCTTCTACGTCCCAAACTTCTGAGTTTTTGGCTTTTTCTGCAAAGACAGGAAAGGCCACACCAAGTCCAGTTGGTAGGATAGCTTTACGGCGCTCGAGTAATGATTGATTGGTGATTGTCATAAGAATGTCCTTTTTCTTTCTTTTTTGCGTAGGTGCCAGATGCGTCATGGCGGTTTATGGGAAGTACAAACGATAGATGGGACGCATCACTCTGACGAGTGTCTGAGTCCCTTGAGCTGCGACGATGCCGCATTAAGATGAAATGGTTAAATAAAAAGCAGCGTACGCTAGGTGCGATTAGGCACTGACATCAGAGCACCAGTACTTGGTCACTACATACTCTTCGATGCCGTATTTTGAGCCTTCGCGGCCAAAACCTGATTGCTTGACACCGCCAAATGGGGCAACTTCCGTGGAGATAAGGCCGGTATTATGACCGATGATGCCGTACTCCAGCCCTTCTGTGACACGCCATGCGCGCGCATAGCTGCCACTATAAAAATAAGCGGCCAAGCCGTAGATGGTGTCATTTGCTTGACGGATGACATCTGCTTCATCTTTAAAAGTAAAGATAGTGGCGATGGGGCCAAAGATCTCCTCAGAGGCGATATCCATCTCAGCGCTGATATCAGTGATGACGGTTGGGTTGTAAGTCAGCTCTGAGGTGCCGTTGGTGCTGCCGCCAGTGATAAGCGTCGCGCCTTTGTCTAAAGCGTCTTTTAGCAGCGCTTGCACTTTCTCCAAAGCTTTTTTGTTGATCAACGGGCCAATATCCACGCCTTCGTCCATGCCGTTACCGACATTGAGCTCAGCGACTTTTTTGACAAACACGTCAAGAAACTTGTCTTTGATGCTCTCTTGTACATAGACGCGGTTGGCACAGACACAGGTTTGACCGGCGTTGCGATATTTAGAGGCGATTAAGCCATCAGCGGCGGCTTCTAAATCAGCATCATCAAAAACGATAAATGGGGCATTACCACCCAGCTCAAGTGATAGTTTTTTGATGGTTGGCGCGCACTGTGCCATCAAGGTACGACCCACTTCCGTAGAACCAGTAAATGACAGCTTATGAATGCGTGCATCACCGGTGAGAATATCGCCGATGGTGGAGGATTTTCCCGTGACCACTTGGATGACGCCTGCTGGGATACCTGCTTGCTCGGCCAATGCGCCAAGGGCTAGCGCCGAAAATGGCGTTTCGGTTGCAGGCTTGATGATCATGGTGCAGCCTGCTGCGAGCGCCGGTGCCGCTTTTCGGGTAATCATCGCCGCTGGAAAGTTCCAAGGAGTGATGGCCGCGCAGACGCCGACGGGCTGCTTGAGGATGACATGGCGCAATTTTGCTTGGTTGGCAGGGATGACATCGCCATAGACGCGTTTGCCTTCTTCGGCAAACCAGCGGATAAAGCTGTTGGCATAACCCACCTCACCGCGTGACTCAGTCAAAGGCTTGCCTTGCTCTGCGGTCATGATGATGGCCAAATCTTCTTTATTGGCATCGATCAGGTCAGCCCACTTTTGTAGTAGGGTGGCACGCTCTTGTGCGGTTTTGGCAGCCCAAGCGATTTGGGCGTCGTGAGAGGCGGCCACGGCATCGTTGACATCTTCAGTGGTCAAGCTTGGCACCGTACCGATAAGCTCGCCATTAAACGGATTGCTCACATCCAGCGTCTCTTCGCTGCTTGCGACATGCCAGCCGTCTTTAATCAAGCACTGCTGTTTGAGCAAGTCTGGGTTGGAGAGTGGTAACGTATGTGGCTGTTGTGACATTGTGACGCTCCTTGTCAGTGATAGAGTGCAGAAAACACTACAACTCTATCGCGGTACATAAATGACGGTCGATAACAGAGTTTATATAATCTATATAAAAAGAGTCTATATAAATAATGATTGATAACCGATTTATTGTTCAATATACTGAACAATCATTCTATATATGAGACATCATTATAAGAACGATGCCCAACCATTTGCAACCCCTATTATCATTTTCATGATAATTTATGGCGTTATTTTTTTATCACCTTCATTTTACTGACTTTTATAGGTTACTTATGAGCACAGCCGCCGTCCCTGCCTTGGACAAAACCTTTCAAATACTAGATTTGATCACCGATAGCAGCCAGCCACTGACGGCCGCTCATATTGCTAAGGCGCTGGATCTACCGCGCAGCTCCACTCACAATATCCTGCAAAGCTTGCTGGCCAAGCACGTCATCTATAAAGACAGCGACAACCGCTTTCATTTAGGCTCATATCTGATGTACTGGGCGGGCAAATACGAGCAGCAGCAAGGCGTTATTCAGTTATTCAAAGACCTTATCGTACATTACCCCATCTTGCTCCAGCATACCGTGACGTTGTCCAAGCTTGATTTGGGAGAAGTGGTGTTTTTGGCTTGTCATGAATCCCCTGCGCCGCTTGGTTTTACTTTTCGCGCGGGTGTTCGCGTGCCTGCAGTATTTTCGGCCACAGGCAAAGCCATGCTCTCCACCTTGTCGATGGACAGCATCCAATCCATCTATGCCAGCGGCTTTCCTAAACCTATCACGCCGCATGGCGTCGATAACTTTACCGATTTGTCGACCGAGCTGTCCGCCATCAAAGACAGCCGCATCTCACTTGATGATGGGCAACTGCGTGAGGGCATGTATTGTCTTGGCACCTATATCCGTAACGCCTCAGGCCATGCTATCGCTGGCATGGCGGTTAGTTTTTTGCAAGCAGAGTACGAATCCAAGCGCGCTGACGTCAGTACCGTGCTGATTGAGCTGGCCGAACAGATTGAGCAGCGTTTGGGCTTTAAAGCAGAGCCATAAACCCTCGTTTGCGTTTGGCGCAAATACTGCTACGGCGATATTTACGCTACCAATACCTGCCTGCCTCTTTGCCTTATCCATTTACTCTTTTATTTACTGTCAGTCCTTTAGCATCAGCCCTGACAAAAACGCTTGTAAATTATCATTGAGTTTTGGTAAGTAATAACCGCCCTCGACCAAGACAATCAGCGGTTTGCCTAAAGCGACCATCTTTTTTGCCAATCGCGTAAAACCTTCGGTACTCACCGCGCATCTGGCCTCTGGGTCGTCTTTGTACACATCAAACCCCAGCACATGGACGATGACATCAGGGTCGTATAGCGTCACGGTGTCGATGGCCTTATCCACATAGGCAAAAAACCCCGCTTCATCGGTGCCATGCGCCATGGGAAAATTGATATTGTAGCCATAGCCTGCGCCCCGCCCCTTTTCAAACTCGTGGCCGGTGACCGCTGGATAAAAATTGATGGGGCTACCGTGGACAGAGGTATAGAGCACATCACTACGATCATAAAATATCTCTTGGATACCCTGACCGTGATGCATGTCGGTGTCTATAATGGCGATTTTTTCGTATTTTTGCCGTAGGTACTCGGCGATGATGGCGGCGTTATTTAGATAACAAAACCCACCCGCTGCGCTCTTACGAGCATGATGACCAGGCGGCCGCGAAAAGCAAAGCTGGATATGATTGTCCGCGTGCGTTGTGTTATGTCTATCATGTGTTGTATCTTGATTGAGTAAGGCCTCAGCGGCATTGAGGGCCGTCTGCGCCGACCAATAGATAGACGTCCAAGAATGCTCACTGATGGGCGCGCTATCGTCGGCCTGGTATTTGGCGGCTTTGGCCATGATACCGATCCCTGGGTTGTCATAAGGCACAAACACACCCGTTTGCACCTGCGCGCCCAGATCCTCCTCTACTGCCAGCCACTCCTCATAGCCATGTTTGAGAAACTCAACATAACCGAAGTCATGCACGGCCAAAATAGGGCCGATACCGATATCGGTAGCGGTGGTCACCTCAAGCCCTAATGCGGCTGGCGCTTTTAGCAGCTCAGTCATCCGCTCTGGTATCTCTAGCGGCTCGTGCATCTGCCCATAAGAAAAATACGGCAAGGGCCGATGCAGGCTCAGGTTTTCGTGGCTATATATTTTCATGCTCAACACTCCTTTGTTTAACACGATTGTTCGATATTGCGGTTATATAATGCCATCAGCTTTTAGCTTGGCGATCATCTCGCTGTCATAGCCCAACTCTGCAAGCGTACTATCGGTATGTTCGCTCAGGCGCGGCGGCGGCGTACGATAACTGACCGGCGAGGCCGACAGCTTGATCGGGCTACCAAGCGCGCGCACCGGACTGCCTTGCTTGCTAAAATCGACCACCATCTCGCGGGCCAGCGCTTGCGGCATGGCTAGGGCTTCGCTGATATTATGGATCGCCCCACAAGGAATGCCTGCCTGCTCCAAAGCCGCCAACCAATATGCGCGCGGCTGCTGTGCAAACTTCTCAGCCAGCGCCTCACATAGCTCGTCACGGTGCGTCACACGGGCAGGGTTGGTCATATAGCGGCTATCTGTATGCCAATCCACACCGAGTAGCGCGCAGAGCTTGGCAAACTGACTGTCGTTACCACACGCCAAGATAAAGTGTGCATCGCCTGCCCCCGCAAACACTTGATAGGGGACGATATTGGGGTGCTGGTTGCCGAGCCTTGGTGGTATTTGGTTCGACGCCAAATGATTCATGCCGACGTTTGCCAGCATGGCTAAGGCGCTGTCTAACAGGGCCACATCGACATGCTGGCCAAGACCGGTACGCTGACGCGCCAGTAGTGCCGCTTGGATACCAATGGTCAGCTGCAGTCCTGCAAACAGATCCACCACCGCCACCCCGACTTTGTGCGGCTCGCCATCACTTGGCCCTGTGATGCTCATCAGCCCTGATAGCCCTTGAATGATATAGTCATAACCTGGACGCTTGGCATCAGGGCCTGTCTGCCCAAATCCTGTCAAGGATGCATAAATCAAGCGCGGATTGCCCTGCTTGAGACTGTCATAATCTAAGCCGTACTTTTTTAGGCCGCCTACCTTAAAGTTTTCGACAACAATATCGCTGTCAGCAGCCAACTGCTTGATGATGGTTTGACCAGCAGCGGTGGTGATATCTACGGTTAGGGATTTTTTGTTGCGATTGATGGTGGCGTAGTAGGCTGATGTGCCGTCGCTGAACTTAGGCGGTGCCCAGTGCCGTGTCTCATCACCGACATTGGGACGCTCGACCTTGATGACCTCAGCACCCAAATCCGCAAGTACCTGCGTACAAGAAGGACCTGCCAATACTCTTGATAAATCGAGCACCTTGATACCGTGCAATGCCCCTTTTGCCATCTCAGTCATAATCATCCCTTATCATTTGGTGTGCGCGTATACGCTATTTTTTATATACATACAATTGTGATGCGTCATCTCATGACCTATCGCTCCAGATAAACAAATGACGCATCGCAACTAAAAAATGTACGCCACTGCTCAGCAAGCACTAGGCCAAGCAGTAACATACATAAGATCAGCGGTACTGATTAATAAAACGCTTGCAAGCCTGTTTGCGCACGCCCCAAGATTAAGGCGTGGATATCGTGCGTGCCTTCGTAGGTGTTGACCGCCTCTAGGTTCATGACGTGGCGAATGATATGGAACTCATCAGAGATACCATTGCCGCCATGCATGTCACGTGCCACACGAGCGATGTCTAGCGCTTTACCGCAGTTATTGCGCTTGATCAGTGAAATCATCTCAGGGGCAGCGTTGTCTTCATCCATCAAACGGCCAACGCGCAGTGCCGCTTGCAAACCAAGAGCGATCTCTGTTTGCATATTGGCAAGTTTGAGCTGCACCAACTGCGTTGCGGCCAGTGGACGGCCAAACTGCTTACGATCTAGCGTGTACTGACGCGCCGCTTGCCAGCAAAAATCAGCTGCGCCCATCGAGCCCCATGCGATACCATAACGGGCTTTGTTTAAGCAGCCGAAAGGCCCTTTGAGTCCGCGGATATCTGGGAAAGCATTGGCTTCAGGGACAAACACCTTATCCATGACAATCTCGCCTGTCACTGAAGCACGTAGTGAGAACTTGCCTTCGATCTTTGGTGCTGATAAGCCTTTCATGCCTTTGTCTAAGATAAAGCCACGAATATCGCCTGCATCGTCTTTTGCCCAAACGACAAACACATCGGCAATGGGGCTGTTGGTGATCCACATTTTATTGCCGGTCAGCTCATAGCCGCCCTCAACCGCACGCGCTCGCGTCGACATAGACGCAGGGTCTGAGCCTGAATCCGGCTCGGTCAAACCAAAGCAGCCGACATACTCGCCCGTTGCCAGTTTTGGTAGATATTTTTCTCTTTGCTCCTCTGTGCCATACGCATGGATAGGATGCATGACAAGGCTTGACTGTACACTCATCGCCGAGCGGTAGCCTGAGTCCACCGCCTCTACTTCCTTGGCAATCAAACCATAAGCGACGCTCGACAGACCTGCACAGCCATAGCCTTCGATGGTGACACCTAGCAGCCCCATCTCGCCCATCTGGCGCATGATGTTGCGGTCAAAATGCTCATTGCGGTTGGCGTCGATGATATTTGGCATCAGCTCTTTTTGAAAAAACTGACGCGCACTGTCTGTCACCATACGTTCTTCGTCAGTGAGCTGGTCACGCAATAAAAACGGATCTTGCCAATCAAAACTTGGACGCGTAGATGTTGCCATGTGGGTCTCCTTGATATCGATCGTCCTGATCGATGAGTAATAATAAATGGATGGTAATAACGCTGATAACCGGACTCAACCAATTATTGACTTTTCAATTCCGCTATGCGAAACTTAGTTTCATAATATAAACTATTTAAGCAAAATTTTGTCACGCTGTAAACCTTTATCAAAAAAATGAGGCAAAAATGTCTAATTCTTTAACAGCCGCCCCCTCTTTACTGACGCGTATGAGTAACGCTCTCACCCAAAGCAAAGACGACAATGACCGTCAATTTGTCACCGCGCTTGGCCGCGGGCTGATACTACTGGCCGCATTTGAGCAGCACGAGCAGCTGAGCCATCAGGAGATTTGTCAGATGACTCATCTACCAAAAGCCACGGTGACTCGCCTGATCCATACGCTTCTCACCCTTGGGTTTTTGCGCACGACAGAGCACGGACAGTATGAGCTAGGCAGTAGTGCCGTGCGCCTGAGTGCAACGGCATGGAGTCGTCACGATATGGTGGCGACCGCCGAGCCGCTGCTACGACAGTTTGCCAGTAGCAATGAAGTATCGGTGAATCTGGCCACCGAAGTCGAAGGGGAGATGCGCTATCACGCTTGCTGTCGTAGCCCTGCCCGCCTGTCTGTCAATCTACAAGTCGGCTCTGCCGTGCCTGTGGCTCGTACGGCGATTGGACGCGCGTTTTATGCCGTCAGCACCAAAGCTCGGCAAGCTGTCATCAAAGACAACCTACACGCGCATTTGTCTGACACAGACTATCAGCACGCACAAACGGCGCTGGATGCCGCTGTGGCACATTATGATGCGCACGGCTATACATTATCTGACGGAGAGTTTTCTACCGATATATTGGCGGTCGCGGTTGGGGTATTTGACGTCGCTACTGGGCGATACGCTTATTCACTAAATGCTAGCGTACCCAGAGCCAACTGGGATGCTGATGAGTATGCAAAGATGATCGTACCAAAACTACAAGCACTGGCGCTCAAGATCGGCCGCGGCGAGTGAGACGCAAAGGATTGGTTCACATGCGCACCCAAAAAAAGATACGCATTAAACTGCCAGTTAACTGCCAGTTATTAGCACTCTGTTACCCAATTAACACCCAGCAGTGATATCATAGGCGCATAATATAAGCGAGCAGTTTGAGCGCTTTATCTACATCTAATAGCGATGATAATAACAGAGTGGTTTTTTGTCGGCCATCTCTGTGAATTGTTATCGCTTTTTTTAATATCTATGTATCACTGTTGAGTGTCGTTATGCCCCAATCTCGTACCAATTTGAACCCAGAACCCAAGACCAGCTCACCTTATTTGATGGGCTTGCTGCTGCGCTATAGCACCTTTGGCGCTGCCATTTTGATTTTTTTGGCGGGGGTATTACTAGTCAACTGGTGGCTCATATTTTTTGGTGGTTTTGGCGTGGCACTTGGCGTTTATGATTTGATTCAGTCCAAGCACTCTATCTTGAGCAATTACCCTGTGGCAGGTCACGTTCGCTATGTGCTAGAGGATTTTCGTCCTGAGATTCGTCAGTATTTGTTAGAAGACGACAAAGAACAAGTGCCGTTTTCGCGTCAGCAGCGCGCCCTTGTGTATCAACGCGCCAAAAACGTCAGCGATACCAATGCTTTTGGTACTTTGGACAATCTATATACGCAAGGCAAAGAGTGGTTTTTGCAATCAGCGGTCAGCCAACCTTTAGAAAACAAAGACTTCCGTATCATCGTGGGCGGCGAGCGCTGTCAGCAGCCACACGATATGTCGGTATTTAATATCTCGGCGATGAGTTTTGGTAGCTTGTCTGCCAACGCCACCATGGCACTTAACCAAGGTGCCAAGATGGGCGGGTTTACCCATGATACTGGAGAAGGTGCCATCAGCCCTTATCACCGTAAGTTTGGCGGCGACTTGATTTGGGAGATTGGCACGGGGTATTTTGGCTGCCGTGATGACCATGGCAACTTTGACCCACAGTCTTTTGCCGAAAAAGCCGTCGATCCCCAAGTAAAAATGATCGAAATTAAACTCTCACAAGGTGCCAAGCCGGGTAAAGGCGGCGTCTTACCAAGCGAAAAAATCACCGCAGAGATAGCCCAAACCCGCCAAGTACCCATGGGTCAAGACTGCGTATCGCCTTCATCACATAGCGCGTTTAGCACGCCGCGTGAGCTGGTCGCATTTTGGCAGCAGCTGCGTGAGCTATCGGGCGGCAAGCCAGTTGGCTTTAAGCTCTGCGTGGGTCAGCCTTGGCAGTTTATGGCGATTGTCAAAGCCATGATCGAAACCGACAACTATCCTGATTTTATTGTCATCGATGGCGCAGAAGGCGGGACAGGTGCCGCACCTGTTGAGTTTATGGACAACGTCGGCATGCCCATGGTCGAAGGATTTTTGTTGGTGCATAATACCTTGGTCGGTGCAGGCATCCGTGACAAAATCAAGCTCGGTGTCAGTGGCAAGATCGTCTCAGGATTTGATATTGCCCGTATGATTGCCCTTGGTGCTGACTGGTGTAACTCTGCCCGTGGCTTTATGTTTGCGGTTGGCTGTATTCAGTCGCGCTCATGCCATACCAATACTTGCCCTGTCGGCGTGGCAACGCAAGACCCTTATCGTCAAAAAGCGCTGGATGTGCCGAGCAAAGCTGAGCGCGTGGCAAACTTCCATAAAAACACCCTCAAATCCCTAGCCAGTATCGTCGGCGCAGTGGGTCTGCAGCACCCAAGTCAATTGCAGCCGTATCATATCGCGCGCCGCCTCGATGATGGTCAAATCAAACTTCTCTCAAAGTTCTTTTACTTTGCTGACCAAGGCGCGTTGCTAGAACAAAGTGCGCGTGCCGATGTCTTTAATCAGATGTGGGTGATGGCCAATCCTGATAGCTTCTTGGCCAACAACGATGCCCTTATCGCTTATAACAAAGACTCGCGTGATAAAGGCAAAGAGACCAATGCGCCAACTGAAAAAACCACGGCTATCGCCGAGGACATCATCGATGGCGGCATGCTCATCGGTAATGTCAACAATACCTTTCGCGACTTACCGCCTGATCATGACTAGCCGCGTATCATCGCTGACCGGCGGTGTTCTGTACTCACAAATAAAGGCCGCCGACTGATGCCAAGCGCCACCTCACTCGCCACGCTAGCAAGCGTGGCCCTACTCGCGCTGAGCCTCAGCGCCTGCTCCCCTACGGCCACTGACGCTGCTAGCGACTCATCGCAGTGGGCCTGTCAGATACAGCAGGCGCCATTTGCTTATAGCGCCTGTGCGATTGAGGCGTCAGCGCTGGGTGATAAGCGGCAGGTGCTACAGTTATTTTGGCAACAGCCTGATAGTACGCAGCCTTTACTTAGCTTTGATGAGTTGTTGGCGGCGCTACCAGCCGGCCAGACTCTCAGCTTTGCCATGAATGCTGGCATGTATAATGAGCGCTTTGCCCCTATTGGCTATACTGTCATCGAAGGGGTAGAAAAGCGCGCTTTAAACCTAAAGTCAGGCGGTGGCAATTTTCATTTATTGCCCAATGGTGTACTGTGGTGGGAGCGTGACGGCAAGGTGCAGATCACAGAATCTCAAGCATTCAGCGAGCAGCTAAACGGCGGGCAAGTACAGCCATGGTATGCCACTCAATCAGGGCCGATGCTGGTGATTCATGATCAGATACACCCAAAGTTTAACCCCGAAAGCCAATCCGCTAAAATCAGAAACGGGGCTGGCGTTTGTCATGATGGTCGCATTCGGTTTGTCCATAGCGACGAGCCTGTGACCTTTTATCAATTTGCGACTTTATTTAAGGAATACTTGGGCTGCCCGAATGCCTTGTTTTTGGATGGCGGCGTGGCCTCGGCCCTATACGCGCCCAGCATCGATCGGCATGATAAAAAACAGATGGGCGTGATGATTGGACTGGTCGACAGCTCTGACTAGACCCTATTAGGGCGTGTCCTCAATTCAATCGCTAGCCATCTAAATAAGGACACGTCCTAAAATATAACCGCAAAAAAGCACCTAAATAATAAAAGTATTTAGGTGCTTTTTTATGTGACACGCCCATGACTGCGCTGGGCGTTAACATTTTATTGATCAAGCCGCCACTGGGAAAAGTCGATGCAAGCTTAGCTACCCAAACTCATTTTGGGGCCAAATGGCTCATAATGTACACTATCCACGCCATGATCGAGCGCCATGAGCCCATCGATCATACTCTCCATAAATGGCATTGAGCCACAGACATAAATGTCCGCAGGCTTAGGTAGGTTGGCAAGCCATGCAGCGTCCAATAGCTGTCCTGACTCAAAGTAAAAAACATGCCTCTCTACCGTTTCAGCTTTTGCTAGCAGTGCCTCGACCTTGTCTGCAAAGGCGTGATGGGCTTTGTTTTGACAGGCATATACCCAGATGATCGGCCGCTTTGGATTGGCCATAATCTGCGCCTCCAACATAGCCAGTACAGGCGTCACCCCTACGCCTGCGCTCATCAGTACCAGTGGCACCTCGTTTTGGGTCATCAGGTGTTGCTCCAGCACAAAGTCGCCAGCAGGGGCAGATAACAAAATCGTATCACCGACGTTTATGTGGTCATGCAGATGGTTTGAGACCAAGCCATGATGCGCGTTGCGATTGTCGCGTCTGACCGCAAACTTGATGCCCTCTTCGGTATTTGCTGAGTACAGAGAATAGTGACGCAAAGCGGTGTGATTGCTGTCTTTGGGGTCTGTGTTTACAGTGATGTATTGTCCAGCACTCAAACGCATTTTATGCAAATCAATCGCTTGATGGTTTGCCGTATGGCCGTCTTTATACTCGTTGCTGGGCACCGCGGTAAAGGCAGCAATATCCGTCGCCACCGCGGTCTTTTGTGTTACGGTAAATGGCGCAAAGCCTTGCCACAGCGCAGATTCATACATGCCTTGCTCGATTTGGATAAACACCGAAGCAATCTCATCATAAGCCTCTGTCCAAGCATGGATAATCTCATCTGTTGCCGCCTCACCCAGCACTTCTTTTATCGCGCCGATGAGATGCTTGCCAACGATAGGATAATGCTCAGGTAAAATCTGCAGAGCGCGATGCTTATGGCTGATTTGGGTGACTTGCGGCAGTAGCGTTGCCAGCTTGTCCAGATGCTTTGCTGCCGCCAGCACCGTCATCGCCAGCGCCGTCTGCTGACGCCCAAGCTTTTGATTGGTCTCATTAAAGATATCCAGCAGCTCAGGATGCTCAGCAAACATGTTTTTATAAAACACCGTGGTGATGGCGGTGCCGTGCTCTTCGAGTACAGGTACGGTGGCGGTGACGATTTCTAGGGTTTTTGGTGAAGCCATGATAACTCTCTTAGTGATTGCTATATAAAAAGGTTGCTACTGATAAATAAGTCATTTCATAAGTATTTATAAAGTGATTAAAGATTGCTTGACTTAAATTGCTTGACTTAAATAGTTAGCTGACACACTTTATAAGATTCATTTTAAATGAATGTTAACACATTTCATTACGTATACCAATGCGCTATCGCTATTCAGCCGTTTTTTAAGCAAAAAAAGCAGCCATGATGATATCAATGACTGCTTATGAAAAAACACTAATTCCAGCTATACTAATGATTTATAAAGACAAATATCAGCATTGAAAGCCGCTCACTATCTTGAAAAAACCATATATATCAACACCCTACTATAAAATTAACGCGCCATATAGTCGGTCATTTCTTCAACCCCATGCAGCGTCATCGGATACATTTTATGCTCAAATAGCTTTTTGATTTCACCGATGGTCTGAGTATATTGCCAGTACGCGGGGTTTTCTGGGTTGAGCCACGCCACTTTATCAAAGTGCTCAAGTACACGTTTTAGCCATACCACCCCCGCTTCGTTATTCATATACTCGACGCTACCGCCTACCGAAAACAGCTCATAGGGTGACATCGACGCATCGCCGACAAAGATGACGCGATACTCACGGCCATAGGTATTGAGCAGCTCAAAAGTCGGCATCGGGGCACTGTGCCGACGGTTATTGTCCTTCCAGACGTAGTCATACAGACAGTTATGAAAATAAAAAAACTCTAAGGTCTTAAATTCATTTTTTGCTGCCGAAAACAGTTTTTCTAGCGCCTCGACATGGACGTCCATACTACCGCCGACATCGAACAGCATCAATACTTTAACGCGATTGCGGCGTTCAGCTTGCATATGAATATCGAGCACGCCTTTTTTGGCCGTGCGCTTGATGGTCTCATGGATATCGAGCTCATCGGCGCTACCAGTACGGGCAAACTGGCGCAGGTTGCGTAGCGCCATCTGAATCTGGCGCGTGCCCAGCTGATTGTCATCATCGAGGTTACGATATTTGCGCTGCTCCCAGACTTTGACCGCACTGCGTTTACGCGACTCACCGCCGACGCGCACCCCTTCAGGATGATCACCATAAGCGCCAAACGGTGAGGTGCCGCCAGTACCGACCCATTTGCTTCCGCCCTGATGACGCTCTTTTTGCTCCTTTAGACGCTCCTCAAGCGCCTTCATCAACTCCTCAAGCGAGCCGTATTTTTTGAGCAAACGCCGCTGCGCTTCGGTCAAATTTTTGGGATCTAGCTTGAGATCGAGCCACTCTTTTGGGATATCTGTCAGCTTGTTCATCAGCTCATCGATATCTAAGCTGTCGATACCCTCAAAATAATCGGCCATGGCGCGGTCAAATTTATCAAAATGACGCTCATCTTTGACCATACAGAGGCGAATCAGTCGGTACATATCCTCGCGACTGGCAAAGGTAGACAGTGCTGGGTTTTCAGGATGTGGCTGCATCATCAGCCCCTGCTCGAGCGCAGCGTTTAGATCGAGCAGCTCGCGCGTGCTGACTGGCACGCCGTAAGTCCGCAGGGTGTAGAATAATTTGATAAACATAAAATACGCATCACTTATTGGCTGATAAGGTTTGATTGGCACCATCATGCTGACAGCGATATGACACCAGACAACGCTGTCAGTCGATACGCCTAACGACGCATCATGTTGGCAAAACGCTGCAACAAGCTCACATCCGCTTCGTTTTTGAGTAGCGCGCCGTATAGCGGCGGGATCGATTTTTCACCGCGCAAGTTTTCTTCTAGCTCTTGTTGTGCCATATCATCGGCAAGCAATAAGGTAAGCCAATCGACCAATTCCGACGTTGATGGTGGTTTTTTAAGGCCTTGGATATTGCGCAGCTTATAAAAGATATCCAGCGCATCATTGACCAGTTTTTCTTGGATATTGGGGAAATGCACCTCAATGATTTGACGCATGGTATGCTCATCAGGGAAGTCGATGTAGTGAAAAAAGCAGCGGCGCAAAAATGCATCGGGCAGCTCTTTTTCGTTGTTTGAGGTGATGATCACCACTGGGCGCTGCTCGGCGGTGATGGTCTCGCCTGTCTCATAAACATAAAACGACATTTTATCAAGCTCATGCAGCAAGTCATTGGGGAACTCGATATCGGCTTTGTCGATCTCATCAATCAATAGAACACTGCGCTCTTGACTGGTAAAAGCCTCCCAAAGCTTACCGGGTTTGATATAATTGCCAATCTCATACACCTTGTCGTCACCGAGCTGCGAGTCGCGCAAGCGTGACACCGCATCATACTCATACAGCCCTTGCTCAGCTTTGGTGGTTGACTTGATATGCCAAGTAATCAGCGGCATCCCCAAACTCTGCGCCACCTCTTCGGCCAGCAGTGTTTTACCAGTGCCAGGCTCACCTTTGATCAGTAGCGGTTTTTGTAGTGTCATCGCTGCATTGACTGCCAGTTGTAAATCATCGGTGGCGATATAGCTTTGCGTGCCGGTAAAGGTATGGTTGGTCTTGTCCATCTTGGTCGTCATAGTAAAGTCTCAGTTATCGTTATCAATAAAGCATTTTATAAAATAGCACTCACAAATTAGAGTAGCATAGGCTGATGGATTGCCAAAATACTCATGCGTTCGTCATCCTTCCGATCAGGGCTTCTTACGCCCTAAATATGGCGCATAATGATTAGCCATAAAAAAAAGACACACATGGTGTCTTTTTTACAGTCATTAAGTTTATAGTTATCGAGCTTATAGTTATCGAGCAAATTAAACCACGCCGCTATTGACGCCCAGCTTCTTACCCTTTGTCTATCGTATCGTTGGGATTGGCCTGTTTAGACAGTATGCCCTCATTTTTGGCACCGCGCTTTTTGAGATCCAGCGTTTTGTCAGTCTCAGTTACTGGTGCGTGATCATGAGCCTTCGCATGCTCAGTTACCTCAGCGTTTTCGGCCAGATAATTGCCTGCGGTCAGCTGCATGGTCGCCTGCGTATCGGCTGCGGTGCGGCTCCGTGCTTTGTCTAGGCTCGACTCAAAAGCACCGCGTATCAGCTGCCAGACAAACCCAACAAACAAGCCCACCACCAGCACCACCATAATGGGCAACATATTGGCAATGGCACCTGCGTAGTCTTTCATCATCACCGCATACACCACACTGATGCTAGCAGGGGCAATCTCACTAGGATCATCGAGCGCGGTACCGGGCGCGAGCAATACGGCAAACAATACCATCCAGCTCATACCGCCGAGTGGACGCGGCAACATGCGCGCCACCAGCAGCCATAATACCAGCACGATCACCGTTCCCCCAAGATAGGCATACATGGGCAGATCGGCGGGTGGGACATCTTTTACCAGCTGTCCCCACCAAATAGCAATCTCTCCTAAGATATCACTGATACTCTCAAGCGGTAAGCGATGCAATATGTTTTTTAACCAGTCCATGCGTGTTTTATTACCTGCGTTTATCACCAGTAGCGCCAGCAGCGTCTAGTGGTATTGGGTAAGTTTTGCCGTACTAGGGCGTGTCCTCAATATGACAAAATATATAATAGACATGTGCACTTAACAGAAGATCAGTTTATCACGACTTCCTAGGATGTGTCCTCAATCGACACGATAAAGGCAAAGACACGCGTCTGAGTCTTGCATGCCTTTAGCCTTAAGTGCCATTAGCTTTGAATGCCATCAGTCATAAATACTATCTTGTGCTTCGCGGGCGCGTAGCTCTGCTTGGCGGCGCATGACATCTTGCGGCGGCAATTGTACAAAGTACCCTTGTGCTTGGAGCTTTGCCAGCACCTCTTCTTTATCGACGCGAGCCAGCTTCGGGGTGGCGGCCAAATCCAGATGCATGACAAACTGACTGCGCCCTAGCCCCGCACGAAACTCCTTGGGCAATACCCCCAGCCAGTCTTTAATCTCATCAGTATCATCTGGATAATCAGGACGCGCAATGTAGATGTACATATCATCATGTTTGGGAAATTTATAAATATCGCAATGCATAAAAACAACCTATCAGAATCTATCGCCATAGGTTAGCATATTTCGGGCAAACATCAGTAGTCGCTTTACGTTCTGCTATGGTAAACCGGCTAAAAACTGACGACGCACTCAAGAGGACAAACACCGATATAGCGCTGTCATCATGCCTTACTACTGACAATCGCTGCGGCAAAAAAGACTTTTTGCCAAAATTATCGACTTTAATGGCGCAGATGACTTGTAAAAGGGCGGTGAACCTTTCATAATAAAAGCGTTTTTCAGGAGAGAGTCTGCAGGCATACCTATCTACTATCAGGTCATTGAAATAAAAGACCGGCAACGATACGTATCCGCCCATCATGGTAATGTCCTATTGAGCATTATCCACAGACCACCGAAGGCGCATCTACCCTGCCAATCGCTCAGGTAAAAGGACTGAAAAACACATGTCATGATTGTTTTGCGGCGACACCTAACGCGTGGCCTACAAACATAAGGCATAACAAATCTGGAGAGCGGTAAGGACGGACGACGCCTTACCCACCGAAGGGGAGAAAATGCGACAGCATCGCGATGGCAAGAGTAAAGCAAAGGCTTTAGAGACCACGACGATGTGCCGTATTGAAAATCTCAGGTGACAGGACAGATAGGGCTTTTGCTTAAACCGACGTTTGGCGTCTGTTTGGCTGATTGCTCTATTTTTTGTACCACCCTTGGTTGCGATACTTGCGCCCTGCAAGATTGCTACTCACTATGATAATGCACCTCTGCCCTGCTACTTTGATAAGTTACGACTGATTATCAAATGCGGCTGATGCTCCATAAGGATTTGTTATGACCGATACTCACAATACCAGCACTCCAAACACAAACACCGCAGCCCCCAAACGCACGCCCCTTTATCAGTCTCACGTCGATAGCGATGGCAAGCTGGTGGATTTTTCTGGTTGGGAGCTGCCCATCCATTATGGCTCACAAATCGAAGAGCACGAAGCGGTACGTACCGATGCCGGTATGTTTGACGTATCGCACATGGTCGTCGCCGATATCAAAGGCGTAGATGCCAAAGCATGGCTACAAAAGCTACTGGCCAATGATGTCGCCAAACTAAAAACCGTCGGCAAAGCGCTGTATTCAGGCATGCTCAATGAGCAAGGCGGCATCATCGACGACCTAATCGTCTACCTAATGAATGAAGACGCGACCGAATATCGCATCGTCTCAAACGCGGCCACCCGTGATAAAGACATGGCACAGTTTCACAAAGTCGCAGCAGGTTTTGACATCAGCATCACCGAGCGCCCAGAGCTGGCCATGATTGCCGTACAAGGCCCCAATGCGGTCGAAAAACTTACACAAGCAAAACCAGGCTGGGCTGATGTGTTAGCAGGCCTAAAGCCTTTTGTCGGCGCTGATTTGACCGATATCGAAGGCGCAGATTGGTTTGTCGCTCGTACCGGTTATACAGGCGAGGATGGCGTCGAGGTCATCATGCATGGTGATGATGCGCCAGCATTCTTTGAGCAATTAAAAGCTAATGGCGTTAAACCTGCTGGCCTTGGCGCGCGTGATACCTTGCGTATGGAAGCGGGCATGAACCTTTACGGTCACGACATGGACGAAGAAACCAGCCCGTATGAGTGCAACATGGGCTGGACGCTGGCGCTAAAAGATGAGCGCGACTTTATCGGTCGTGATGCCTTAGTCAGTAAGCGTCAACAAGCAAAAGATGACAACACCGCCATGAAACAAGTCGGCTTACTACTGACCACCCGCGGCGTCTTGCGTGAGGGCATGACCGTGACCATCAACCAAGGCACAGACAATGAGCAAACCGGTATCATCACCAGCGGTACCTTCTCCCCTAGCCTAAAAAACTCGATCGCAATTGCACGCGTGCCTGCCAGTTTATCAGATGAAGATAGCGTACAGGTCGACCTGCGCGGCAAAGGCAAGTTCGTCGATGTGCGCGTCGTAAAACTCCCTTTTGTCCGTAACGGCAAACAGCAGTTTGACTGATATCGCTGATAAATTTTATCATTAACGTCCATTATTTTATTCACCATCCTCACTTAGGAGAGACCCCATGAGCAACATCCCAGCAGAACTAAAATACATCGCCAGTCACGAGTGGCTGCGTTTAGAAGAAGACGGTACGATCACTGTTGGTATCACTGACCATGCTCAAGACCTACTCGGCGACGTGGTATTTGTCGAATTGCCAGACGTAGGCGACATCCTCGCCGTCGACGACGAAATCTCTGTGGTCGAGTCTGTAAAAGCAGCCTCTGACGTCTATGCGCCTATCTCAGGTGAAGTGGTTGCGATCAACGAAGCACTAGAAGATGATCCAGAAATCATCAACTCTGACCCGTACGGTGAAGGCTGGTTCTTTAAAATCAAACCGGACAACATCGCCGATTACGAAGCATTGATGACTGCTGAAGAGTACGAAAACGAGCTGTAATCTACTCAGATTTATATCTTTCTACTCAGTCTTTGTTTAAATTTATATAAGCAACACGGCGGATACTGGCGGCAGCTGGTATCTGTTTATCCTACTGTTAGACCGTTTTTAAGCCGCTTTGAAAAACACAGCGGCAAAAACACGACTGCTAAACAATCTGATAGGTTCTGATTGGTAATAATCTGATTTATCGCGACGATTTACTTGTTAGATGCGGACGCGATTCGCAATTATAGCCCCAGCCCCGCTTTGATGATGCGCAAGTGGGTCACTCAATCCTCAGCATGGACTCTCTTATGACCCCTGACAATGACAAAAAAACCAGCATTGCCACACTCGATCGCACAGCGACGCTACAGGCGTTTTGTGACGTCGTAGAGTCTCGTCGTTCGGTGCGTCGTTTCACTGACACACCGATACCAGATGCCGTACTGGCAGACTGTCTGCGTCTGGCCATGCTGGCACCCAACTCAAGCAATCTGCAGCCGTGGGAGTTTTATGTCATCGATGATGCAGACACACGCAAACGTGCGATAAAAAACTGCATGAACCAAAACGCGGCAAAAACCTCAGCGCGTCTCATTGCAGTGGTGGCGCGTACTGACGTATGGCAAGACCACGCCCAGCAGATATTGCGTGAATACCCTGATAAACCTGTCCCAAAAAAGGTAAAAGACTACTACAACAAAATCGTCACTTTAGACTTTTTGCGTGGCCCTGCCAACATCGTCTCTGTAGCCAAATGGGGTGCAACTCAGGTCGCAAGACGCCTCAAAGGGCCAATTAAGTCGCCTTACTATACCTTTGAAGACACCAAAAACTGGGCCACCAACAATACCGCTCTTGCCGCCCAAAATCTGATGCTAGCTTTACGTGCACATGGCTTTGACAGCTGTCCAATGGGCGGCTTTGATGAACCTGCGATGAAGCGACTATTAGGTTTAAGCGACGACCACCATATCGTCATGATGATTGGCGCAGGCGAGCGCGCTGACAATGGTATTTACAACACCCAGTTTCGCTTTGATCAAGCTCAATTTGTTCATTACGTCTAAACCCGTCATTAGTTATTAATATTAGCTATTAATATCCGTTATTTTAGCCATCTCCTTTACCACTCCCTTAACCAAGGAATGTCATGACTATCTCTCAAAACCCAACGTTTGATACCTTCCAAGGATTATTTAACGAAGCTGAATTTGTCTATCGTCATTTAGGCTCAAACGATGCCAAACAAGCTGACTTGCTCAGCGCCGTTGGTTATCAAGATATGGCAAGCTTTATCAACGACACCGTGCCTGAGCCTGTGCGCTTGCACAAAGCGCTTGATCTACCAGTCGCGATGAGTGAGCATGCTGCACTTGCCAAGCTACGCACCATGGCAGACGACATTACGGTAAACAAAAGCTACATCGGTCAAGGCTACTCGCCAGTACGTATGCCTGCAGTCATTCAGCGTAACGTGCTAGAAAACCCAGGCTGGTACACCGCTTATACGCCTTATCAAGCAGAAATCGCTCAAGGTCGCCTAGAAGCATTGCTTAACTTCCAGCAAGTATGTATCGACTTGACAGGGTTAGAGATGGCAGGCGCGTCATTACTTGATGAAGCGACGGCCGCAGCAGAAGCGATGGCGATGTCAAAGCGCGTGAGCAAAAGCAAATCAAACCAGTTTTTTGTGGATGAGCGCATCTATCCGCAGACCCTAGATGTCATCAACACTCGTGCCAAGTACTTTGGTTGGGAGGTCATCGTCGGTGATTTTGAAACCGCCAAATCAGGCGACTACTTTGGCGCGATTTTCCAATACGTCGGTGTTGAAGGCGATGTAAAAGACTTAACCGACGTCATCGCCGCGGTCAAGAAAAACAAAACCTACGTCAGCGTCGTCAGCGACATCATGAGCTTGGTGTTGTTAAAGTCACCAGCCGATATGGGTGCAGATGTGGCACTTGGTAGCACCCAGCGCTTTGGTATTCCAATGGGCTTTGGTGGTCCACACGCCGCCTATTTTGCTTTCTCTGACAAAGCCAAGCGCTCAGCACCTGGCCGTATCATTGGTGTGTCAAAAGACTCGCAAGGCAATACCGCGCTACGTATGGCACTGCAGACACGTGAGCAGCACATCCGCCGCGAAAAAGCCAACTCAAACATCTGTACCTCACAAGTATTACTCGCCAACCTCGCGGGCATGTACGCGGTTTATCATGGTCCAGGCGGCGTCAAACGTATCGCCACTCGCATCCATGCGTTTGCAACTGCCTTTGCTGATGTGATCAAATCCGCGGCTGACAGCAAGCTAACCGTAGTGCATGAGCAGTTCTTTGACACCGTGGTCATCGATTGCGGCTCAGAAAATCTGGCCACCCAAATCTTTGAAAACGCAGAAAACATCGGCTACAACTTATGGCGTCTAGGTACGACCAAGCTGAGCGTGGCCTTTAGTGAAACCAGCGACGCGCAAGACTTTAAGGCGCTAACGCAGTTGTTTGTCAGTAAAGCGCATGACTTGCCAGCAGAAGCTCGCGTGTCACTCGATAGCGCGCACTTGCGTACCGATGACATCCTGACCCATCCGGTGTTTAACTCGCACCACACCGAGCACGAAATGCTGCGCTACCTAAAGTCGCTAGAAGACAAAGATTTGGCGATGAACCGCAGTATGATTTCACTTGGCAGCTGTACCATGAAGCTAAACGCCACCAGTGAGATGCTACCGATTACTTGGCCTGAATTTGCCAACGTGCACCCCTTTGCACCGCGCAGCCAAGTCACCGGCTATATCGCCATGATCGATAGCTTACAAGATCAGCTAAAAGCCATCACCGGCTTTGACGATGTATCGATGCAACCAAACTCAGGCGCTTCTGGTGAATACGCAGGCCTACTTGCCATTCGCCGCTATCATGAATCATTGGGCGAAACAGAGCGTAATGTGTGTCTGATCCCGCAGTCGGCACACGGCACCAACCCTGCAACGGCCATGATGATGGGTATGAAAGTCGTCGTCGTCAAAACTGACGAAAACGGTAACGTAGACATTGAGGACTTGACGGCAAAATGTGAAGAGCATAGCGCAAGCCTAGGCGCGTTGATGATTACTTATCCATCGACGCACGGGGTGTTTGAAGAAGGCATCCGCCATATCTGTGACTTGATTCATAAGCATGGCGGTCAGGTCTATATGGATGGCGCCAACATGAACGCACAGGTCGGCATGATGCAGCCTGCTGATGTCGGTGCTGACGTACTACATATGAACCTGCACAAAACTTTCTGTATCCCGCATGGCGGCGGCGGTCCTGGCATGGGCCCTATCGGCATGAAGGCGCACTTAGCCCCCTTTATGGCCAACCATACGCTAAGCCCTGTACACAACGCACAAAAAGACTGCTCAGCGGTATCGGCAGCGCCTTATGGCTCAGCGAGTATCTTACCCATCTCTTGGATGTATATCACCATGATGGGCCGCGATGGTCTGCTAAAAGCCACGGAGCTTGCGCTCTTAAACGCCAACTATGTCGCCACTCAGCTACAAGACCACTACCCTGTTCTGTATACGGGCAAAAACGGCCGCGTTGCGCACGAGTGTATCATCGATATTCGCCCATTGAAGGAAGAAACTGGCATCACTGAGAGCGATATCGCCAAGCGTTTGATGGATTATGGCTTCCATTCACCAACGATGAGTTTCCCAGTTGCGGGTACGTTGATGATTGAGCCAACTGAGTCTGAGTCTGTCGAGGAACTGGACCGCTTCATCAGTGCACTTAAATCTATCAAAGCTGAGGCTATGAAGGCCAAAGCTGGCGAAGATGGTTGGACATTAGAAGACAATCCATTGGTCAATGCGCCGCACACTGCCGCGATGATTACCAGTGAAGAATGGACGCATCCATATAGCCGTGATACCGCTGCATTCCCACTGCCGTACATCCGCGCTCATAAGTTCTGGCCAAGTGTGGCACGTGTCGATGACGCCTATGGCGATAAAAACCTTATGTGCTCTTGCCCAAGCATCGAAAACTATATGTAGTTTGCAAACAACTATAAACAGTTGATATAAAAACAAACCTCCAAGTCAGTAGCTGATTTGGAGGTTTTTATTTGGCTTGAGATATTTAGCGCTATACTATTCATATCATCAAGTTGTTAACCGTACGTTTTTAATAGATATCATTTTTAATGGAAGTCAGCATGCCACAAAAAAACCGAGTTATTCTCATCCATGGTCTGCACCAAACCGCTTGGATTATGCGACCATTGGCCAAACGCTTACAAGTAGCAGGATTTGATACTTATCAATTTGGCTATCGCAGTATGCGTGATGGCATCAAAACTCATAGTGCCCGATTAAATGACTGGCTAGAAAACCATCATTATCCTGACGAGCCAATCGATTTGGTCGGTCATAGTTTGGGTGGTTTGATTATTCGTGATTTTGTCGCTGAATATCCACAATGGCAAATTGGGCGTTGCATAACGCTCGGGACACCGCATTTAGGTAGTGTTTGTGCAGATTATATTTGGCGCCTAACCCCAGCTGTGGTGGGACGCTCTTACATCGATGCACTAGATGGAACCGTCGCACCGTTACCGGAGCATATTACCTTAGGCGTGATTGCCGGTAATCGTCCTTATGGCTTAGGGCAGTTATTTTTGCAGTATCATAATCGCAAACTTCGGCAGGCAGATAACATACCATCAGCAGAATATCTGCTACACGATGGCACGGTATATATAGAAGAAACTAAAATAGAGGCCGCAACTGACCACATCGTCCTTCCCGTCTCGCACACAGGGATGCTGGTCGACAAAGCGGTCGCCGAGCAGACCCAATATTTTTTACGACATGGACAGTTTAAACGCTAAAAATGCTCGACATTAAAAACACTAAGCCTAACCAAACCTCATAGATGAGATTATCTTAAGCTTTTATACCCATACCCTGCTGTAGCTCGGTTTTATGCCCTTTAATCACCGGTATCAAGGTTTGCATCACCCACTCATTGCGCCAGCCTTTTAAGCCTTCTGGCAGCTCGGTAAGGTCTTTATCAAAGGCAATGATTTCATAGAGCTGCGCCAGCCATTTTTTGCGCATCAAGACATTGGCAGGCACACCGATTTTTTCTGCGTGCGTATCGATCGCTTGCTGCACCGCTTTTGATAGGACTTTGTTTTTAGAGCGATATGGCGGTAGCAAGCAGGCAGGATGCTCAGCAGGATGCAGGTTTTTGGCTTCCTTAATTACCTTGAGCAGCTCTTCACCATAGAGCCGTAGCATACTGCGGTGCATGGTGGTTTTGTGCGCAAGCTCGCGCATGCTGCTGGGCTTTTCGGTAATGATTTCACGCACCGCTTGTTTTTTTATCACAAAGGTACGCGGCTGATTGGTCGCCCGCGCCAGCTCCTCGCGCCATGTCGCCACCGCCTGTAGTATCGCCATTTGCTCAGAGGTATAACGATAATCCGCCATCGTTAGATACATCTCATCGTCGGCCACATGCTGCGCGTCATACAAGTCACTGGCATAAAGCTGACAATCCTCCCATACATAGTCAAAGAGACCTTGCTTTTTTAGCTCGTATTCAAGACTTAGATAAAGCGCGGGCAAAAACCGTACGTCATCAATCGCATACTGCTCTTGCTCATCTGATAGCGGACGCTGCAGCCAGTCAGACTGGCTTTGTTCTTTATCGATATGCATGTCTAACTGGTCATCAAGCGCTTGCTGATAACCCATTTGTAATTGACCCGTCAAATATGACAGCGCAATTTGCGTATCAAAGATATTGGTGAGAGGCGGACAGCCAGACAACAGATAAAAAATACCCAAATCTTCGCCGCAGGCATGCCAAATCGCCACATCCACTTTCATCAGCGCTTGCCAAAACTCGTCCAATTGTAGTCGCGGTGCGTCTAATAGATAGATATGATCGCCTGTGTTGAGCTGCACCAAAGCCAAACGCGGATAGTAGGTATCACGCTTGATAAACTCGGTATCTAACGCCACGCGCCCGCACGTCGCCAATGCCTCTATCACTTCAGCCAAACCCTCTTGCTCACGTACCCATGTCACATCGGCGTCTTCAGCGATGTCTAATAAAGCATCGATGTCAGGCTCAGGCGGCAGATCTACTGACCCTGCGCCGGTATTGACTGGCATCGCCGGCTCGTCAGCGGTAGCCGCAGGCTTTGAATGATTGGATGGAGTAACAGCGGTTGAGATATGGTTGGACACGGGCAGATACCTGCATAGATAAGAGAGAATAAAACGCCAAGTGCGTTTTACGATAGTGAAAAGTAAGCACAATAATAAAACTTGCCAGCCTGTAATTATAACAACTTCATACCCTAAAATGGGCACAAGCCGCGTTCTGTCTCACAAAAAAAGCCTGAATGGCACCGCAGTGACAAAAAAACTATAAAAACGAGCGGTTTTGCATGGCTTGCCCGAGGGTCATACTATCGAGGTACTCAAGCTCGCCGCCCATCGGTACGCCTTGCGCCAAACGGGTGATTTTACTGACATGACGGTTGACCGCCTCACTGATAAAGTGCGCGGTGGTCTGGCCTTCGACCGTGGTACCCGTCGCCAGTATCAGCTCTGCCACTGGCTCCTGCTTGACCCGCCACACCAGCTGATCGATGTTTAAATCATCAGCACTGATGCCGTCTAGTGGTGACAGATGGCCACCTAAGACAAAATAACGACCACGGTAACCTGCCGTTTGCTCTATCGCCATCACATCGGCGGCGGTTTCGACCACGCATAACAGCCCATCATCACGCCTCGGATCTTGGCATAATGGACAAATCGCCTCATCACTGAAGCTATGGCAGCGCTGGCACTCAACGATATCTCGCATTGCTTCATCCAGGGCTTGCGCGAGCGCCATGCCTTGCGGGCGTTTTTTGGTCAGCAAATGGAGCGCCATACGTTGGGCGCTTTTTTGTCCCACGCCTGGCAAGATACGCAGCTGTTTGACCAGCTGATCGAATTTGGCTGTCAGCAAAGTGTCTTCCTTTTTTAACTTCATGTATAAATCGTAGCTATAAAAATGGGGTCGTATCGTGTCGATAACAACCCCATTTTTGTGTTCAGCGTGCTGTTTTTGGCGGCTAAAGGCTTTATATTTCACATGTTTTTTTAAAACCATGCCAGATACTTGCTTTGCTTAGCCTGCCCTTGAGCTGTTTAAAACAAGCCTTGCATACCTGGTGGTAGACCCATGCCTGAGGTCGCGCTCGCCATGGTTTGCTCATATAGCTCGTCGGCTTGACGTACTGCATCATTGATCGCAGCAGCGATGAGGTCTTCGATCATATCTGGCTCGTCTTCTAATAAGCTAGGATCGATGGTCAAACGCTTGACCACGTGACGACCAGTCATGGTGACTTTGACCAGACCACTGCCCGCTTCTGCTTGTACTTCTTTGTTAGCCAGCTCTTTTTTGGCGTTTTCAACGTTTGCTTCGACTTTCTTTTGCATCGTTTGTGCTTGTTGCATCAATGCTTGAATATTCATAATCGCCTCTTGGTATTTTATGGAAATACGTAACGTAATGCGTCGGTTTTCATCACGTCACGTTTATGCGTTGACGGTGATTATACCGTTATCTTTACAAACTGTCTAAGCCGCGCGCCAAATCTTTGATGATATCTGCCACGTCCTCCAGCCCAACCGACAAACGAATGAGACTGTCTTTGACACCCGCTTCTGCGCGCGCCTCAGCGCTCAGGCGAAAATGGGTGGTGGTGGCAGGATGAGTGATGGTGGTTTTGGCATCGCCCAGATTATTGGTGATAGAGAGCATTTGAGTGGCGTCTATCACATGCCAAGCAGCTGCTTTTGCATCCCTGATACCCGCATCAGAGCGGGCTTGCGGCTGCACCTCAAACCCCATAATAGCGCCGTAGCCACCTTGCATATGATGTTGCTGCGTGGCAAGCGCATGAGCGGGATGATCGCTTAAGCCTGAAAAATGCACGGTGCTAACATTGGGATGATTGGCCAAAAACTCTGCCACTTGATTGGCGTTTTGGCAGTGCGCCTGCATACGCAGCTTTAGTGTCTCAAGCCCTTTGGTAAAGACCCACGCGTTGAACGGGCTCATACTGATACCGCCTGAGCGCACCACGGTAAAGGCATCTTGCATCAGCTTATCACTACCGACCAGCGCGCCGCCCAACACTCGGCCCTGACCGTCTAGATACTTGGTCGCCGAGTGAATCACTACATCCGCGCCCAAATCTAATGGCCGCTGCAGCGCCGGCGTCGCAAAGCAATTATCAACGACAAGTAATATACCATTGGCTTTACACAGCTCGCTTAAATAGCCAATATCACAAATTTGCGCGAGTGGATTACTTGGGCTTTCGCAATATATCACTTTGGTGTTTGGCTGCACCGCTTTTGCCCACGCGTCATTATCGAAGCAATCGACATAGCTGACCTCGATCCCAAACTTTGTCATGTAATTATTAAACAATCCAATCGATGAGCCAAATAGCTGATTGGCCGCCAGCAGATGGTCGCCTGCTTTTAGGTAGGCCAAACACATGGTCAAAATCGCGCCCATGCCTGAAGCGGTGGCTACCGCGCGCTCGCCATTCTCAAGCGCAGCCAAACGCCGCTCAAACGTACGCACGCTGGGATTGGTATGACGTGAGTACACGTTACCTGTTTTGCTACCGTTAAAGTGCGCAGCAGCATCGACGGCCGACGCATAAACATAGGAGCTGGTGGTAAAAATAGCCTCTGAATGCTCGCCTTCATCGGTACGATGGTGCCCAGCTCGTACTGCGATGGTTTGCATACCATAATCAAGGCCTAAATCGAGCGCATCGCTGCGCCAGTTTGGATCCAGTGTATTTAATTTTTTATCATCCTGCGTGTGCGACTGACTCATATATCTTCCATTGCCTTGGTGAGTACTGGGGCGTGTCCTCCACTCAGTCGATTATCATCTGCACGGGCTGATGAGGGCACGCCTTAAATTAATAAGGGGTGATTGGTAAAGTGACGGCATATCTTTGTCGAACTTACCTATCCGCCTTATCATAGCATGTCAACTTATTCCAAACATCTGGTTTCAAAGGTCAGCTAAATCGTATTTTTGCATACTCAGTCCAGCGGCATACGAGCGCGTAGCAGACCCACTATCACCTTGGAGAGACGCTACAACACGCTGAGCCATTTAACAAAAATAACGTATTTATAATAGGCAGATATAGCAACAACTGCTAAGCTTAGCGTCGATTTCGAGTTAAGCTCAGATTTTACCTGACGCAGTACTATTATCGATTTGCTAATCAATGCTATTATTTCAAAACCTCTATTTTTTGTGGTCATAGACAGCGTAACGATAAGGTCGCTGTCCGACCACACCCAGCAAACGACTTAATCCGTAAATACAGGCTCATTAAGGTAAATCCGTCATGTCGATGTTTAGTATAGATCCAGCCAACTTCTCACTGAGCCTAACCCTCGGACTGACATTGGGACTGAGCGCCTGTCAGAGCCTACCCAAGCAGCCGCACCTGCCCGAAAGCCAAGCGCTGTCTGCACGCATCCATGCACTGTATCAAGCAAAAAACAGCAAACCCTCCGAGCAAACACTATCATCTAATGCCAAGCAAACAGATTTGGTCGCCGCCATCAGCGAACAAAACGATATCCACCCAGACTTATCAGGCTATCACCCGATTGTCACTGGAGCCAATGCCTTTGCCTCTCGCAGCATCTTGACGGGTATGGCCACCCGCAACATCGATGCCCAGTATTATATCTGGCACAATGACCAAGCCGGCCAGCTAATGCTCAAAGACTTGTGGGAAGCGGCTGAGCGCGGGGTAATCGTGCGCTTGCTACTTGATGATTTTAATAACGATGCTGAATTTGATCAGCATTTATTGCGCTTTGCCAGTCATCCAAATATCGCGGTACGCATCATCAACCCCTTGATGCACCGTAAGTTTCAAACCCTAAACTACGTCACAGGCCTGCCTAGAATCAATCGGCGCATGCACAATAAGAGTATGACCTTTGATAAGCAGATTACCATCATCGGTGGACGTAATATCGGCAATGAATACCTAAGTAACGATCAAAATAGCCAGTTTGCTGATCTGGATGTCTTGCTCATCGGCAAAGTCGTGGCCGATATTGATAATAGTTTTGCCAGCTATTGGTCGTCGCCGCTGTCGTTTGACATCGAAACGCTCGCGACCCTTGGCGATGGCGCAGCCACTGATTTTTTGGCAGCGCTGGACAAGATTGGTCAAGATGAAAAAGACCATGCCAATAGCAGCTTGACCGTCTATAAAGCAGCGATTGAAGAGTCGACCATAGATGAGGACTTAGTGAGCAAGCGGGTGCCGTTTCGTTGGACAGACATGCAGTTTTTGAGTGATGATGTCGGCAAGCTGAGCAAGGCCGTCCCTGCCGATACCAATTTGGTGCATCAACTGCGTACCCTGCTCGGCAGCCCGACCAAAAAGCTGACCATCATCTCATCTTATTTTGTCCCGACCAAAGACGGCGTCAACACCTTAGTACAGCTGGCCAATGCTGGTATCGATATCAAAATCTTGACCAACTCTTTTGATGCAACGGATGTCACCGCTGTGCACTCAGGCTACAGCCAGTGGCGGCCAGCGCTGCTGCGCTCAGGCGTAAAAATCTATGAGCTCAAATCCACCGCTGGTGAAGAAAAGCGTGAAAACAAGCTATGGAAAGCCCGCAGTCAATCCTCAACCAGCCTCCATGCCAAAACCTTTGCCGTTGATGACTATCAAGTGTTTATCGGCTCATATAACGTCGACCCACGCTCTGCCAATATCAATACCGAGATGGGCGTGATCATCAACGACGACGAGCTGGCAAGACAGCTGCATGGCGCGCTCAGTGATGACCTGCTCAATCAAGCTTATGAGGTAAAGCTGTTAGATAACGGTCGCCTGCAGTGGCACACCATGGAAAACGGCGAAAAGGTAGTGTACGACTCAGAGCCGCGAGTCGACATGAGCGACCATATCTGGCTGACCATCATGTCTTGGTTGCCGATTGATTGGTTATTGTAGTACTCGGGCGGGGCTTTTATACACTCGATAATTATTTCAATGGGCCAAAAATAGCGAAACACTTAAGCGAAACACTCTGAATATGACTGTCTTGACGTTTCCCTTTTTTATCGGGAAGTGTCAGTTTTTATCATGCGGATTATCTAGAGGATAATCGGCTTAACGACCACATTAGCTTGTGGTGTGGATGCGTGATTTACTATGCCTACTCGTTCTCAATATGCCCTGATGTCTACTAAAGATAGAAACATGGTATTGTTTATTTGCTTTAGTAGCGCCGTCGCGTTTTTTGATTTTTTGATTTATTTATATATCTCAGATATCGTGGCGTCGGCGCTGTTCCCCGTCAATAGCAATCCCAATGTTGCTCGGCTACAAGGGTTAGGACTGTTTGCCGTCGGTTATCTTGCTCGTCCATTCGGCGGTGTTTTGCTGGGACGCTATGGAGATATCAAAGGGCGTAAGTTTACTTTGCTCGTCAGTATGCTCGTCAGTGCCATCAGTTTGCTAGTCATGGCTTGTTTGCCGACCTATGCACAGTGGGGACTGATATCACCTGCTTTGTTTATCCTGCTGCGGCTCATACAAGGAATGGCTTTTGGCCTATATGTGCCCTTGGCTTGGGTATTTGTGGCCGAGCACGTGCCCCGTCAGTATTTGTCGGTTGCTTGTAGTTATGTCACGGCCAGTTTTTTTGTGGGTGTGTTGTTTTCAAATGCGTTTTTTATGTGGTTGTCGAACGTTATGACCACTGAGCAATTGGTCGACTATGGCTGGCGACTGCCGTTTTTTGTGGCAGCCATACTGAGCTTTTTGCCGCTATTGGCCTGGCGTTTGGTCAGTGAAACGCCGTTTTTTACGGCCATGCTAGCATCAAAACCACCAAACTATGTCGCCAAACCCTTGACGCTGCTGTCTAAGCACTGCAAGCACTCTGTCTTTATTGGGATGATTTTGACCTTAATCATCTCCAGCATCACCACCGTCGTTGTCATTTTGCTGCCCGACTTGATCAAGCTGCGCTTTAACCTAGATGCGGATTTGTTTGGGTTTTCACACAGTCTGGGCATTGTGTTTATGATTTTTGGCTGTGTTTTTTATGGGATTTTATCGAACTACCAAAACTTTGGTAAAATTCTTGCCGCAGGCTCCGCGCTACTTATCGCCGTGATTCTTGCTTTCTTTTATCATTTAGACGCTGGTGGCGATTATATCTTGATCATGTACGCCCTCTTAGGCTTTTGCTCAGGCATTATTGGCATGATGCCAGCTATCTTGGTACAGCTGTTTCCGACCAATGTACGCCTAACTGGTATGGCACTTTGTTATAATGTCACGTACGGCATCGTCGGTATCTCGATTCCTTTTGGGCTCGGCTATGCCACGACTCTAGTGAGTTTCTCTCCGGCTCTCTACGTTGCATTTATCGGTTTTATCGGTATCATCATGGGCCTTTATTTTTACAACTTGCCCGAGTTTAAAAAGATTGAGCATGTAATCTAATCTCGACCTAATGGGTCGCAGCCTCGGTCATATCTTAGCTTTATAGATGATGGATGATACATACGGTGTCATGGTAGCTGCATGACACTTTTTTTATGTGCTTAAGCCCCCATAAACCAAGCCACGCTTAGACATTTAGCCACTCCTACACATTTAACGACTCTTTATTAAGGCCCCACCCCTATGGTTGATATGAGCAATAAACGACTCTCTGTTGCCCCTATGATTGATTGGACAACGACAGATTATCGTTACTTTGCGCGGTTGTTTAATCCGCATGTTTATCTTTATACTGAGATGATCAGCACGGGTGCATTAATCCATGGCAATCGCGATCGGCATCTGCGCTTTGATGCGCTTGAGCATCCGTTGGTGTTGCAACTGGGCGGCGCCGACAATAGCGAGATGACGCAGTGTGCTGAGTTTGCCCAGCAGTATGGCTATGATGAGGTCAATATCAATGTGGGCTGCCCATCCGATCGTGTGCAGCACAATAAAATAGGCGCTTGTCTGATGGCGGAGCCTAAGACGGTTGCTGACTTGGTCAAGCATATGCAGGCTGCGGTTGATATTCCTGTGACCGTCAAGCACCGTATCGGTATTGATGATTTTGACAGTTATGAGTTTATGGTAAACTTTGTCGAGACAGTAGCAGCGGCTGGTTGTACGCGCTTTATTGTCCATGCACGTACCGCTTGGCTACAAGGCTTGAGCCCCAAACAAAACCGTGAAATACCGCCCCTGCGCTATGACGATGTGTACCGCCTCAAACAAGACTTCCCTACGCTCGATATCGAGATCAATGGTGGTATCAACACCATCAAAGATATCGAGGCGCATTTGCAGCACGTCGATGGGGTGATGATTGGGCGGGCGTTTTATCACAGCCCTTATCTGCTGGCAGAGGCCAATCGTCTGTGGGGTGCGCCTACGCCCAAGCGCTCAGAGATTTTGGCGCAGCTCCTCCCCTATCTAGAAACACAAATCGCTAAAGGCGAAGCCCTGCCTACGATGACGCGGCATTATCTGGGTTTATTTCAAGGGCTAATGGGCGCGCGTAAATGGCGACAAGCCTTAAGCGGCAAGCCGCAGCTAACGCTCGACGATGTCAAGCGGGCAGCTGATGAGGTGTTGGTGCTCAACCCTGATGTATAGCCGTACTGATTAAGACCACATGGATTGACACCACATGAACTTAAGTAATGTGGTGTTTCGCGCAGTAATTAGCAATTAATAATTTACTACTTAAGCCACTTGCGCCAGATACTGCCACATAGCAGCGCCATTATTGATGATATGTAGTAGTATCGGCAGCAGCAGCGAGCCTGACTTAAAACGCGCATAACAAAATATCAATGCCAATACCACAATGGTACTGATCTCATAGACGCCGTACTGCACATGAATGACCGCAAATATCAAACTGGTCACGATGCTTGCAACGACTGCACCGCGCGGCGATGAATGTGATAAATTATCTGTATCTGTAAACTGCTCAACGATTGCCGACCACAGGAGCCCGCGAAATATCAGCTCCTCATAAAAAGGCGCGACGATCACCATCGCAAACACCAATAGCCACACCGAGCTGACAGACTGATACAGCGGATCGACAAACACCAGCGGCGTCTCACCCAACACATACGTCAAGGCCTGACTGCCAACCATAAACAGCAATAACACCCCAAGCATACCCATGCCGACTGCGAGTGAAAACGGTGTTAGTGCCAGATACTGACGTACGTTGCCGCCCCTGATACCAATCAGCAAACCGCTCATAGCGACTAGCAAGACACAGCCTATGAGGATAGAGAGGCTGACGACCGTGCCATCATTACTGCCAAAATAAAAAATATCGGCTATGCTGGCGCTTTTACCAGTAGGCAATACCAACTTACCAGCGATATAAACCCCTAACAGCTGACTGATAAAAAATGCCATCACCATCCCTATCGTCAGCACAAACGCGCCCAAACGCGAAAACAGCGGCGGGTGTTTTGTGATAGAGGTTTGATGGGCGCTGGTCGTGTTTTTTTGCATAAATCGTCACTTAAAGTAGCAAGCTGCCTAACTATTTAGAGCTTCTATAGTGAGTTCAGTATAAAAACGATACAGTGGGACTGAGATAAATTTTATGCAGTATCGAGCAGCGCAGGCACAGCTCCCAAGGAAAATTTAGACCAGTGCCACGTTGACATACAATGTATCTGTTTTATTGAGAACCGACTATAGCCTGTATCTGCCGCCGTGGGCGGTGTAGGTGGTTAATTTTCGCCGCTAGGTTTTAATTGCTGCTCAATTAATGATAGTACGTGCTGCGCGACCGCCTCTGGGTACTCAAGTGGGAACATATGGCCGCCTGCATGGGTCTGGTACGCAATGCCTAGCCGCGATTGAACCTGCTGCGGAAAGCGGCGCTTTAAAAACAAGCTATCCTCGCCGATAATCAACGTCACAGGTACCTTAGGGCCACGATTGGGCGTCAGCCAATACCAAGAAGGATTGGTGCGAAACACCGCCACCTCACTGGCTTTGGGGATGGCCAGTGTCACCTTGCCATCGGCGCGCTCGTGCAAACCATGCTCGATATAGCCCTGAAAGCTGCGCTCATCAAAATTCTTAAAAAAACCTTTATGACGCATTTTTTCGTAGGCTTCCTCTCGGCTGTCCCAAACATCACGGCGACGTTTCGATATTCCAGAAGGCGACAATGCGTCCATTAGGCGGTTATTCATAAGCGGCAGTCTGTCTATTGTTTTGGCCATATGCCAAAGTAGACTGGTTTTGCCATAAATCCATGGCGGATCCATCAGCACCGCTTGGGCGAAGTACTCAGGGGCACGGTACAGCGCCTGCAAGGTACACATCGCGCCAAGCGAGTGACCCACTGCCACCACTTGAGTTACGCCATGCTTGTCACATGCATTTTTTACGCTATCAATAACCTGCTGCGTCAGGCTGCGCCAATGATTATCCACCGGATAGCCAGGAGTATCGCCCAGTCTGGCGATATACTCAATGGTAAAAAACTCAGATAAATGCTCAAAAAACGGCTGATAAACCGCGCTTGGCATACCATTGGCATGGGCAAAATGCAGCACTGGCTTCTGAGTTATTTTTGAGATGGGCAATGCGGCGCTAAAGGTCTGCAATTTGATTTCATCATTCATAACAAGCTCTCATCAGATCCTGATCAAATGTGACAATGTGGTTTATATTATTTATATGGTTTATGTGACTTATCATTGGTACAACAGATAATGAATGTGACATACCAATGAGGCTGAGCATACGCCCAGCCTCACCCATCATACACAATCGTATGGAAACATACAGTACTTAGCGCATCTGCGCGTTACCCTCTGATTGTGGCAACACATCAAGGCCGATGCTCGAACCCACGCCAGCGCCCAACTTAACAGCAAAGCGGTCCATAAATAGCTGGAACGGATCGGTTGGGCTATAGTTGACGACATTATCTAGCTCTAACTGCTTCTCTAAGCTGGCGATGCTGCCTTTTTTATCTGCCAAACCCAACTCAATGGACTGCTCACCTGTCCAAAAAAGACCTGAAAACAGCTTGTTTTGTTCAGGGTTTTTTAGACGGTCACCGCGGCCTTCTTTTACAGCGTTGATAAAGTGCTTATGAGTGTTGGCCAGTACTTTTTCGACATGATTTTCTTCATAGTCGGTCAGTGGGCGTGACAAGCTTAAAATATCTTTGTACTCGCCTGCGGTGATGGTACGGTCTTCGACACCAAACTTATCCATCAAGCCTTCGATATTATAGCTTGGCATAATCACCCCGATAGAGCCGACGAGGCTTGACGGATTGACATAAATCTCATCAGCAGCAGACGCGATATAATAAGCGCCTGAGGCACCGACATCACCGATGACGGCATAGAGTTTTTTGTCTGGATATTCTTGACGCAAGTTCATCATCGTCTGCCAAATCTCATCAGACTGTACGGGCGATCCACCAGGCGAGTTGATGTCTAAGGCGACCGCCTTGGCATTGCTGTTTTCAAAGGCGCGGGTCAGGGCTTCATTGACGTCATACGCGTTGGCCACATCGCCACTACTAATGACCCCTTGTAGCTCGACCACAGCCAGATGCGGCTTACTGGTATCGACACCTTCGAGCCCCGTTGGCGTTTTGCTGCTGCAACCACGACCCAAGGTCAAAAATATCAGTAAAATATAGCCAAAGGTTAATAGCTTGAAGAAAATCCCCCAACGACGGGCGCGGCGCTGCTCGACCACACTGGCCAACAAAGTATTTTCTAGTAGTCGCCATTCTTGCCCGCTTGGTTGGCTTGGCTGCTGTATTGGCGTTGGCTGATTTGGGGTATTATCAGGACGTTTGTTAGGGTCTGGTGGCCAATTGGGCATATAACTTCCTAAGTCAGAAACAATCTAAAACGATAAAAAACAGCATATAAGCACACATGGGCCGCGATACTTTGCCCATGATGTCATCCATTGATATTAGCTGTGAATAGTGCTGCTAAGTATGGTGCTATTTTTAGCATGGTTCAATAGCATAACTGTGAAATATAGTATAACGGTGAAATATAGTATAACGGTGAAATATCACCATATTGTAACACTGATCAGCCAAACCTTGTTTTTATGGCGGTATCTTTATTAGGGTGACGCCATACTTGTATCTCTTGTCTCTAAGGGCAGTGCGGCTGGCAATATTTTATCATCATGCGTGATAACTACCCCGACACGCTGGCGCTCTAGTACATCGGCGGTGACAGACGACGTGCTGTGACCGAGCCACCTACTCTGTGCCGACATTGCGCGCTCATCTGTACACATCAGCGACCATAACTGCCAGACTCGTGCATGGCTATCGGCATTTAAGATGATGCGTTCAGGCGGTGTATGGCGCTGCGGCGGTGATGAGTCAGATGGCTGAGCCGCTAATCGATCAAGAAATGCTTGCACGCTAGCGGCAGAAGATTTGAGCGGTGCAGCCGCGTTATACCTAAGCACTTGTATTGGCATACGGCTACTCTTTATACCGCTAAGATCTATCGCTATCGTACAGTCCCACACGCTAGCGTCCTCTATCTGACGCCAACCTGTCATCGCGGTGATGGACAGCTCCTTGTTGGCCGATTGCCATGTTTTGCCCTCCTCACAGCGCTGCGCACTGATAGAAGACTTTGCCGCGGTGGGATGAGTGACTTGATAAGCGGCTTGCAAGGCTGGCCATCGATCGATGCGCCCTGCTTGCCAGTACTGATAAGTCGGTAAATGCTGCGATAGCTGCAGCACTGTCAGAGGCAACAACTCAGAGGCAGAAGCCTGCAAGGCCTTTGGCGGATCATCATTGATTTGTCTTTGACCCAAAGCGGCGCTGCTACTTTGTACCACGACACCGTGCAAGTGCTTTATTGATAAGCTACCCAGCTGCTGCGCCACAGTGGCAGACAATGCTTCTGCGGTAAGCCTACTTGGCATGGTCGGTGCATCACTTGGTCTGTGATCTGCCAAAAACAACCAACTGACTTCATCTTCACCACTCTCCCCACTGTCATCCGTCATGGGGTATTGCAGCACGCTGGCGCTTATATACTGATCGCCAGTCGGCAATAAGTAAAGAGTCGGCACAGCCATTAATGATTGCTGATTGGCATAAACCGTCATCATGAGCAGCACCAAAGGCGGCAATGCTAACCCGCGACTGATGAACCCTCGTGGCAACAGCCAAGGCAATATCACCAATACCATCATTAGCACGATAGCCATGTTGATGGGTGTGTACAACCACGCGGCAGACAATGCAGGCAATGTCGTCAACCAACCGATTAGCTGATGCAAGCTCAGGATAATGGCGGTGACAAACGTCCATAGACCATCTGCCAGCGTCGGTGATAGCAGATAAATCGAGCCTGCCAACAAATTCAGCGGTACAATAACCCAGCCGAATAAACCGATGGCAAATATATTGATGATAAGACCCCATAATGAGGCCTTGCCAAAGAGTAGCAATGTGATGGGCAATAAAGCAATAAACAACCAAAACTGTAACTTAAAGACGCGTTTGGCTACGCCCCATCCTTGCCGCAGCCATAGCCTGCCGCCAGCCTTATCCTGATGCGACGATGGTATGTTTGTCTGCGTGCTGGCCAATGTATGATGGTGATGTGATCTGTCTTCATACTTAAGTAATAGCGCGACTGCGACAAAGGATAACCAATAGCCTGCCTGCCATAATACATAAGGATCGCACCACGCCATAAGAACAGCCAGCGCCAGTAATACCCGCATGGTACTAACAGGCAATAAGCTCAGGCGCATCAGCCCTATAGCAAATAGCATCCAGGCGGTACGACCAGCAGGCACATCAAACCCAGTAAATAGCGCATAAACAAAAGCCGCGCCAATCATTACCCACCAGCGCACTTGCCAGCGCGGTACGTAACGATACAAGGCGGGATATAACTGATTGACCATCATCACCGCTGCACCTGCCAACACAATGGCCAAAAACAAAACGTGGGTGCCTGATATCGCCAGTAAATGCGAGATGCCCGCCAGCTGGTATAGCTCTTTGGTCTCGCGATTGATAAGACTCCTATCCCCTGTCAGCAAGCTGAGCGTAACCGCCTTTGCTTGTTGCTCATCGCCAGTAAGCACATGCCAGCCTTGATAAAAATGCTGGCGCAGCTGCCAACGCCCGCGATCGATATACGTACGCACGCGCGACAGATGAGAGAGAGAAGATGATGCTACAAGCCGCTCTGTATCATCAGCAGTACTGACAGGCTGCGTCGCTGTCGCCAAGACACGCGCCACTCCATCGATATGACGACCGCGCAACCAGCGATAGCTGTCAAAGCCAGAGGGACTACTGGTTGCCTGCTCGGCTGTCGCCAATGGAGACAGCGCCAAGCTCATCCACCGCGTCTCCCCTGGTTTTAGCTGAGAGAGATTGGCAAACTGCTTGGCCGCCTCAGGCTGACGCGAAGATCGAGGATAAGCACTGAGCAATATGCGATGCCTATCAGTGTGCAGCGTATCAAGATTGATTGAATTGCTGTTAATACTTAGGCTATTTTCATTGTTATGTGATTGTATACCTGCTAATTGGCTGGCGGTGATATTATCCAAATCTTGCGGTGTCAGCTCAGAGACCAAAGGCGAGAGGTGGATGATGATTGCCATCTGCCGATAGCCAGTGTCTGCAGCTGCATCCAAAACACTATCGCTGATACCTTCGATTGTCACCAATGCTTGCACGCGTAGTGGCTCAGTGATTTTGCTCGACTCCGCTTGCTGATGACTGACTAGTGCTTGTAACGCGCTGCCCCCTATTAGCCCCGCTGCCAGTATCACGACCGCTATATGACGGGCAATGAGCAAAAGGCGTTTGGTAATGGATAACTCAATAACAGGTGACTGCAAGGAGGTCTGAGAAGAAAATGGCGTTGATTGCGCGGCTGGAGTGGCAGGTGTATAAAGGCGAGAGAGCATAATAAGCGTAAGGCTCATTACCACTAGTATGAGGGCTAATACTGAAGGATTAATGGCATCAACCAGTGATGAGACGCTTGGCATACTATCTGCAACAGCCAGCACCCCCATCATCACGACGATAATCAAACCACCTACCAACCAATACACCAGCACTCCTTGCTCGAGGATTTGATCATAAACCCATCACGACTGACACGTCATGCAATAGCATTTATACGACTATTACCCTATACTAATTGACTATATTGCGCTAAGGATGATCTCACATTGTTAGCCTTTATATTCTAATAAAACTTTTAGCCTGATTTTTATTATTAATACTACTTTATCTCAGTCCATCAATGCGCTTGAGCGGACTGTCGTTAACGATGAAAGGCGATCCTGTGCCCCAAAAACGTCTCAAAGACCTGCTCCCTACACCAGAAAAAATTCTAGAAAGCCGTACCTTAAAACTGTTTGCCCCGCAGCTGGCTGACGCACGTCTATGGCATTTTAACCGCCATAGCTTAAACAAGGCGGTCTATATCGGTGTACTCAGTGCATTTTTTCCCTTGCCAGGGCAAATGCTGCTGGCCTTGCTCGGCTCGCTTATTTTTCGTGCCAACGTCCCTATGGCGCTTGGCCTGACTTGGATTACCAACCCTGTGACCAGCCTACCGATATTTTATGCAGGCTACTATATCGGTGCCAAAATCATCGATGTGCCCATGATCAGCCTGCGACTGATCGGTCGGATGATTGCTGATTTTAGTTTATGGGCATTATCAGACGGTGCCAACCCCTTTATCACTTATAAAGGCACGGTATCACTGACCGCTTTTTGTCTTGGCCTGACGATATTGGCCGTGGTTAGTAGTCTTATTTGCGGTCTGGCGTTCAAGGCTATTTGGCGCTACAAAACCGTCGTTAGTTGGCAAAAGCGGCAACAAGACGCCTCAGACCAATCGCCTTATGACAAACCCTAATACGGCCTCTGTCATGCCGTCCTTCTATTATTACTAATACCGCGAAAACAAGCCCATTCGCAAGCCCGTCGCGCTATAGCTCGCCTTCACGCGCTTTGTGCGCATCGATGGCGTTTTTGACCTTGTCGGTCAGATTACTGTCCATGACAAAGACCTCAATCACTTTGTCATCATTGAGCAGTACATAGCGCTTGCCTGTGGCGCTGTCTTGTACCTTTAGGTCGTAGTCCACGCCTGCGATGGTAATCGCATCAAATATTGGTGTGAGTATCTCTATTTGCGCTCGTCTGTCTAAGGTATCAAACAGCGCCGGATCAATATACGGCTGCAACGGCTCATTGCCTTCTTCGGCACTACCAAACGCGGCGATTGGGTCGTCATCTTTATTCATCATAGTCACCTTTTTAACTATAAGCAACGCTGTCAGTGATCAGCTTGTGATTGGGGTTTTGTATCAGCTTGTCTAGGGCGTTAGTAGGCTTCCCAATGACCGTTACGTAGTAGCAGTTGACGATCTGCCAGTGCCGCTAGGCTGCGATCATGAGTCACCATTAGTAGTGCCGTTTGCATGGTGTTTTGTAACTCTGATAACAACCCAAATATACTCTGAGCGTTGTCATAGTCCAAGTTACCCGTTGGCTCATCGGCTAAGATCAGTGAGGGCTTGGTGACCAGCGCACGCGCAATCGCCACTCGCTGACGCTCACCGCCTGATAGCTCACCTGGTCTGTGCGTCAAACGGTGCTCCAAACCGACACTCTTTAGTATCGCAATGGCTTGATCTCGAGCATCAGTCGTCGATACTTTTGGGCGCATTAGCAGCGGCATAGCGACGTTTTCGACCGCGGTAAACTCTGCTAACAAGTGATGAAACTGGTAAATAAATCCCAAGTACTCATTACGCATCGCCCCGCGCTCAGTCTCATTCATGCTATTGAGCAACTTACCATGTAGCCAAACCTCACCACTGGTTGGTGTATCAAGACCGCCCAGTAAGTGAAGCAACGTGCTTTTTCCTGAGCCACTGGTGCCAACGATGGCGATACGCTCGCCTGCATTGACGGTCAAATCCAGACCTGTCAATACCTGGGTACTGACCGCCCCTTCATCATATATTTTATTGATGTTTTTTGCCTCTAAGATGGCAGACATGGTATTTCCTTTATTTTATTGCTATCGCTATTGATTTTATATCGTGCACAGTTGGGTAAGTTTATCACTCATAACGCAGCGTTTGCGCTGGTTGTATCTTAGCGGCACGGCGTGCTGGATAAATAGTGGCCAAAAAGCTCAGTACAAACGAGGCCGTAGTAATCAATAGCACATCCGTCAAACGCAGCTGCGATGGTAAATAATTGATAAAGTAGGCATCAAATAGATTTAGCCCAAAGCTTTGATTGATAAAGCCCAAGATATCACTGACCGTCAAGGCAAATATAATACCCAATACCGTCCCAGCAATGGTGCCGATAAAGCCGATCACCACACCTTGTACCATAAAGACCTGCGTAATCAGACGTGGTGACGCGCCAAAAGTCTTTAAAATCGCGATGTCGGCTTTTTTGTCAGTGACGAGCATCACAAGGCTTGAGACGATATTAAACGCGGCGACCAAGATGATCAAAAACAGCAGCAAACCGACCATGGCTTTTTCCATCTGGATGGCACCAAACAAATTGCCATGCGTCTGTGTCCAGTCACTGGGATAGAGCCTTTCAGGAGCGATAGCCGCCGCTTTTTCTGCTACCATTGGGGCAGCAAAGATGTCATCGAGCTTCATGCGCACGCCCTGCGCGCCCTCTGGCAGACGCAGCAGCTTGGCGCCATCGCCCATTGGGATAAACGCCATCAGACTGTCGACCTCTGGACTGATGGTAAATATCCCCGTCAAGGTAAAGCGCTTAAACCGCGGAATCACGCCAGCAGGCGACGGAGAGGCTTCTGGCAAGACCAGCGTGACTTTATCACCCAGCTGCAGCCCGAGCGATTGCACCATCTCCTCACCCAACACGATATTAAACTCGCCGCTTTGTAAGGTGTCAATACTGCCTTCAACCATATGCTCATTGATGATAGAGACGTCTTTTTCGTATTCAGGCTCGACACCTGTAACCATGATACCCGCGACTTGGCCGTTTGAGGTCAGCATCCCCTGTAGCTGGATAAATGGCGCAACTGCTGCGACCTCAGGGTCTTCTTTGATCTGAGAAGCCAGATCCTGCCAGTCACTAATAATCTCTGATGACACCACCGTGGCTTGCGGCACCATACCCAAAATACGGGTCTTGAGCTCACGATCAAAGCCATTCATCACCGAAAGCACTGTGATCAATACCGCAACGCCAAGCGTCAAACCAATCATGGATATCAGCGATATAAAGGAGATGAAGCGATTACTACGCTCTGCGCGGGTGTAACGTAAGCCGATAAATAACGCTAAAGGACGAAACATATTCAAACTCTTTATCTTATCTACGTGCGACTCTATATATGTTATAAAAACAAGTGGCGGCGCAGCGCTCTATTCTCTAAGAACACTGACCATACCCACATATAAATCAAACACAAAAATAGGGTTTCAGACGAGCCAAACGCAGCCGTCAAAAGGGAGCTAGTTTGACACAATTTGTCTTATATGTGCCAGTCATTCGCACAAACTGCCCATTTTTTTTGCGAAAAAACTCACTTTTGTTATTATTTTTTATGAGGGGCTTGCTATTGCTTGCGGCAATACCTATATATTATATGCCAAAGACAATTGTCATTAACCCCTCATTCATTGCGGTTTGTTGACCTCTCGCTAAAACGTCGCAGCTTATCATCACCCAATTTTGATATGATACATTGGTATATAAGCCCGTCACTTTAGGTCCAAACCCCACGCTGACTTAATTTTGAGTATCTCATGACCATCAACTACCAATATAAAAACATCCAGTCCCCCACCAAAGTCGCTTTGAGCGACGAGCAATCAGCCGGCCATGCCGATCATTGGCGTATTCTGACAGACGATATGAGCAACGACGTCCCAGAGTGGCTACAGAAGATGATCGAACATGCGGCGATGCCCAAAGGCCTAAACAACAACATCAGCGCCAAAGACAGCTGTCTGCTGCTCTCAGAAGACCAGCCTTGCCACATCAATCAAGTACTGGCCATGAAAGATGGCAAGCCTGAATGCTTTATCAACGCCTACCCCTGCGTCGATAGCCCATACGGGCTGCATTGTAAAATCGAGCGTATCATTGCCAACGATCACTCGCACGACGCCGTTTTGCGCTTACGCACGGCTGATGGCAGTATCATTTATGCCTTTGACCAACTTTATACCACCAATCGCCATTTATATCAGCAAGACACCAGTTATTTTGTCAATTTTAGCGCATGGGCGCACGAAATCCAGCTAAGCGAACAAAACGAAGTGGTGATGGTAGAGGATCAAGAATCGATTCGTTATCACCGTGCTTTTAATGACATTGTCGCTGCCAATGACGGCCAAATCCCAGATGACCTACAAGAGCAAATCAGCAACTGGCAACCTGAGACCAAAGAGCAGATGGCGCCTGTCGAAATCAACCTCGGTCATATGTGCGCGTATTTATTTGGCGATACCTTAGGCCAAGAGGACGAGGCATGGTGCCAAGGTCAAGTGCTCGGCAAGCAAGAAACGACTTTTAATGATAAATCCATTTTGTTGTTTGATGTAGTGATACTGCGTGAGCAAGATGCCGACCCATTCGTCGTGCGTATCGCTGCCCTCAACACCCCTGAGACTGCCACGATCGCTGTTCACGACTATGTGCAAGCAAACGTTTGGCTCCAAGCCGCCATCTATAAAGAAAACCAGCAAGCGTCGGCGCAGTCTAAAGCCAGCTGATAAAATTGATACAACCTAATGAAACAAGACAGTAGTCCGATAAACAGATGATTGTCCCGCTGTTATGACAGTTGAATGTTTGAGCAAATAAAAAGCCCCTATAATTAGGGGCTTTTGTATATCTGAGTGAATTGTATATCAATGGCTTGAGTACAAACCACTCAATATAAGATCTACGCCATCGTCGTCATAGACTTGATACGATTATACAGCTCTTTTTGCTCAGCACTTGGACGCGCGGTCTGCACAGCCATCAGCTGTGACATATCGCCTTCGACACGAATCTTGCCTGCCATAAACGCCCCCATGATTTCATTGGTATTAAAATCGGTGATGATAGATTGTAAAATATCACGATCCAACAGCAAGGTCGTTGTCGCCGACTCATTTAGGCCGCGGTGCAGTAGGCCATTGGCAAAATTGGCCTCGATATCTTGCTCAGCATCAGACACTTTTAGATTGACCACCATATTTGCCAAGGCAGGCGGCAGATTTAACTCACCCGCGTCGTTGCTCATTTGCTCTACTTGCTCAAACCATTTATCTGTCAAAAAAACTGCCATATTATTATCCTTAATTGTTATTAAGACGCGCCTCGTACCAATAACGAGGGCACACCTTAGATTAGGCGACCAAAGGTGCGCGGTTATCGATTGTGTTCAGCCACATTATAAGGGCCGAGCGGCGGATAAGTAAAACCTATTTAGACAGCATATGACGAGATTGTTACAAAAATATTGCCCACTTCAAATCGCATGGTCGCAACTATCGTGGGTTTGATACAAGATAATTGCGGCGATATCGTTGATGTTTTTTTCCTGTCATTCACCGCATTTTTTGTCGCAGACGCTCTCTAGAATCGTCGTAAAACTGGGTATAAAATGCACAAATGACACAGTGATTTTCCGCTGTTTGCTCAGATTTTTACCAAAGAGTTTGTATTTTGGCGCATGAGTGTGATGATATTTGATTAGGATTGCGTTACAATACCCTTAAACAGAGTCGGGAGTTTTAACTAAACATTACCTAAACATGTTTTTTTGTCAGCCGCCGCTAGCATACATCTACGGTCAGTAGGTTTTAGGACCTTATGGATATTGGTATCTATCTTCATTGGTACAGCGTTTTTAGTAATAATTAAGATAAATACTTTGCCTCATTAGATGTTTGATGCTCAAAACGGCGCATCTGCTTATTCATTTTGACAGATTGTTGACAATCCTACTATCGAGCAGCTACATACCTTTGGCGTCAATACGCTTTGGTCTTTAACACCCGCTGCTATTAAGCGCAAGCTTAGACAGATAGGTGATAATCTAAGGATAATAGGCAGACCAAAAACAGCATGTACCGCTAAGATCATCTAAGAGATAGCTCTAGATGGTGCGGAGCGTTAGTTAATTCTGTTGATAATTCGGGCTGTAAAGGAATCATCCAATGAGTTTACAAAACACAGCAGTCGCCCCAGTGGACCGTGAGTACGAAATTACTATCGTAAGATTCTTTACGATAATGGCCGTGATATGGGGCATCGTCGGCATGAGTATTGGTGTGTTCATTGCTTCACAGTTAGCATGGCCAGCACTCAACTTTGACATTCCATGGCTGACGTTTAGTCGTTTAAGACCGCTACATACTAACGCGGTCATTTTTGCGTTCGGTGGCTCTGCCCTGTTCGCAACTTCTTATTATGTGGTGCAGCGTACCTGTAAGACGAGACTATTTGCGCCTTATTTAGCGTGGTTTACCTTTTGGGGTTGGCAAGCGGTTATCGTCTCAGCGGTTATTACCCTACCATTAGGTTTGACCTCTACTAAAGAGTACGCAGAACTTGAGTGGCCTATCGATATTTTGATCGCTTTGGTATGGATATCTTATGCCATTGTGTTCTTTGGTACGCTAATCAAACGCAAAACCTCACATATCTATGTGGCTAACTGGTTTTTCGGTGCTTTCATTATTACGATTGCTTTACTGCATCTCGTAAACAGTATGGCGATTCCTGTTAGTGCGTTTAAGTCTTACTCGCTATTTGGCGGTGCAACCGATGCCATGGTGCAGTGGTGGTACGGACACAACGCGGTAGGGTTTTACCTAACGGCAGCGTTCCTTGGGATGATGTATTATTTCGTTCCGGTACAGATTGGTCGTCCTATTTATTCTTACCGTTTGTCTATCGTTCACTTTTGGGCATTGATTGCGTCATACATGTGGGCTGGTGGTCACCATTTGCATTATTCAGCGCTTCCTGATTGGACGCAGTCTCTTGCTATGGTGTTCTCTATCATCCTATTTGCGCCATCTTGGGGTGGTATGATTAACGGTGTACTCACGCTATCAGGTAGTTGGGATAAGCTGCGTACCGACCCGATCATTCGCTTTATGATTGTGGCATTGTCGTTCTACGCGATGTCGACGTTCGAAGGCCCAATGATGTCTATTAAGACGGTGAACGCACTATCACACAACACTGACTGGACAGTCGGCCACGTACACTCAGGCGCGCTTGGCTGGGTTGGTATGATTACCATTGGTTCGCTATATGTACTGTTACCACGTATCTATAACAAACCAAAAATGTACTCTATCAGCTTAATTACCACGCACTTTTGGCTGGCAACTGCTGGAACAATCTTCTACATCGTATCTATGTGGATCTCAGGTATTGGCCAAGGCATGATGTGGCTGGCGACCAACCCTGACGGTACTTTGGTATATAGTTTCGTTGATACGGTTGAGTTCTCACACTTCCCGTATATCGGTCGTGCTTTTGGTGGCTTCTTATATGTATCGGGTATGTTTGTTATGGCATATAACTGCTATAAAACACTCAAGATGCCAGAAGGTAAGCCTGTAGATGTCGCGGATCCAACGGATCATGAACCTAGTGTCGAAAAACCATCGACAGCTAACGTATAAGGAGCGATCATGGCTGGTACACCGCATGAAATTATCGAAAAAAATACAGGCTTGTTGGTCATCGGTATCGTTATTGCTATTAGCTTTGCAACGCTAGTTGAAATCGTACCACTGATTTATGATAACAAGGGTCCTGAGGAAGGTGGGGTTAACGCTCCCCTTCCCGCTATGGAGCCGTGGACGGCACTAGAGTTTGAAGGTCGCGATATCTATATCCGTGAAGGCTGTCACGTCTGTCATACCCAAATGGTGCGCCCACTACGTGCCGAGGTTGAGCGTTATGGACCGTATTCACGCGCTGCTGAGTCAACGTGGGACCATCCATTCTTATGGGGTTCAAAACGTACTGGACCTGATTTGGCACGTGTTGGTGGACGCTACTCTGAAGACTGGCAAAAACAGCACTTAATCGCACCGCGCTCATTGGTACCAGAGTCAGTCATGCCTGGTTTCCCATGGCTTGCAACCAATGAAGTAAACGGTGCAAATGTTCAAGCTAAAATGCGTTTATTCCGCGATCGCTTCGGTGTGCCTTACACTGAAGAAGACATCGAAGGCGCGCCAGATGCTGTTCTTGGTGCCACTGAGCTTGATGCTTTGGTTGCCTACTTACAACAACTAGGCACCGCGATGGAAGGACAGCGCTAATGGGTATTGGTGAATTACAAACAATTGCGACCGTTTCTGCCTTTGTTGCCTTCGTAGGTGTTGCATGGTGGGCGTATTCGCCAAAAAACAAAAAACGCTTCGAAGAAGATGCACAACTTGCGCTTGATGACGAGGATGTAAAGTCTCTGTCTGAAGAGCAGCGCAATAAGGATAAACGATGACATTTTTTTGGAGTTCTTGGATTACCATACTAAGTATCATGTGTTGGGCTGCTATCCTCGGTGTCTTGCTAATGGTATTGAAGTACAAGCCAGAACTAGAAGACGATGGTACGACAGGCCACGCATATGACGGTATTAAAGAATACGACAAGCCCTTACCTAAATGGTGGTTGGTCATATTCTTTGGTTCAATCGTATGGGCAATTGCTTATTGGATATTTTTTCCAGCGATTTTCCCATCGAAATGGGATGGTCTTGCTACGGTAGAAGTCGATGGCGAAACTGTGCCTTGGACCTCTAAAAACGAGCTATATAGTGAGCTTGAGAGCAACAACAAAGTATTTACAGACAACTTTGAAAAAAACATCTTGGCAAAAGCAGATGCCAGCGGTGCAACAGCGACGCTAGCGACATTGGCTGATATGCAAGCGACCATGCGTCGTAGCGACAACCCGCCAGCTGACCTGCAAACTCAGATCGATCAAAAAGTTGCAGAGCTGGCGCCATATGTCGAAAAGCTGTCTGAAAACCCAAATGCATTGAAAGTGGGTAGCCGTTTGTTTTTACAAAACTGTGCGGTTTGTCACGGCTCTAATGCCAAGGGCGCTTTGGGCTATCCAAACCTCACCGATAACGATTGGTTATATGGTGGTGCGCCTGAAAACATCCTAACGACCCTGCATAATGGTCGGGTTGGTGGCATGGCAGCATGGCGTGATCAGATCGGTGAAGATGGCGTACGTGCAGTCTCTGAGTATGTCCTATCGATCTCTGGTAACCAACAAGGTTATGATCTAGATCAGACTAAAGTGGCACAAGGTGAGGTTATCTTTAACGAGCCGACTAACTGTGTGCTTTGTCATGGTGACGACGCTAAAGGTATGATTTCTACTGGTGCGCCAAACCTGACAGACGATATTTGGCTCTATGGCGGCGATCGTGAAAGCATCCGCGAGACCTTACGTTATGGCCGTGCTGGTGTGATGCCTGAGTGGCAGACAAAATTGGGTAATGAGCGTATCATGCTGCTTGCCGCGTATGTCTACTCTTTATCAGACAAGCCTGTTAATTCAGCCAAAGCTGCTACAGCAACTGCGACGACTGAAGCGCCAGCAGAAGCTACTGCTAACTGATTTTAATCGTTATGAATCAGCCAATTGCTGAGACTGTTTAATGGATTTACCAGAAAGGGAGGACTGTCATTGCAGTTCTCCCTTTTTTATATATATTTTATATATAGACACCTATATTAGGTATCAGTAGATTGCTTTTTAGGATTATCACCCCATTTATAGTAGGGAGAATGCTAAAATATATATTTGATAGGCAGAGATATTGATGACTTGCCCGAATGCCGTATTGCCTATCGACTCTTAGCTATTGACCATCGATCATTTGGTAGTTGGCTTGGCATCGATTAGGTGATTGTCTTGCCCTCTACCCACTGACATTGATAACATCGCACACTCATACATCTTATTATCCAAGGTGTTTGTTCATCATGCCAGCAGACTGATTCTTTTTTTAAAGAGGCACGTTTATGTCAGCACAACAACCCAATAAGATCCCTGTACAACAAGTAGACCTCGACGCCACCAAGCATCGCGTCCATCCTAGGTTTGTCACAGGTTTTTACCAAAATATTCGTGTCATCACGATGTATGCACTACTGGCGGCGTTTTTGTTATTGCCATGGCTGCGATACAACGGTAGGCAGGCGATATGGTTTGATGTCCCCTCACAGCACTATTATATCTTTGGCATGACGTTTTTGACCCAAGATTTTTATTTTGTGGCAGCATTCGCCATCATCGCCGCCTTTACCCTCTTTATGGTGACCGTCTATGCGGGCCGCGTCTGGTGTGGTTATGCCTGCCCGCAAACGATTTGGACACACCTTTATCAGTATGTCGAGAAATGGGTGATCGGCGATCGTAATAAACGCATCAAGTTTGATAAAGAACCGATGAGCGCAAAAAAAGCATTTAAGCGAGCGTTGGTTTATTTTATTTGGTTTGTGTTTTCTGTGATTACAGCGGCGACCTTTGTCAGTTATGTCGCGGGTACTGATTATCTATATCAAAGCTGGCAGATGATAGGGATTGTCCCTGTGCCTGATTGGCCAACGTGGGTATGGATTTCGATGTTTATCTTTACCTTTGCCACTTATGCCAATGCCGGTTATATGCGTGAGCAGATGTGTATCCAGATATGCCCTTACGGCCGCTTTCAAAGTGTGATGTTTGATAAAGACACGCTCATTGTTTCCTACGATTATGAGCGCGGTGAGCCGCGTGGCCCTCGCAAAAAAGGCACCAACCCTGATGACTTGGGCGACTGTATTGAGTGTCAAATGTGTGTGCAGGTGTGCCCAACCGGTATCGATATTCGTGATGGTTTGCAAGTCGCTTGTATTCAGTGCGCCGCTTGTGTCGATGCCTGTAATGAGATCATGGACAAAGTGGGCTACCCACGTGGCTTGATTCGCTATACGACCGAGCGTCAATTGGCCGAAAAAGAGCCAAGCCGTGTACTGCGCCCGCGCCTATTTGCTTATCTGGCATTGCTGACGATACTGTGCGGCGGTGTGCTATATGCGCTCACAGGCCGCGTGCCATTAGAGCTTGATATTCGCCGTGACCGCAACCAGCTGTCCTCTATCAATAGTCAGGGTATGATCGAAAACAGCTATATCATCAAACTGACCAATAAGACCCAAGAGCCGCACACTTATAAGATCGCCTTGGTGCCACAAGAAGGACTGAGCTTAGCGCTACGATTTAACGATGTGCCTTTAGAAGCAGGCGAAAGCTTTGATATGCCACTGAGCATCTATGGCGATCCAGATGTGATCGAATTTGGTCAAACACCAGTGACGTTGACCGTGACCAGCGAAGATGGCAAATATCAGGTAAGCAAACAAAACATCTTTACCACTCAAGGTCAGTAAATACTGGCTTTAAAGGCTTTGGTTTTTCAAAGCACTTATATTTGAAAGCGCTGACGCTTAAAAGCACTTACATTTAAAAGTGTTTAGGTTTAAAAGCTTTTATGTTGCAAAGCACTGAGAGTCAAGGCTCGGTGCTCAAAAGTACCAAGATGCCGTGTTTGGTCCGGCTATTTTTATAACGCTCATCCGTTAGTCGCTCACAATTGGTTTGGTTAGCGATTGGCGGATGACTCATTTATCACTTGGCAGCAGTGTGCCATTAGATTATCCAGTGATAGCGTTTACGGTATCTAGTGATATGATATCTGCTAAACCGTTATCTGATTAATAGGTATTTTATGTCTACTCCAGCACCAAACTTTAAGCATCAAGATACGCAGCCATGGTATAAAAACTACATGGTCGTCATCTTTGTGATTGGCATGCCAGCGCTGGTCGTGATCGCATGCATCTGGTTTGTGTATTACTCCTACCAAATCCGTGACAGTGTGGTACGTGACGACTGGTATATGGATGGCAAGACCCTCTATCATGATATCTCTCGTGATAAGCTCACGCATGATTTGGACTTGCATGGCAAAATGCAGTTTGCTGATAATGGCGATATTGTGTTTTATTTAAACTATCCTGAACAAAGCTTACAGACGGGCAAGCTCCTAAACGGCACACCTCTCACCTATCCTGAGACGCTGGCGCTGTCTATCTCTCATGCCACCGATATCAAAAAAGATCGCGATGTGGTGCTCCAGCACGAAGAAGGCAATAAATACCGTGCTCATGTCGATATCGATCCTGTAAAAGCCAAATACTATCTACAAGTGAGTAATGATGGTAAGGATGACTGGCGTATGCAAGATGTGGCACGGCTACCGCGCTCCGAGGTAAGCTTTGAGCCGCTACCCGTCTTTTCAGAAAGCTAACCACAGGGTTGGCTCTTAACTTACGCCAAAACCAAAAAAACCAGCCATTAATCAATAATGCGCTGGTTTTTTTCTGACACGGGTGTGAGTGAATCGGCTCTCTTTAAATCACAGGATTAATCGTTGGAATCTTCTGTGCGGTAGAGCGACTGTCTGTGGGTTTCTCTGCTGGCGGTTTGCTGGCAAACTTAGGATTAAACGTTTGGGTCTCAGGCGCGATAGGCAGACCAATATCGGCCAAGCTCTGAGTCTGCCCTGCTTGAATATTATCTCCCTCAAACAGACGCTCCTCATTATCACGATCGAGGCTCAAGGTCTCAAAGTCAAACAACTCACGGTCGGCGAGTTGTGATGGTGCGACGTTTTGTATGGCCTTAAAGATAGACGCCAAACGCTGCGGATGGGCATCGTCCCACTCACGTAGCATGTCATTGATGATGGCACGCTGTAGATTGGTTTGACTGCCGCATAAGTTGCAAGGAATGATCGGAAACGCTTTGAGTTTGGCATACTCAATGATGTCTTTTTCTTCGACATAGGCCAGCGGACGAATGAGCAAGTTTTGCTTGTCATCACTGAGCAGTTTTGGCGGCATTGATTTGAGCGCGCCGCCATGAAAGAGGTTTAAAAAGAACGTCGCAAGCATATCATCGCGATGATGGCCTAATGCGATTTTGGTCGCGCCTATTTGCTTGGCAAAACCATATAGCGAGCCGCGACGTAAACGCGAACAGGCCGAACAATAAGTCTTGCCTTCTGGTACCACGCTTTTGACGATACTATAGGTATCTTTTTCTAAGATATAATGAGCGATGCCCTGCTCGTTCAGATAAGCGGGCAAAATATCCTCAGGATAGCCTGGCTGCTTTTGGTCCAGATTGACCGCCACGATGTCAAAGTGAATCGGCGCGATACGCTTAAGTAGCAGCAAGATGTCTAGCAGGGTGTAGCTGTCTTTACCGCCTGAGACACATACCATCACCACATCGCCATCTTCGATCATATTAAAGTCACGAATCGCCCACGACACTTGGCGGCGCAGCTTTTTTTGTAGTTTGCGAAACGCCGCTGTTTGCGTAGGCTCCAACGTGCTACCGTCATCATCCGCGCTATTGTCAGCAGCATCTTCTATGCTATCGTGCTCAGGGTACAAATTATCATTGCCCAAGCCTGCATTGGCCGCTGTATCAACAAGCTCTGGCATGGCGTTTGGCGTGAATATGGTCGCTGCGGTCATAAGTTACTCAATATCTTTACTAAAATTATATGGCTATCATGAAGGGCAACCTATTCATCGGCAATCCGTTAAAGCCTGCGCTGACATAGATATCTTGGAAACTTTGGATATTTTGGATGCCCTAGGTGCCCTGACGGCTGCGATTATATCAAAGTTTGCTAACAGATTGAAAAGATGACGTTAATTTATCCGCGCAACTTGTCACAGGCACGAGCGGTGGCTAGCTTTAGGCACGCACCATTAAAAAGACGCCATAAGGTTCTGTCAGGCAGGTGTTTTTGCTAAAATAGCCAGATAGCCTCCATCACTATTAAGCTACTCACTATTTCTCAACCAATAACAGACGCCACTATGACTCACGCTACCTTGCCGCCCGCCTCCTCTTCTCAAGCTGCTGACGAGCCGGTCACAGATGTGCATCAGCAAAACGCCGTCGTACTACTATCAGGCGGACTTGATTCGGTAACCTGCTTGTATTGGGCCAAGGCGCGCTACGCCTCGGTGACAGCGGTCAGCTTTAACTACGGACAACGCCACAACAGTGAGCTTGTCGCTGCAAAAGCCATCGCCAAAACCGCCAAGGTCAGCCACCGTATCATTGATATCGATATCGCGCAGTTGGGTGGCTCGTCTTTGACTGATCACAGTATGACGATCCCTGATGGCGCTACCGACACATTTCCCAATCAGCAGCACGCTGAGGTCGATAATGACGCCATTCCCAATACTTATGTGCCCGCACGCAATACGATTTTTTTGTCCTATGCGCTGGCCGTGGCCGAGGTGACCGATGCCAATCATATCGTCATTGGCGTCAGCTCCGTCGATTACTCTGGGTATCCAGATTGTCGCCCTGAGTATATCGCGGCCTTTGAACACATGGCCAACCTCGCGACCAAAGCGGGCGTGACCGGTCATCATTTGTCGATTCAGACACCGCTGCAGCAGCTGTCTAAAGCCAAAACCATCGAGCTTGGTCTATCATTGGGTGTCGATTATGCTCAGACGATTTCTTGCTACCGCGCAGATGCCAATGGCTTGGCTTGCGGTACGTGTGATAGCTGCGCGCTGCGCCGCCAAGGGTTTGCCCAAGCAGGCGTCGTCGACCCTACCCGCTATCAGGCCTAAGCGCAGATAGCGCAGTTTTTGTAGGCGCGCAGCCCAACAATCAACATTTGCGAAACATTCGCTTGCATTAACACAGCATGTCATCATTGTATTTTGCGCCCTATCCTTGCTATGGTATGTGCGATTGCATTGATTGCAAGACATTAGTTACAAAACCTAAGTGACGATATCATCTGCGTATCGCTGTACCTTGATAGCAGCGACGCACACCAAATTTATAAAACAGACGCCATCTGTAAGAGGATATTTATGAAGTTGTTGCCAGTATTACCCCTAGCCCTAGCTGCCATCTTTGCGTTGCCCCAAGCAAACGCGGCTGATATCAAGCAAGACAATATCAATACCTGTGTCAATGGCGCGGTCAAATATAAAGTCGCTGACAAAAGTACCGCCACCAAGCTATGCAATTGCACCATCGGCGTCCGTAGCAACATGACCATCGGTCAAATGTGGGAAATCGAAAGCTACGCACAAAACAAAAAAGACCCCTCCAATCTGCCATATGTCAAAAAAATGCAAAAAGACTTACAGCAATGCACAGTTGGTCTAGACCTTAAGCAGCCACAAAAACCTGCTTAAGATAACGGGTGCACGATGTACAAAAGACTGGCTATTGCCAGTCTTTTTTGTTGAGGATAAACAGACAAAGTGTAAAACTGATTATTCATTTTTGCTAATCTGCTTATAATAAGAATACGATAACGCTGATAAAGCTCGCTATACTTGCGACATACATACTATACAAACCATCTATAACACCATAAGGACATTAACATGGCAAAGCCCACCACAGAAAGCATCAAGTTACCTGATTTTCCTGTTACCATCGTCAGAGCGCTAGACGGCCACTTCATCCATGATGACATTAGCCTAAAAGAAATGGTCGCCCATACCGACAAAGGCCTAATATTATACTTTTATCCAAAAGACAATACGCCTGGCTGCACCACACAAGCGACCGAATTTACCGCGCGCCTCCACGAGTTTGATGACTTGGGCTATGATATCGTTGGCGTCTCACGCGATAGCATCGACTCTCATCAAAAATTCATCACCAAGCATGACTTACACATCCCGCTCATTAGCGATACTGACGAAAGGCTTTGCCAATATTTTGATGTAATCAAAGAAAAAAACATGTACGGCAAAATCACCTTGGGGCTGGTACGCTCTGCCTTTGTGTTTGACAAAAACGGCACCCTTACCCATGCACAGCGCAACCTGCGTGCTAAAGGCTATACCGATCGTCTGCTAGCAACATTAACGCCTTAACCAGCTGACAAGATAATAATCACTAACATCATCTGTGATACCTAGGTTAAATAATCATTTCTTAACACTTGAGAATACTATGAATAAACCGTCTAATACTGATAGTGCCGAGCAAAAAATCACCCGCACCGTATCAGTGGCCGTGATTGGCGCGGGCACAGCTGGTCAAAATGCCTTTCGGCAAGCCAGCAAAACCCGTGATGACATCGTCATTATCAATGAAGGGTTTTGGACCACCACCTGTATCCAAGTCGGCTGTATGCCAAGCAAGCTATTGATTGCTGCTGCAGACCGCGCCCATGAGGCCAATCACTCTGCAGACTTTGGGGTGCATGCCACCACTCAAATCGATGGCAAACGGGTCATGGAGCGCGTCCGTGAGGAGCGTAGCCACTTTGCCAGCTATATCAAAAAGCAAGTCGAGAGCTGGCCTGAGGACAAAAAAATCGATGGTCGCGCTTATATCAACCAACAAGGCCTGATCGAAGTCAATAACGAGCTAATCGACGCCAAAAAAATCATCGTCGCCACTGGCAGCTCGACGTTTATCCCAGACGGCTGGGCAGATAAGCTGGGTGCGACCTTGCTCACCTCTGATACCGTCTTTGAGCTCAATGACTTACCCAAATCATTGGCCGTCGTCGGTGCAGGTGCCATCGGTCTTGAGCTTGCGCAAGCCTTTACTCGACTGGGCGTCGAGGTCACACTATTTAATCGTGTCAAGCGCGTGGCCGGTCTCAAAGACGACGACATCAATAATAAAGCCATTGATTGCTTGAGTCATGAGCTGACCATGCACCTAGGTAGCGATATCAAAGACGTCGGTACACGACATACCGATACGCAAGACCATCCAGAACAAACCGCATTTATCAACTATGAAGACAGTGCCGGCGAAGCGCGCCAGTGGCAAGGCGAATACGTGCTGGTCGCCACCGGTCGACGCAATACCATCAAACAACTGGGCATTGAAAACTTGGGCGTCGAGCTTGATGATAAAAACCGACCAAAAAACCTCAGTATAAAAACCGGCCAAATTGGCGACTTAAACGTCTATATCGTGGGTGATGCCAATGCACACATACCTTTGTTACACGTTGCTAGTGATGAAGGCTACAGCGCAGGCAACATGATCTGCGGCAATGAAAAAGACGCCTATATACGTCCGCCTGCCCTGCCTTTTTCTATCGTGTTTTGCTCACCGCAGATCGTCAACGTTGGCATGTCGCTTCCTGAAATCCAACAAGACCCAGAGTTAGAGTACGTCATCGGCCGCGTCAGTTTTGACAATCAAGGTCGTAGTCGAGTGATGGGAGTCAACTGTGGCTTGCTCCATATCTACGGCTGCAAAAAAACCGACAGAATACTGGGCGCCAGCATGATTGGCCCTGATGCTGAGTATATCGGTCACATTTTGGCGACAGCCATTACCAATGACTTAAACATCAAAGACATGCTCGACACGCCATTTTATCACCCTACAATATTAGAAGGACTACGGACAGCGTTGCGCGATGTACAGCACAAGATGGAAATCCCTTATCAGTACCACGATACGCAAGAAGACAGTTTTTAAGGATTTGGACTGTTTTACAGGAAGGACACGCCCTCATAAAAAACCTGATAAAAAAGGTAGCATTGCAGGCGATCAGGGCGTATCTTGTGTTTGCTTGCCTCCCTAATTTCAGGTAACTTAATACCTTTACATGTACTCATCACTGCATGGACCAAAAAATGCCAATCGCTAGTATTACCGATTTTTTTCAAGAGATCATTCGTGATCTGCATACTAGTCTTTATCTGGCGCTTGGCGGCTCTGCTGATGAAGAGTCAATCGACTGGTCCTCACAGGTGGTCGATTTGGCCAGTACTGCCATCAAAATCTTGATCTTGCTTGCGGTACTTGGGGCTTTTTATTGGTTGGCGATTTATATTCTCAAGCAGAGCAAAACAAAGCTGCACTTGAATGAGCGGCGCACCAAGATTGTCCGTTCGGTACTGCGCTATATCTGGATTGTGGCAAGTTTGATTGCCATTATGAGTCAGATATACTTTGAGCCTGAAACCATCAAGGCCACTGCCAAGGCCAGCACATGGGCAGGTATTTATTATGTGCTTTGGACCTCATCTGGACAGATCATTCACAAAGTCTTGCAGCATTATGGTCTGAATGCCTCGATAGAGCAGCTACTAAAAAACATCTTGTCTGTGCTGCTACTGGTGCTAGGTCTGGCCAGTGTCATGGCGCAGTTTGGCTTTGATATCGTCTCACTGGTCGCCGGTCTCGGTATCGTCGGTCTGGCGGTAGGCTTTGCCGCTCAGTCCACCCTTGCCAACTTCATCGCTGGCATTACCATCTTGCTTGAGCAATCGTTTCAAGTGGGTGACTGGATTCATATCAATGAAAATGAAGGCCGGGTGGTACTCATCGCCCTGCGTACCACGCATATCTTGACGCGGGACAACATCACCGTCATTATCCCAAACTCCAATGTTGCCTCCTCTGAGGTGACCAATTTAACCTCCAAAAACTTCATACGGTTTGATATTCGTGTGCGTATCGCCTTTGAAGACGATATCGATACCGCTCGCAAAGAGATCCTACAAGTCCTCAGTGACACCGATGTGGTGCTCAGTCGTCCAGAGCCCTCAGCCACAGTCGATGAAATTGGTGAATACGGGGTTTTCTTTATCGTGCGTTTTTGGGTAAAACCTGCTGCCGTCGCCCGTATGCCAAAAATCAAAGAAGGTCTCAAAGAGGACATCAAACGCGCGTTCGATGCTGCCAACATCTCTACCCCTTATCCGCATATGCGTTTGCTGATGCCAAAGGACGTCGACTATCCTATCGCCACCAAGCCCTTTGCCACCACCACGCAGGTAGTATCACAGTCATCAGAGCCGCTACCCCTGACAAAAAATGAGCAGTAAAGACGCGACTATCTTGCTCAATACCCATCACTTTAAACCATCCTACCTGGAAATATGATAAAATCACGGGTTAAACATCGCCATTGTTGATGTGCCTCATTTACCCTTTTAGACCACAGGTATCCGTATGACCGAAACCACTTCGCCAGCATCTTCCACAGCATCTTCGCCAGCGTTGTCGCTTGAGCTTATCGTTACCTGTGCCGATGGGCTCGAAGCGCCGCTACAGACTGAGCTGACCAGCTTTGGTATTCAAAGCGATATCAAAAGCACCGGTCGTCTGACCGTCACTGGCGGCTTGCGTGATCTGTATACCATCTGTCTTTGGTCACGCGTGGCCTCACGGGTACTGCTGCCAATCAAACGCAAAAACATCAATACCGAATATGATGTGGCCGAGCAGCTCTATGGTTTGGCAAAATCTGTCAACTGGACTGAGCAGTTTGACTTAGAGCAAACCTTTGCCATCCGTCTGTCTGTCGATAAGCGCGTGGCGGTCAGTCAGCAGTTTGCAATGCTGCGTATCAAAGATGCCATCGCCGATACCTTCAATGAAGTATATGACAGCCGCCCCAACGTCGACAGCAAAAACCCAGATTTTTCTGTGTTTGCTACTGTCAATGACAAGCAAGCCGAGCTGTATCTAGACCTATCTGGTACCAGCTTGCATCGCCGTGGCTATCGTGTGGCCATGACCGACGCGCCTTTAAAAGAAAACCTAGCGGCAGCACTACTCTATAGCGCAGGTTGGCATAAGAAAAACGACGCAGGCAACGCGCCTTTTTATAACGCTCTTATCGATCCTATGTGCGGCTCTGGTACATTTATTATCGAAGCGCTCTTGATGCATTGTGATTATGCTGTCGGTATCGATAAAGCGGCCAATCAATTCGGATTTTATGAATGGCAACATCATGATGATGCGCTCTGGCAGCAGATGATTGAGGATGCCCAAAACCGTTTTCGCGAGGCGCTCGCCATTGCTCAAGAGCAGCCAGACACCTTGCCGCTGATTTTGGGTTTTGATGCTGATAGCGGTGCGATACTCGCCACAGAAAAAAACCTAATCGCTGCAGGGCTGCAAGAACTGTTGCCGCTGCTTGATATCGAGACGCGCGCGCTCAACCAGCTAGGCGGTGTGCTAAAGCCGCTGGTCGACGATGGCCGCTTGAGCAATCCGCTTGTCATTACCAACCCACCTTATGGCGAGCGTTTGGGCGATGAAGACATTATCAAACCTTTATACCAGTCAATCGGGCTTATTTTGCAAGACAGCTTTGCAGGCAGTGGCATTAATCCAATGCTTGGCATCTTGGCCGCCAATGTCGAGCAGGTCGATATCTTACCAATCAAAGAACCAAAAACCCTACGCTGTCACAACGGTGCCATTACGGTTTATTTTCGTTATGGGACCCTTATCTCTGGACAAATAGGCCATCTGGTCAGTCGTTTTGAGAAGCGCGACATCACGGTAGAGGGCGGGCAAGACTTTATCAACCGTCTACAAAAAAACCTCGCCAAGCTCAAAAAGCTCGCCAAAAAAGACAATGTCAGTAATATTCGTGTCTATGACGCTGATTTGCCCGACTTTAAAGTGGCCATCGACCTATATGGTGATTATGCGCACGTGCAAGAATACGCACCGCCCAAAACCATCCCGCCTGAGACCGCAAAAAAACGCTTTAACCTCGCCTTGATGGGTATCCGTGAGGTGTTTGATATCAACCGCGAGCAGGTCTTTATCAAAACCCGCGCCCGTCAATCAGGTAATGAGCAATACAGCAAGCAAGGCAGTAGCGAAAAGCGCGGTAAGTTTTATATCGCACGCGAAGATGGCGCTTACTTTTATGTCAACTTTACCGACTATCTCGATACCGGCCTGTTTATCGACCATCGCAACATGCGCGCCCGTATCAAAGCCAACAGTCGCGACAAGTCAGTACTTAACTTATTTGCTTATACCTGTACGGCCAGTATACACGCAGCACTCGCTGGCGCCAAAAAAGTCACTAGTGTGGATCTGTCACAAAACTATCTCGACTGGGGCAAGCAAAACTTTGCCTTAAATGGTCTGGATGTCAGTAGGAGCAAGTATCAGTTTATCGCCGCCGATATTTTTGAGTGGATCAAGGACAATACTGAGCAGTTTGATATTATCTTTATCGATCCGCCGACTTTTTCCAACTCAAAAAAATTCCAAGGCACCTTTGATGTGCAGCGCGACCATGCCGCCCTTATCAATCGCGCCATGAACCGCTTAACCTCGGACGGCGTGTTGTATTTTTCTAATAACTTCACCCGTTTTGAGTTGGACGAGCAGCTAAGCGAGCGCTACGATATTGTCAATATCACGCCAAAGACCATCGGCTTTGATTTTAATATCAAAAAACCCATCCACCAAAGCTTTGAGATTCGTCATCGTTAAGGCATAAAAAAGACCTATACCCGCCTTGCTTGCCCAGCTTTCGTAGTGTTTTGTAGCAAATATCACAATGGCCCAATCGGCTTTGATTGGGCCATTTTTTGTTGTTATGATAGAGCACTACTACGCGGCGAAAAAGCGCAGGCTGTCCAGACACCAATCCCATCATAGGTTTTGCTCGGCTTAATCTACTCAGATGTGCCATGACATGGCCCGCGCTTTTATCCTGCGCCTCCCTCCCCTAATAATAAGGACAATCCCATGGCTTTATCACTGAACAAAGGCGGTAACTTATCGCTCACCAAAACCGACCCAAACCTAACCAAACTGCTCATCGGTCTTGGCTGGGACGAGCGCGCTACCTCTGGCGCTGAGTTTGATCTGGACGCCAGTGTGTTTTTATTAAATACCGCGGGCAAAGTACGCGGCGATCATGATTTTATTTTCTACAATCAGCTCAGATCTGATAATGGCGCAGTGGAGCATACTGGCGACAACCGTACAGGCGAAGGCGACGGTGATGATGAAGTCATCAAAGTAAACCTCACCCAAGTCCCAGCCGATATCGACAAAGTCGTGGTCACGGTCACCATTCATGATGCGGCAGCGCGCAATCAAAACTTTGGTCAAGTGGCCAACGCCTTTATCCGCGTCGTTAATGAAGAAACTGGCACAGAAGTGGTGCGTTTTGACTTAGCAGAAGACTACTCGGTCGAGACCGCCATGGTGTTTGGCGAAGTATATCGCCATAATGGCGAATGGAAATTCCGCGCTGTCGGTCAGGGCTACTCAGGCGGCTTGCAGGCGATGTGTCATCAATATGGCGTCGATATCTAATTTTGAGTATAACCCTCTACCCTAGCGATCAGACAGTCATAGCGCACTGTCAGACACGATGATACGCACAAATTTTGGTTGCAAAACAGTCACAATTTTTCATCGGCAAACGACTAGCAATACTTTAGGTTTCGTTTAAAATTATCCATAAAAAGTGGTTAGCGATAACCACTTTTTTGCAGTTTGTGCCTATAATAGGCCGACCTTAGCTTTACGCAACCAGACAGGATGTGTCATGAGACATTTTTATTTAGACTTTATCTTTACCATTATTGCCCTTGCAATCGCGGCATGGTGGGGATATTCACACGGCGGTATGGGCGGTATGATAACCACCCTATCTATTACTGCTATTTTGGCCGTCATGGAGATTTCATTATCGTTTGATAATGCGGTGGTCAACGCTTCAGTCCTCAAAGGCTGGGACGAATTTTGGAAAAAAATCTTTTTAACCGTTGGTATTTTAATCGCCGTATTTGGTATGCGTTTGGTATTCCCAATCGTCATCGTCGCCGTCACTGCTGACCTTGGTATGATGGAAGTGATCAATCTGGCGTTGTATAACCCAGAAGAATACTCTGCCAGACTCATGGCACACCATGCAGAGATCTCTGCCTTTGGTGGTATTTTCTTATTGCTGGTGTTCTTAAACTTTATCTTTGATGATAAAGAAGTGCATTGGTTTGAGTGGTTAGAGAGCCGTTTGGTAAAGCTGGGCAAAGTCGATGCCATGAGCGTGTTTGTGGCGCTGATCGTTTTGATGGTTGCGGTATCGTGGGCCAGCGCTGAGCAATCAGCGGCGGTATTAATCGCAGGCGTCTGGGGTATTCTTGTCTATCTTGGTGTCCAAGTGGTATCAGGTATGCTCGAGGGCGATTTGGAAGAAGAGCTAGAGCACGAAGGCGGCACCTCAGGATCTGAGGCCACCAGCGCCATCATGAAAGGCGGTATCATCGGTTTCTTATACCTAGAAGTCCTTGATGCGTCGTTTAGTTTTGATGGTGTGATTGGTGCCTTTGCCATTACCAATGACGTGATTGTGATTATGCTTGGTCTTGCCATCGGTGCGATGTTTGTCCGTTCGATGACTATCTTCTTAGTCGATAAAGGCACGCTCGATGAGTTTGTCTATCTAGAGCACGGCGCGCATTATGCCATCGGTGCTTTGGCCATCATCATGCTATTGTCGGTGAAATTCCACGTGCCAGAGCTGATCACTGGTCTTATCGGTATCGCCTTTATTGGTTGGGCGTTTGTGGCATCACTTAACTACCGTAAACGCCAAGCACTTGAATAACGCAGCCGTGTTTAGTGTCAGCATTCGATTTCATTAAGTGATCAAATGACAGGTTATATCAAGCAATTGGTATAACCTGTTTTTTTATGTGCGATTGTAGACTTCGCTCATTATCTAGCGTGATATCCAACCTTATATAGTGAGTTCAGTATAAAAACGATACAGTGGGACTGGAATAATTTTTACGCAGCCTCTGTCGGCGCAGGCACAGCACGCAAGGAAAATTTATACCAGTTCCACGTTGACATATAATGTATCTGTTTTGTTGAGAATCGACTATATCGTTAATCTATTTTAAAACCAGTACCGTCCTACTGGCATTAAGGTGCTCACGATCTCTGATGATGTTTACTTCCCTGCCAGCATCTTCTGAAGTTTTGCCAACACCACGCCATAGAGCGGTAAAAAAATACACACGCCCATCACTATCTTAAACAGATAGTCCATCGCACCAATCTCAATCCAGTGCGACGCCATAAAAGGGTCTGGGCTTTTATAAAAAGCGATGGCAAAAAAGCAAAAGCTATCGACCAAATTGCCAATAAACGTCGATGCGAGCGGTGCAACCCACCAGATACTCAAGCGGCGCAGTTTATTGAATACTTGGATATCTAGCAGCTGTCCGACCACATAAGCGCTAAAACTGGCCAACACAATGCGAAAGACAAATAAATTAAAATCCAGCAGATGCTCATGACCAATAAATTGACCATTTGAAAACACCACAGAAAAATAATAAGAAATCACCAGCGCAGGCATCATAGCAAAAAAGATAATACGTCTGGCTAAATGCTGACCAAAGATACGTACGGTCAAGTCGGTAATCAAGAATATAAAGGGAAAGGTAACAGCGCCCCATGTAGTGATAAAGCCAAACAGCTCGACAGGTATCTGCACTAAGTAGTTACTACTGGCGATGATAAAGATATGCAGGCTGACCAGCCAAAATAGCGCGCGGCGATAGCGAATGGGTTCGATCGGGGCTGTCAAAACAGTACTAATAGTCATAAAGCGGCCTTTTTTTACAGCAGGGTAGAGGGAACCTGAGCGCGCTATTATAAATGATAATCAGATAAATAGCGAAACGACGATGGACATGGTCATAATCTCACTTTTTTGTAGACAGAAAGATATATGTTGTATAGTCACACAAAATACGCCTTGCTTACTCAGCAATCGCTTAGTATATTAGACGTAATGATAGGCAGGATATGGCGTACAGGTCGATTTATTGATCTTTTGTGCTCAGATAGCCACGACTGCTCTATTTTTAACTTATAACACCAAAAACCCTTAATTATTAATTCATAGGATATTTATATGGCTATTAGCTTAACAAAAGGCGGCAACGTAAACTTATCAAAAGAAGCGCCAGGCTTGACCAACATCACAGTCGGTCTTGGCTGGGATCCGCGTGCGACCGACGGTCAAGAGTTTGACTTAGACGCCATCGGCTTTTTGTTGAATGAAGCGGGTAAAGTTCGTAACGATCAAGACTTTATCTTCTTTAACAACCTAAAGTCAGACAACGGCGCGGTCGAGCACACCGGTGACAACCGTACTGGCGAAGGCGACGGCGATGATGAAAAAATCAAAATCAACCTAGCCAATGTCCCAGCGGATGTTAGCAAAGTCGCCATCTGTGCCATCATCTATGAAGGCCAAGCTCGTAACCAAAACTTCGGCCAAGTGGGCGACGCTTATATCCGCGTGGTCAATGATAATGGACAAGCCGAAATCGCTCGCTACGACCTATCAGAAGACGGCAGCACCGAGACGGCTATGATCTTCGGTGAGCTATATCGTCACAACGGCGATTGGAAATTCCGCGCGGTTGGACAAGGCTTTAATGGCGGTCTTGGCCCATTAGCGGCTTCTTATGGCGTAAATGTATAACGCCATCGTTTAACCTTATCTGGGTTTAAACTTATCAAGATCTAAACTTATCAAGATCTAAACTTATCAAGATCTAAACTTATCAAGATCTAAACTTATCAAGATCTAAACTTATCAAGATCTAAACTTATCAAGGTTTAAATCTATCAAAGTTTAAACCCTCCATCGTCGCAGTCACCATCTATGCAGTTACCATCTATATAGGACTGCGGCAGCAAATAAGCCATCAAGTGTGCTCATTTTTCACATTTGATGGCTTTATGTTTATTACGCAGCATAAAGATGATCTATCAGCCCCTGTGACATCGTCTCTATCAAAAAGATTAAAAGAAGGATTTGCCCCCTATGGCCGCGACATTTAGCTTAATCGGTACCATTGAGCCTTTTTTGCACTGCAATCTAAAAAAGGGCGACTCTATCTATTGTGAAGCCAACGCCATGGTTATGATGGAGTCCAATCTTGAGTTAAAAGGCAAACTACAAGGCGGGCTGATGCAGTCGTTGATGCGCCGCTTTGCCAATGACGAATCCCTATTTCAGCAGCAGATAGAAGCGACGGGCGGCGAAGGAGACTGCCTGCTTGCACCAACGCTAGATGGCGATATGCAAATCATCGAGGTTGGCAAGCAGCAATACACACTCAGTGATGGGGCTTTTGTCGCCGCGCAAACAGGCGTCGATATCAGAGCCAATATTCAGCGCAACCTTGGCGGCGCAGTATTTGGCGATACCGGCGGCTTTATGGTGATGCAGACCCAAGGCCAAGGTCAAGTGGTGGTATCAGGTTTTGGCTCGCTGTTTGAGATTGAGGTGACACCAGACAAAGACGTCATCATCGATAATGGTCACGTGGTCTGCTGGGACTCAAACTTAGACTATAAACTGTCGGTGTCGACCAGTAAGAAAAAAGGCATCATGAGCAATATCATCAACTCCGTCACCAGCGGCGAAGGTATGGTGCTAAACTTCTCAGGTAGCGGCAAAGTCATCATCTGCTCACGCAACCGTGACAGCTACCAAGGCTGGCTACAAAGCATCCTAGGCACTAGCTCAGGCGGTCGCGGCGGCGGTGGTGGCTTTTTAGACAATATCTTATAGCGCGGCGCTGTTCGTTTTTACTCACAATTATTATAAGGACAATCTCATGGCAGTTAATCTACAAAAAGGGCAAAAAATCTCTTTAAGCAAAGAAGCTGGCGGCGAGCTGACACAAGTCAAACTGGGCCTCGGCTGGGATGTGGCACAAGGGCCTCAAGCACAAAAAGGCGGGTTTTTGGGTAAATTGTTTGGCGGTGGTAGCGGCGGCGATTCTATCGATCTTGACGCCTCTTGCATCATGTTCGACAGCAGCAAACAAGCCGTCGATGCGATTTGGTTTAGCCAGCTAAAATCAAAAGACGGCAGCATCGTCCATACAGGCGACAACCGTACTGGCGATGGTGACGGCGACGATGAGGTCATCAACGTCGATCTCGCGCGCGTCCCAAGCAATGTGACGTCACTGGTATTTACGGTCAATAGCTTTACCGGTCAGACGTTTGAGACCGTCGAAAATGCGTTTTGCCGTATCGTCAACGCCAGCAACAACGCTGAGGTGGCGCGCTATAATTTATCCGCACAAGGCGGTCATACTGCGATGATTATGGCCAAGGTCTATCGTCATAACGGCGAGTGGAAGATGCACGCCATCGGCGAGACTGCCTCTGGTCGTACCTTTCATGACTTGATGCCTGCGATTACCCCGCATGCTTAATAGGTACTATTTCTATTTACTATAACTGTTTTTGTTTACAAAAAATCAGCCCGTCTATTTATCATAGACGGGCTGATTGATATTTGAATACGGATGCTTCAATACTGATACTTGAGTATTGGGACTTGAAGATTGGAATTAGGTCTTACTTACGTCCACGCTTCCAGCTAAAGCCCCAATGAAAGGCCTTATCCATTTCTTGGTGACCTTTAAAGTATTGGTTGATACGCTCGACATTGATGCTGCCTTGCTGATTGACCAGTCGCGCGATGGCACACATAGGCAGGTTGCCGGTGCCTTCTGTCAGACGAGTCTCAATCGGTGGCTGCTCTGGCACGTGAATGGTCACCACCCCATCGGTTTGGGCCCAGTTTGGCACACCCTCATAAATAAAGGCAAAAATAAACACCTCCTCAATCTGCGACCACTGTTGGCCATTGATATCGAGCCATTCACCGCCACTCACCTGCCCGGTTCTATCATCAGCGCGTAAGCACACATAAGGCGCCGACTGCAAGCTACCAAAGCGATTGCCCAGTGCTTGAATCAAGGTTTTTTCGCCATTTTTTAGATGAATCATCGCACCGACATCCAAATCGATGCCGCCAGACTTATGCTGCTTAAACAAGTCACCCAACAGTCCTTTTTTGGGCGTTTTTTGATCGGCATTTGGCCGCTGGTTCCAGTTGAGATTGACCGCGATTTTACCAAAATTGTCGCGTTTTTTTAGATTGATGCTGGACTGGTTTTTGGTTAAGGTGATTTTGTTCAAATTTACCGTAGGACTGGCGGGTATCGGCGGCGGGGTGGCCTGAGCAGGTCGATTGGGTTTTTGTGTATTGATCGTTTGTGCTTGAGTTGCTGCTTGGCTTGGCACTGGCGCTTCATCGGCAATCTCGACCCCGAAATGCTCAGATAATGGCTTGAGACCGCCATTAAACCCCTGCGCGATAAAACGAAACTTCCAACTGCCCTGCCGGCGGTAGCATTCGGCCAAGATAATGGCTTTTTCGGAGCGACCAGTACCATTTAGCTGGCAGGTCAATAATACTTGGCTGCCCTGCAGTACCTGAATATCCACATCACCGATTTGCGCCAGCGTTTGCTCGCTAGAGAATGCCAAAGCAATCTTGTCGATATTGGCAGGCTGCGCGGGCAAATTGATATCAAAAAACCCATCGCTGTCATGGCCGCGAAAGCTGACATTGCCGTCGTCGCTGCGGGTCTGACCATAAAATATCATGTCGCCATCACCGCGTACCTTGCCATCGCTAGTTAAGCGATAGGCGGCGCAATCTACCGCGTTTTGGCTTATGATACGAATACTGATATGGTCATTGGGTAATGGCGCGTTGGCACCCGCCACCAATTGTTGCGGTTGGTTTTGGCTCATATTCTGTCCTTCTTATAAGTAATAATGCTTATTTTTTATTGCTTAATGGATCATACTAGGGCGTGTCTGCATTTCAAAATGGTGATAAAAATGAGATAAATTGCCGTCAAACAAGGAAAATAGCGCCGTTAGTATCGGAATATTGACCTGCTATTTGACGATGTTTGGTAAAATTTGGCCATTTTTAGCCCATTTAGATAGCTATCGCGTGAATCGAAGACACGCCTTATACATTGCCCTATAGTAGCAGTCAGTTGAAAATAAGCCCAGTGCTACTGATATTAAAGTACGCTCACTATCCCTATGCCATAAAATGCTGATAAATAAAGCTCTGATAATAAAGTGCTTGAGAAACAGTGACGATCGAATCACGATATTATTCCCCTAACCCTTAGCATCTGAGAGACCCATGAACAACCCTGTAAACGCTACTCATCACTCAGCGCCCCTAGCCGTCTGGTTGGCTGAAGGTCAATCCAGTCAGCGCGATATGCTCGCTAGCCTGCAAGCTCTAAAAACCAAAACGAGTGCACCACTGCATATCATTGCCTCACATCGCCATGATAGGCCTGAGATCTTTGCGCTGGCCGATACGGTGTATCGTGAGCCTTTAGCGTCCGCAAGTGATGATCCCAAGCAAATACCTCCTTTTGATGTGCCGCGCTGACAATTTGTGCTCGAACAAGCCCAGCAGCAGCAGGTCAAAGTCCTTTTGACTGGACGCAACAGCATAGACTACGAAGCAAAGCGCGACGCGTTTGCGGCGGCTGGCATCCGCCTACTGACAGGAGCCACCAGTGTCGACGCCCTAGCGTCCATCGATGATAAGTTTGCCTTTATGCAGCACTGTCAGGCGCATGACATTCCTGTGGCCGAGGCGTGGCGGTTTGATACCCTAGCCGAGCTTGAAGCATTGCTGGATAAATACGGCGATCAGCCGCTGTGTGTCAAACCGGTCACAGGTATTTTTGCCCAAGGGTTTTGGCGGCTTGATACTGGAAAGGCAGCAGCTGACCTTTATGACAGCTTTGAGCATCTGTACTTTACTGAAGAGAAAAAAATTAGCACCGAGCAGTTTTTGCACGCATATAGCCATAGCCAGATGGTGCATGAGCGCCCTATCCCTATGTTACTGATGCCCTATCTATCAGGCCAAGAATACTCTATCGATGTGGTGTGTGAATACGGTGAGGTGCTGGCGGCCGTTACACGCCATAAGACAGGAAAAATCCAGCATGTCGGCTACGATCAGGAGGTGATGGCAGTGGTGATTCCATTGATTAGTGCCTTTGGCTGCGACGGTATCGTTAGCGTCCAAACCAAGGCTGATAGCGACGGTCAGCACCGTGTCCTTGAGATTAACAGCCGCCCCTCAGGTGGTATCGGCTATACGGCGCACAGCGCTGTCGACTTGACCCAAATTGGCTTTGGTTATTGGCTGGGCCTGAGCGACAAGCCCAAACTGGCTGACGTCATTGAGCAAATCACTCCCTGTCAGGTGCGCTCTTTGATGACCAGTGTCAAAATTAAATAAAACTGCTGTTTATTACCCTTGATGCAGACCCTTATTTTAAAGATAATTGCTTTAAAATAAGGGTCTGCATCAAAAAAAGTTTTTAGAGCGTACTCTAAAAACCTTTTTGCTTAAAGCATGCCTTCAATTGAATTGATTGAGATATTGATTGAGCTGACGACACGCCCTAATCTCATCGGGCTGCAGTATGAGATATCACTCACCAAATACCAGTGCTGCCTTTTGCGGCGCATTTTTAGAGGCAATGACCCACAGCAAGCTTAGGACGATGGCCGAGCCGATAAAGATAAGCATCGATGACATAAAAGCGTCTGAGCTGCTATGCGCCATAGACATCACCTCACCCGTATGAGCCATTTGCATCTCCATCGCGGCCATACCTGTGTAGTGCATCCCGCACACCGCAATACCCATGATAAAGGCACTGCCAAAACGTTGTAGATTGCCGCGCAGATTAAAGGCCAACCATAGCGCAGCGATCGATGCGGCAATGGCAATCGCTATCGAGGTGAGCAAAAGCGGGGTATTATAGGACATGGTTGCTTCCATCTGCATGGATGCCATGCCGGTATAGTGCATGGCGGCCACGCCAAGACCTGTCAATATCCCGCCGCCGAGCAGTTTTGCCACACTTGGTACACCGCGGCCAACGATGACCACACCGACCGCCACAAACAGTACCGCCAGCAGCATCGACACAATCGTCAAGCCCACATCATAGGTCACGGGCATCTTCATATCCACGGCCATCATACCGATATAGTGCATCGACCAAATCGCACCACCGATGGCGAGCGAGGACAGCGCTACCCAAAAGTACAAGTCATTGCCAGGCTTAGCAGACGGAACTCGGATGGCCAAGTTTAGACCAACATACGAGCCAAACACAGCGATGGCATACAAGACAAGCACCAACATTAGGTTATATTCAACTTCTATCATTTTTTCGCCCTTTACATTTTTATAAACAGTGAGCCCAAGCCATTTAAGCCATTTAAGAGTTGTACGAGTCGCCGTACTTGAGACGCTCATTACTTTTTTGTCATAGGTGTTATTTGACCCATGAGTGACTTTTACCAGATAGTAAACTCGCAAACATGGGTACTGCCCGCACCGCAGCTGGTTTCTTCTGCGCGCACTCTGCCCACCGCAGGGTTGCTTGCCAAAAAGCCTTCTATATAACCCACCACAAAATGGCAGCCTGAATGCGAATGCTCGGATGACTGACAAAACGGACATTTCACCAAAGTAATGACATGGTCACGGGCCTTGATTTTAGAAAACACTTTGAGTGCAGGCACCAATTCGCGGCTGATGGCAGCAGACATCTTGAGCGGACTACCAAGCGCATAGTCACGCTGATAGATACCGCCGCCAACCTTGCGGCCCAGCTCATGCATGGCACTGACGCGTCTTTCGGCCGGCAGACTGGCTTTGTACTGAGTGACCACCTCGGCTATGTCTGGATACCGCACACCGATAGCGGCCAGTACGCTTTTTTCGTCTATTGTTGGAGCAGTAGGTGCCGATGGTATCGGAGTCGCCACCGGCGCCGCCTCGTCTTCTTCAATTTCCAGCTTAAACAGCGTACACCCGTCGATGGCAGACAAGTCAGCGATCAAATCCGCTTGCGTCTTCGCGCCTTGGCTTTTGGCCACCACCTGTATGATGTTGCCGCCATTGCTTGACGGCTCTTGTCTTTGTGAGACAAGCTGATAGCCAGCTTTGATCAATGGTGAAATCACATTGACCAAACGGATGCGTTCCGAGGCGGTTTCTAGTGCACAAGAGAATCTCAACGCTCACTCCTTTTTAACAATACAGCCAAACTTTTTCGTGCTGAGTTATTTTGGTAAACTGCAGCGCTGATTAGGTCACCAAAATATCGCCAGACGTACACCTGTTTTGCGACTTTTTTAACGTATCAATCAGCAATAGCAGTATTGCCAGCGAACACATGGTTTTTTATATATTAGCTGCTCAAAATCTCGTTACTATCTGGTTACTTTACAGAAGTAATTTTGGCTGCATTATCAATGAATACATATTGCCTCGCAAGCAGATAGCCGGCATTGACCGATAAATGGCAAGATTATCCGATAGGTGGCTAAACGCTCACGCGGAGGGTGGGTTTATTGTTTAAAAATCGCCATAAGGCTTGAATGCCATGGCCTTGGTGAGGATTTTCTATCATTGGATGCTGGGCGCAGATCAGGCATTATCACCTTTATCGTATCGTGGCTATCCTTATAGGCGGCGGTTTCTTTATTAATCGCTAAGACTAAGACGAATAAATGTGTGAATATTACAACTGAAACATGATCAATAAAGAACTCGCTTTTTGGTTAAAAAAACGGTCAAAAAATAGCCAAAAATGACAGCGCCCGACCGTCATCATAGATATCTACAAAACCTAAACGGCGACCGCTGATTTCAGTTATCATGCGCCTATGGTTAACCTACAATCAATCGAAAATAAAGCACTTATATAAATTTAAACGCGCTGATGCCGCGCAAAATGAGTGCCAGTCGCACATGACATAAAGTGTGCCAATGTAAGGCTTCCGTGTAAAATTTCAGTATAAAAACCAAGTATAAACCTAAGCATATTTGAATAATCCTAAAAGGAAAATGAATGCCAAAGCAGCGTACCACCATCGAGCTACCTCGCGGTACCCTTGATCTCACGTATCAAACCAATAGCCATAACGGCAATGCAGCGTATCAATTAAATGATTTATTGGGCTTTGCCCAGCGCATCAATCCTAAGCGCGCATTTTTGTTTGTCTCAAAAGTCTTAGGTCGCCATATTCCTGTCGCTCCCAGCACCATGCGTACCGCTTTTACTGATTTGGCCGCGTTGATTCCCAGCCATTTGCCCGAGCCTATTTTGGTGATTGGTATGGCGGAGACTGCGGTGGGCCTATCAGCAGGCGTGCATCAAGCGCTGCAAACCCGCTACCCCAACGCGCTACTGCTCAACTCCACCCGTCACGCCCAGCATAGCGCTGACGCCGCATCTAACGACAGCGCATGTCTGCTGACGACTTTTAGCGAAGATCACAGTCACGCCAGCCAGCACTTGATTTACCAAAGTGCAGATCAAGCGACGCAAGCGCAATTACTTGCGAGTAAGACGCTTATTATGGTCGATGACGAGGCCTCGACAGGCAACACCTGCGTCAATGTCGTCACCGCCCTACGTCACGCTGGTCTTAGTCAGCTAGCACAAGTACATCTGACCACGCTGGTTGATTGGTCACTCAATCAACAGCAAGAAACCACGGATACCGCAGACACTATATCTAGCCGCCTGCCTGATATTGATTTTTATCGTCATCACTTATTGTCTGGCGCATGGACTTGGACAGATGCCCCCAATCCTGAGCCGATCACGATGCCAGCCGTCGATACCACCGAAGCTGGTAGCCAGCCGTTAGGTGACACTGGCAATTGGGGGCGCTTCCCAACGCTCGATAGTACAAAGGGGTTTGATCGTTATTTGGCGCACTTCCAAACGGTATTTACACGCTTTCGCGAGCAGATATCACCCAGCCAGCCTCAGTGGCCTGCGCGCATATTGGTATTAGGCAGTAATGAGTTTGTTTGGTTGCCGTTTTTGTTGGCAGAGTGGCTAGAAAGCCAAACGCAAGCTGCCGTCAAATTTGGCGCGCTGACACGCTCGCCGATTGCTCTTGGCGGCGCGATCGGTACGATGCTAAGCTTTCGTGATCATTATGGTCTTGGCATGACCAACTTTGTATATAACGTCGAGCCAAAGGCGTGGGACTTGATTGTACTGTGTGTGGAAACTGCGGCTGATAGCGTCGATGAGATGTGGCAGGATTTAGACAATGTACTGATAGTAGGTGGTAAAATATGAGCACGATGTTTTTTCAACCCAGCCCTCATATCGTCAAACCCTACGCCCTTATGGATCTAGACGATACGCTATTTCAAACTCAGCGCAAAATTGATGCATGGCAGCTGCCTACCGCTGCACCTGAACACTTGGTCTGCGCCTCCGTCAACAAACAAGGCGAGCCGCTGAGTTTTATGAGTCAACGGCAAGCGGCGTTTTTTAATTGGTTACTTGCCAGCACTGAGCTGATAGTGGTCACAGCCCGCGATCGTCATGAAATCAAACGGGTAAAACTGCCGTTTGATAGCTGGCAAATACTCACCCACGGCGCGGTTATTTTAAGCTCTAATGGCGAGCCACTAGGCGCATGGCAGCAGCATATGTATGACGCACTGTTGCCTCTGCAAGACAAGCTGGCGCAGCTAAGCGCGGTATTTACCAAGCATGCGCAGAGTGCCAGTAGCCATTTAGTGTTTACCGCGCATCGCGACCGCTTTGGGCGTGGCAGCGCTCATCAGGACTTGACAATTTATCTGGCGATCAAGCATGGCCAAAAAGACCATCAGGCGTTGGCAGCGCTGGCAGAAAAACTGCCAACGCTCATACGCGGCTTTGAGACAGACTTTTATGTCCATGTAAATGCCAATAATTTGGCCATCCTACCGCATGCGGTGCATAAGCGTCATGCCGTGCAGTTTTTATTAGCGCAGCACCTAGATGCTCAGCGTCCTAGCTTTGGCTTTGGGGACAGCTTGGCCGATTTGCCATTTTTGCAGCTGCTGGACTGGTATGGCATGCCAAATCACGGTCAGATGCATGACAATATTAGCCGCTAACGGCCTGTAGATATCGTGAATAATGACAATCGCTTATATAAGTAACTATCTTTATGACCCATCCTAATATGCAAACATTCGCACAATACGGCTCAGGCAGCTACCTGCCCTCTGATGTCACCGTACTACTCGACATCGTCGACAAACAAGCAGTCGCCGATGTCCCTGTCAGCCAAAAAGAAGCGCTGATCCAAAGTGGCCAGCGTCATTACTCTGATATGCTGACACTAGAGCAGGCACCGACCGCCATGCATGAGCAGCTGTATCAGCAAGCACTAGCGCAGGGTGCAGATAGAACGGCAAGCGATATCGCTAATTTGGCTTATACATTGCACGATATCTTTGGGCAAACAGTGGATAATGAGCAGCCGCTGGTACTGGTCAGCTTAGTGCGGGCAGGTTTGCCCATCGGTGTGTTATTGCAGCGTGCCCTATCAGATGGTGACAGGTCAGATAGCGATAGCAGCTACGCTTTGCCTAGTGTACATTATGGTATCAGCATCATCCGAGATCGCGGGCTTGACCCTGTCGCGCTGCAGATGATACTGGACGCGCATCCAAGCAGCCCGATTGTCTTTGTCGATGGCTGGACGGGCAAAGGCGCGATTTATCAAGAGCTTGAGCGTAGCTTGCGGCCTTTTAATCAACCCAATCAGCCGCACTTTGCCAATATTTTTCATCAAGGCGCAAGCGTCGTCCCTCTACTGACGTTGGCCGATCCTGCAGGGGTGGCGTGGCTGGCAGCAAGCAATGAGGACTGGCTGATTCCATCGGGACTATTAAACAGTACTGTGTCGGGACTGATTTCTCGCAGTTTGTATACCGAGCCGCAGTCAGGACTACACCGCAGCGTGTTTTATGAGGAGCTGCGTGCAATCGATCACAGCCTCGCCTTTATCGAGCAAATCGATCGTGCGCGGCAAACCCTCCAGCGCCCCATGCAGTGCTTGCCGATGTATCAGCAGCCACGCTATCGGACCGCAGGTTTAATCGATAGCATTGCCACCGACTATCACATCACCAACCGCAATCGCATCAAGCCAACCATTGCCGAGGCTACCAGAGCGATACTACGCCGAGACCCTGAGCGTATCTTACTGGCCTGCGCCGATCATCCCGATACGCTACTATTACGACATTTATGTCACGAGCGAGATATCCATATCAGTGTATTAGGTGATAAAATACTACCCTATCACGCCATCACCCTTATCAAACAACGCAGCAAAGACGACTGTTAATATACATAGTCATATCGCTTATACTAGGGCGTGTCTTCAATGACAACTTTCATGATTTACGGGTTAAAAATGGCTATATTTATGCCAAAAGGTGTCTCATTCTTAGCTAATATACTGATATGAGCTTTGAGCTGACCCTAACTGGACAAAAATATATCTCATTTTTAACCTCATAGTTCCATTGCAGACACGCGCTAAAGCCAGCTTAAAAAAGCGCTATCCTAATAACATCGCCGCGCTGGTCTATGTTTTTGCTTACTCAGCCTATCGTGTGAGAAGTAAAAACATAGACCAGCCGTCCTGTATTGTTTTTTTTGAGTGAAACGATGATAACGTTTTACCCTTTCATTCATCACAACTACGATACCCATTATGTCCGATATACCCAAAAACCAATCAAACCTATACGCGCACACTCAATCTTATGCCCACCTCATCACCGAGCGCCATGCCATGGTGAGACCGCATACGCATCACCCTTATCAGCTCGGTGCTAGCCTGTATATGCCGGCCACGCGCCAAGACATCTGGCAGGTCATCAAACGCGACAAGCTACCGACGATTAATAGTATTATCATTTGTCTAGAGGACGCTGTCGGTCATAGCGATGTCGAGCTGGCACTCGAGCGCTTACAAGACTTACTAAACACGTGGGCTGAGCATGTCGATACAATCAATCAACCCTGCAAACCAGCGGCGCTAGAATCCCAGCCGCCCGCCCAGCTACCGACACGTCCCTTGGTCTTTGTGCGTCCGCGCAGCCCAGCGATGCTACAACAGCTCGCAGACTACGCTCATATCGACCTTATCGATGGTTTTGTATTGCCAAAAGTGGATATGTATAGCTTGTCCAACTGGCGACTGGCTTGTCAAAATATTAGCAGTACCCAGCTGTTGATGCCGACGCTCGAGACCGCAGCGCTCTTTAATCCGCGGCATAACCAAGAGCTGGCCATCGGCTTTAAAGAAGCCTTTAATCAACCAGTCTTTGCCCTACGTATCGGCGGCAATGACTTATTTGCCGCGCTGCGCTTACGTCGCCCAAAAAACAGCATCGTCTATGATACCCCTATTGGCACACTGGCCTATCAGCTACTCGGCTGCTTTGTACCGCACGGGTTTTATCTGACAGCGCCCGTCTTTGAGTATCTAGATCAGCCAACGCTATTTATGCAGGAGCTGACCCGCGATGTCAGCTTGGGTTTGGTCGGCAAGACCGTCATACACCCAAGCCAAATTGCGTTGGTGCAGCAGGCGTACTGCGTCTCTCTTAGCACCTTAGATGAAGCACAAGCGATACTGCATAGCGAGGCCAAAGCGGTATTTAAGTACAATAACACCATGCTCGAGCCTGCCACGCATCGTGCTTGGGCGACAGAGATCGTCAACCGCGCTGAGGTATTTGGCGCGATAGATGATAGCAGTAGCGAGTATCGCGCTCGCCTCTAGAGATTGGGGCGTGTCCTTATGGTAAACACACTGATAAAATCAAGATAAATGACACGCACCTATCAATCAAAAAAGCCGCTACCACAGCTGTGATAGCGGCTTTTTGGGTGTTGTACCAATGCAAACGCTAAGGCAATATTAGACGCAGCACTCTAAAAACTGACCAATAATGCGATTGACCTGCTCAGGCTCTTCCACAGTGGCGGTATGGCCTGCACCTTTGACAATCGCAAGCTTTGAGCCTTTGATCGCAAAATGCATACGCTCGGCCTTTTCATACGGCGTTGCCGCATCCTCATCCCCGACGACGATCAAGGTCGGCGTGGTAATCGCACCTAGCTGATCGTAAGTACCTAAGCGCTCAATCACTCCCATCGTCGCCTTGATGACGCCACCCTTACGATTACCTTGTAGCATCGTGAGCCACTCTTTACGCTCAGACTTGCGTGATTTGTCTGCCAAAAAACTACTGCCAAACATAATCGGCATCACTTTATTACTGACGCGCTTGATGCCCATCCAGCGTATGGCTTTAACCAGCTTACGATACTGTGGCACGTTTTTTGGGTCTTCTGGATCGGCAGACGTCTCCAGTAAGATAAGTGATAGTAAGCGCTCTGGGGCTTTGATGGCGATACGCTGCGCCACAAACCCTCCCATTGATAGCCCGACAAAATGACACTTTTCGATATGTAGTGCCGCCAGCAAGGCTAATGTGTCCTCTGTTAGCGTGTCCATATCGTAGCCTGACTTGGTGATCTGCGATTGACCTTGACCACGAAAATCATAGGCAATACAGCGATAGTGCTCTCGGAAGTATGCCACTTGCTTGTCATACATCTGCGTATTCCATAACAAGCCATGAGCAAACACCATGACTGGTTTTTGCGTATCATTTGGCGCGCTGTCTTCGTAATAAATGTCTGTGTTATTGATATGGACCGTTGGCATAACCACTTCCTTGTCTGATAAATAAGAGAGGTTGGTGACTTATTTTGGGTATTGACAGTTTAGCATATTTGACCTTTATATAGCCGTGTCTTTAGCGCCCACAAAACTTGCTTTTATAATCAGAACAAGCTGCTATAGTAAGTAATCAAAGCCGCTGATCCACGCCGCCATCTACAAAGGCGGACGCTACAAGCCAATATTGTCAATCGCTATACATGATACCGCGAGATGATAAGTTGTTTTTTGTCGCATCGAGCGGCGTAGGCATAGCGCGCCAGAAAAAAGCGTTTCATTGAGCAGCTTGAGCTTGCTAGCCATGTGTCTGATTTATCTTCTGATTCATCTAGCGATACGATTAGCCAACGTCATAAGACCATTCATATAAGGAAATCCAATGTCATCCTCTCTTGTTGAGTATCAAAGCGAAAACCATATCGCCACCATCACCCTAAATGACCCAAAGAGTCTCAATGCTTTTAGCACACCACTAAAAAAAAGCGTATTGACCGCCCTTGAGCAAGCCGATGCTGATAACGACGTTCGAGTGATTGTCCTACAAGGCGCTGGCGGTAATTTTTCTAGCGGCGGTGATATCAAAGAGATGCTGTCTGAAGGCATCGACAAAGAGGTGATGTCCAATAAACTAAAGGGCATGGTCGAAGGCGCAGGCGAAGTCAGCTTAAAGCTACGCCATATTCACAAGCCGATTATTGCTAAATTAGAAGGTGCAGTGGCCGGTGCAGGCATGAACCTAGCACTCACCTGTGACTTTCGTATCACCGCCGACAACGCCAAATTCGTGCAAGCATTCGTCCACATCGGCCTCGTCCCTGATGCAGGCGGTGTATATTTACTAAACCAGCTGGTAGGCCCTGCAAAGACCACCGAGCTTGTGATGCTAGGCGACAAAATCAGCGCGCAAGACATGGCTGAGCTAAACTTGGTCAGTCAAGTTGTGGCGCCTGCTGAATTAGATGATGCGGTAGCAAAACTTGCTTCTCGTCTAAGCGCCCTGCCAGCTCAAGCACTATCCAGCATGAAACATATGCTAAACACCCACGCCTACGCAGGGCTAAATGAAGCACTCGATATGGAAGTACAGCAGCAAGCCATGCTGGCCAAAACCGATGACTTCATCGAAGGAGTCAGCGCCTTTATCGAAAAGCGCAAACCAGTTTATACCGGTCGCTAACCCGCTAGGAAGGCTCTGATAACACTCGAAATGTACTATCATCAAAAAGGCTGCCATCAGGCAGCCTTTTTTGGATGAAATGAGATAACGTGGGCTTTTATGAAGAGGTAGCAGCTGGCTTATAGTAATTTGGCAAAGTAAATATCTTGTCAAATACCAAGGTAAATATAAAAGTATATACCAAGAAATACAACAATAACGCCGCCTCCATCATAAAGGCTGCCACCAAACCAACATCGTACCAAAGCATATAAAGTGGCAAGCAAATCAAGACCAGCCCGCCTTCAAACCCAATGGCATGAACGCTACGAATCAGCAGTGTACGCGCTGCTACTTGCCGGCGGCGCTCCCATGCTTCAAATACGGTATTGTATAAAAAGTTCCAAATCACCGCCGCCAATGACACCATCACCGCCACTGGTAACGACTCTGCGGCATCACTACCACTGAGCATCATCAATATATAGGTGGACGAGATAATCGCGATGATTTCAAAGACAGCCACATAGACGAGGCGACGTTTGAGTGGGGATAAAGTAATCAACCAAGACTCCAAAGCACCTGAATGATAAGTGCATAATCAAAGTATCGGTCCGTCCCGAGATAGAAAAGAGAAAAAAGCGCAGAGCCACGGTTTCCGCCTGCACTTATATTATACCTGAAATAATAAAAAAATCAGCCAGTGCATTTAACACGAAAAACCCCGCATCATTTTGACACGGGGTTTATTTCATCTGACTAAAGCGTTTAAATGAAACTTAGGTCAACTGAGCAACGTTAATCTTATCCGCTTCTTCAGTGTACTCTTCCATACGATCGAAGTTCATGTACTGATACACTTCATCGCCCATGCTGTTTAGCATGCCAGCATACTGCTGATACTCGTCGTTGGTAGGCAGTTTACCCAGTACCGCGGCCACTGCTGCAAGCTCAGCTGACGCCAGATAAACGTTGGCGCCTTGACCGAGACGGTTCGGGAAGTTACGAGTCGACGTCGATACCGCAGTAGATTTCGGTGCGATACGTGCTTGGTTACCCATACATAGTGAGCAGCCTGGCATCTCAGTACGAGCGCCGGCTTGTGCGTAGACGTTGTAGTAACCTTCTTCCATCAACTGGCGTGCATCCATCTTAGTTGGTGGTGCGATCCATAGACGCGTCTTCAGGCTTCCTGCTGGTACGTCTTGTAGCAATTTACCTGCCGCGCGGAAGTGACCGATGTTGGTCATACACGAGCCGATAAATACTTCATCGATGGTGTCGCCAGCCACGTCAGCTAGAGTCTTGGCATCGTCTGGATCGTTCGGGCAGCACAGGATTGGCTCTTTGATCTCGCTCATATCGATAGTCATATCAATGGCGTATTCTGCATCGTCGTCAGCACGCATGAGGCTTGGGTTGGCAAGCCAGTCTTGCATCTGCTCGATACGGCGGCTGATGGTACGTGCATCGCCATAGCCTTCAGAGATCATCCACTTAAGTAGGGTGATGTTTGAGTTTAGATACTCAGTTACCGACTCTTCAGATAGCGTGATGGTACAACCAGCAGCACTACGCTCAGCGGAGGCATCAGATAGCTCAAACGCTTGCTCAGCGGTCAAGTCTTCTAGACCTTCGATCTCAAGGATACGACCGTTAAACTCGTTGATTTTGCCTTTTTTATCAACCGTCAAGTAACCTTCTTTGATGGCTTGATAAGGGATGGCATGGACGAGGTCACGTAGGGTGATACCAGGCTGACGCTCACCGACGAAACGGACACGAACAGACTCAGGCATATCTAGCGGCATCACACCAGTCGCGGCTGCGAAGGCTACCAAACCAGAACCCGCTGGGAACGAGATGCCCATTGGGAAACGAGTATGCGAGTCACCACCAGTACCAACGGTATCTGGAAGGAGCATACGGTTGAGCCAAGAGTGAATGATACCATCACCTGGACGTAAGCTAACGCCGCCGCGGTTCATGATAAAGTCAGGTAGCGTATGCTGCGTCTCAACGTCAACTGGCTTTGGATAAGCGGCCGTATGACAGAATGACTGCATGACAAGGTCTGCTTGGAAGCCCAAACATGCCAAGTCTTTTAGCTCATCACGCGTCATTGGACCTGTGGTATCCTGAGAGCCAACGGTAGTCATTTTTGGCTCACAGTACATACCTGGGCGTACGCCTTCTAGGCCACACGCTTTACCGACCATTTTTTGTGCAAGGGTAAAGCCTTTACCGGTATCGGCTGGCTCTTCTGGTTTCGCAAATACGTCTGAATGACCCAGACCCATGTACTCACGCGCACGGTTAGTCAAACCACGACCAACGATCAATGGAATACGGCCACCAGCGCGCACTTCGTCGAGCAAGGTTGGCGAGTTTAGTTTGAACTCTGAGATGATCTCGTCTGAGTCATGCTTGGTGATTTTGCCATCATGTGGATAGATGTCAAACACATCGCCCATGTTTAGCTTATCAACCGCCACTTTTTCGATTGGCAAGGCGCCAGAGTCTTCCATGGTGTTAAAGAAGATAGGAGCGATGTTGTTACCAAGTACCAGACCGCCGCCGCGCTTGTTTGGTACGTTCGGGATGTCTTCGCCCATCAGCCATAGTACTGAGTTGGTCGCAGACTTACGGCTAGAGCCGGTACCGACAACGTCACCAACATAAGCGAGCGGATGGCCTTTTTCTTTGAGCGCTTCGATCTGCTTCATTGGACCGACCACGCCTTCTTCGTCAGCAGTGATGCCGTCGCGAGAGTTTTTGTGCATAGCTAGTGAATGCAGTGGAATATCAGGACGGCTCCACGCGTCTTGCGCAGGAGATAGATCGTCAGTGTTGGTCTCGCCTGTGACTTTAAACGTCGTATAAGTCGATTTTTTTGGTACTTCTGGGCGGTTTAAGAACCACTCAGCGTCAGCCCAAGACTGAATCACTTCTTTTGCGATGTCGTTACCCGCTTCGGCTTTTTCAGTCACGTCATTGAACGCGTCAAATACCAGCAACGTCTTTTTCAACGCTTCAGCAGCGTCTTGAGCAACGTCTTCATCATCAAGAGCGGCAACCAATGGTTGGACATTGTAGCCACCTTGCATGGTACCTAGGATTTCAACCGCTTTTTTCTTACTGATAAGTGGAGACGAGGTTTCGCCCTTTAAGATAGCAGCCAAAAATGCAGCTTTAACGTAAGCAGCTTGGTCAACGCCAGCAGGAATACGGTTTTCTAGCAGGTTCATCAAAAACTCATCTTCGCCTGCTGGTGGGTTTTTTAATAGTTCAACCAATTCTGCTACTTGCTTTTCATTCAGTGGTAGCGGTACAGTTCCTAGCTCGGCACGTTCTTCGACATGTTTACGATAAGCTTCTAACACAATAGTCGTCCTCGTCAGTTGGGGTTAGCACAATACGTGGGAGTCAGCATGACCGCCTGCGTCTGTGTACTAGATGAAATAATTATCCGTGCAATCATAGCTTAAAACGCTCTAAATGTTAATGGCTATGGCTTTAAAAGGCTCAGAATAAGGCCATATTGGACATTTATTATAAAAATAGTACCATCAATCAGAGGACTGATTATTTCCTTATCCGTCTAAAGATGACCAGCTGTCTTAGAGGTCATTTTTTGCCCGTATAATCAACATAAATGACATAACAATCGCGCTTTTAAAAATACAGATGGCCGCTTATAGAGCAACACAGACTTGAAAAAACTACGCATACGCCTAAATACAAAACACGGCAAAAAACCTCAGAGATAGCAAGTTAAAATATCCATACCACATACAATAAACAACAGGGACGACCACAATATGGCAGACAACACCGCTTACCAAAACGGCCTACAAGTACGCACTGAAGTGATGGGCGAAGCACATGTCAAACGCTCATTAGATAACGCTACTGGCTTTACCCAGCCGCTACAAGACTGGATCATCGAGCATGCTTGGGGCAGTACGTGGCAAGATGATTCAGTATTACCGCGCAAATATCGCTCGTTAATTACCATTGCTTTTTTGATTGCACAAAAAAGTCCGACTGAGCTAAAAGGTCATATTCGCGGTGCCATTAATAACGGTGCGAGCGTTGCCGAGATTCGAGAGGTACTGATGCACAGTTTGCCCTATTGCGGCGCGCCTGCCACTCAAGAAGCGTTTCGCGCTGCCATAGAAATCTTAAATGAGCTGGACATTGATATAGATATTTAAAACTATGGTGATAAGACATTTCATAGTACTCTTAACGATATTGTACAAAAACAGACTGTAAAATCCCTGCTATAATACCGACACTTATAAAACATTCCGATCATTCCATAAACCCTTATACTATAAAGGGTTAAGAGATAACTCTATTATGACGACTGCCGTACAAACCTATGTCCCTGCTGCCAAGGCCAAACCCAAAAAAGCAGTGCAAGGCGAAAAGCTACGTGGCTATGATAAAGTTGCCCGTATTCCCATTAAGGTCATCCCAACGGTCGAGGCCAAAAAAAAGCCTGATTGGATTCGGGTCAAGATGTCTTCCCCTGCGGAAGTTGCACGCATCAAAGCCACACTGCGCGAACAAAAGCTCTATACCGTCTGTGAAGAAGCTGCCTGCCCCAACCTGCCGCAGTGCTTTGCCGATGGTACCGCGACCTTTATGATTATGGGCGATATCTGTACCCGTCGCTGTCCGTTCTGTGATGTGGGTCATGGTCGTCCAAATGCGCTTGATAAAGACGAGCCGCGCCACACTGCTGAGACCATCCAAGGCTTGGGTCTTAAATATGCGGTGATCACCTCTGTCGATCGCGATGATCTAAAGGATGGCGGCGCTGGGCATTTTGTAGAAGTATTGAACGAATCGCGCGCGCTAAGCCCAAACTGCTTGATCGAGATATTGGTGCCAGATTTCCGTGGTCGTATGGAGATTGCTTTGGACTTACTCACTGAAACCCCGCCAGATGTCTTTAACCATAATATCGAAACTGTGCCGCGTCTATATAAAGCCTTCCGTCCTGGCTCTGATTATCAGCATTCGCTCGATTTGCTTAAACTGTACAAAGCGCGTCGTCCTGATATCGCCACCAAGTGCGGCTTTATGGTCGGTCTTGGTGAGACAGAAGAAGAGGTCTATGCGCTGCTTGATGACTTAAAAGCCCATGATGTCGATATGATTACTATCGGTCAGTATCTGCAGCCCAGTAAGGATCATGCGCCTGTTGATCGCTACGTGCATCCAGACGAGTTTCAGCGCTATATGGATTATGGCAAAAAGATTGGCTTCTTTAGCATTTGGGCAGGCCCGATGGTACGCTCCAGCTACTTTGCCGATCGTCAATACTACGGTGAAGACTGCCCTGCGCCAATCCGTAGCAAAAAAGCACTCGAGGCTGAGGGTAAACTTGGTTGTTAATGCCTGAATCAGGTTTGAGCAACCGTTGACCTGTGATTTTAATAGAAAAAGGGTGAGTAACAGATTTTGTTACTCACCCTTTTTTATTTTACAAATGAACCAATCTCTTAGGGTGTGTCCTCATTTTAAAAATGGCGATAAAAATGAGATAAATCGCTGTCAAACAAGGAAAATAGCGCAGATAATATCAAGATATTAGTCAGCTATTTGACACCGTTTGGCCAGATTTAGCCATTTTTAGCCCATTTAAATGGCTATCGATTGAATTAAGGACACGCCCTAATATAGATACCTAACGCTTTAAACCGTTAATGTCGGTGTGGGCTTTTCAGCGGTTTTTATGTTCCAAACAGCGATAATTAGCACGATAATCCCACCTACCAAGCCTGTGGTCAGTTCAGGATAAATCAGTAGTAACGCGCCGATGGCCAATATGCCACGCGTGAGTGGACTCATAGCGCCCCTAAAATAGCCCTCTAGCGCCGCCCCTAAAGCAATAACCCCTGTTACCGATGTCAATACCACTGTCACGATATCAAGGATAGGCGGCAGCGGAAAGTCTTTTGCCGTGACTGCCAGACCCGTGGGATCTATCATCAGCATCGTCGGACTATAAATAAACATAAACGGCACGATAAATCCGGCCAATGCCAGCTTCAACGACAAAAACCCTGTCTTCATCGGGTCACCACCAGATATACCCGCACCGGCAAAGGCTGCCAGACAGACAGGCGGCGTAATATTGGCAAAAATACCGAAATAAAACACGAACATATGCGCTGATAAAATAGGAATATCAAAACCTGCTAGTGCAGGCGCTGCCATCGTTGCGGTAATGATATACGCAGGAATAGACGGTAGCCCCATGCCGAGTACCATAGAGGCAAGCATGGTCAATATTAGGGTTAAGAATAACGACCCAGCTCCTAATGTCACGATGGATGAGGTCATCACCGTCCCAAAGCTGGTTAAGCTAACAACGCCAATGATTACTCCGACGACCGCACAGGCCGCCATCACCGCCAGCGACTGGCGAGCACCATCTTCTAGTGCACCCAAAATGTCCGAAAACCCCATTCTGGTCTCTTTGCGTAGCATACTAATGGCAACCGTGAAGCCAATGGTATAGGCCGCGGCATAGCCGACGGGTACGTTTTCAATCAATAAATAAATCAAAAACACAATCGGTAGTAGCATATGACCGCGCGCTTTTAATACTTCTTTGACGGCGGGCAGGTTTTCTTTGGCAATGCCTTTTAGGTCACGGCGACCCGCACGAAAATGCACTTGAGCAATAACGCCCAGATAGTAGAGCACTGCCGGCAATAAAGCCGCTAGAGCAATGGTGCTATAAGGTAGCCCTGTGGTCTCCGCCATGATAAAGGCACTGGCTCCCATAATCGGTGGCAATATCTGCCCACCAACTGACGCGCTGGCTTCTACTGCTCCCGAAAAGTCTTTGTGATAACCGACTTTTTTCATCAATGGGATGGTAAACGCGCCGGTGCTGACAACGTTCGATAATGCTGAGCCATTGATACTACCCATAAAGCCGCTTGAGATGACTGCCACCTTGGCAGGGCCGCCTTTCTTATCCCCAGCAATAGCCAATGCCAAATCATTAAACAGCTGACCCATACCAGAGCGCGCCAAAAACGCGCCAAATAAAATAAACAAGAAAATAAACGTCACTGACGCGCCAATCGCCACAGAATACAGACCTTCCGTTTTTAAAAACAACTGACCAAAGATATCGCCCATATCATAAGGACGCGTGAGCAATCGATCAGGCATAAAATCTAGATGGCTGACAAATGGATAAGCCAAAAATATCGATGCCAATATCGGCAAAATCCAACCAGTGATACGGCGACTGCCCTCTAACACACAAATGACGGTGATGATAGAAAATATCACATCGACCGGATTGGCCATACCACCACGTGAGGTCACGATATCTTGATACTCGTATATCAGATAAGCCATGCCAGACAATGATAGCAAGAACCAAATCCAGTCATACCAAGCGACGCGCTTACGGCTGCTTTTTTTACTGGCTGGAAATATCAGAAATATCAGGGCAAATCCAACACCGACGTGTACAGAGCGCTGTAGCAAAGCTGGCATCGGATTGAAGGTGATATACAAGTGAAAGATAGAATATAAAATGCAAATTCCAGCGATAAAATACTTAACTGGACCTTGAGTGATGTGACGGGTGATCGACTCTCGATCATACTTTTCTAATATGGCCTGATTATGAGCTTGCGCGTCAAGCTCGGCATCTACATTGGTATTAGCATCAGTATTGGAATGGATGGGCCGATCAGCATGATTGGCTGACATCGTTGTCACATTATCGTGATCCGTCACTTGCGAGTTCATGACAAAAGTCCTTTTGTAATCTGTCAATTAAATGATACGTCTTGGGCGTAATCGTTACTTCAGAATAATCTGGCGCCCACTCATGAACCAAAAGCCGATGGTCGGCATAATTTAGCTCACCCTTGGTCAATCTAGACACTACCCAATTAAGGCTAGGCAGTTTTTCGTTGATTTGATAACCCAAATAGCCAGGTTTTTTTGTGGGGGCCAGCGCTTCAGTCGACGGCGTACCTGCACCAAACGCTTCAAAATAGGTAGTGGTCAACAGCAGACCGTCGTCTGTACGCTGATACTGCTCCTCCCACCACTGCTTTTCTACAGAATGGATCCAGCGCAGCTCAAAGCTTGGCTCAGTAAAATAACAGGTGGTGCCATCGACTTGCACTTCGACAACGGGCTGCTGGGATACGCTGGCCCATAGCACAAAAAAAACTAGCGCAGCCATCAGTGCCGCGCTAGTTAATAACCATAGACGTTTACTTGGCTGCTTGCTCATCGTAGTACTTTTTTGCGCCAGGATGGATTGGGGCCACCATACCAGTGTTGGCAGACTCTAAGCTGATATCATTGGCTGCTTGATGCGCGGTTTTTAGGCCGTCCAAATTATCAAACAAAGCCTTAGTCAGCTTATAACCATCGTCTTCAGATAAATCCGAACGCACCAACAACGCATTCATAATCGCGGCCGTCGGTATCGCGGCATCGTTGCCGTAAGTACCCGCTGGTATCTCAAAGGTTTTAAAATACGGTTTGGTGGTGATGATCTCATTCAACTTGTCTTGATCGATAGTGACCAGCTGCAAATCTAAGCCCTGCTCTAGCTCCATCAATGACGAGTTTGGTAGACCACTACTAAAGAACGCCGCTTCGATTTTGCCAGCCTTCATACCATCAGCCGCTTCAGCAAAGCCTAAATAGTCGACGGTGATATCATCATAAGTAATACCAAAGCCTTCTAATAGGGTGCGCGCATTCACCTCTGTGCCTGAACCTTGATCACCAACCGCAATACGCTTACCACGCAGATCTTCGATATTTTTGATGCCTGACTGTTGAGACGTCACGATCTGAACCACATTCGGGTATAGCACAGCGATCTGTTGAATGTTGTCAATTGGCTGATCGAAGTTGTTTTTGCCGTCGACGGCATCAGTGACGACATCGCTCAGCGCCAACACCATATCTACCTTGCCTTGGGTTAATAAATTGACGTTTTCAACTGATGCGCCTGTGGTCTGCGTCTTTGAGTTGACCCCAAAGGTTTTGGCATAAACCTCAGACAATGCTGTACCAATAATATTATAAGGGCCAGATGCGCCGCCTGTGGCGATGGTGACAAACTTTGTGTCCAGCTTATCGTCTGCAGTGGCACTACTTTCTGCCGCTGCATTGTCTGTGTTTTCTGAGCTTGGAGAAGAGCACGCGGTTAGGCCTAAAACAGCACTTAACATCGCCGATAAAAGCAAAGGAGATTTTGAAGAGTTGAGCATGGCATTCATCCTTGAAATGTTTTATACGCTTGTCTAAACGCATAGTCTTTAAAAATAGATACGTTACAGACCTGTAATACTATAGCAATTCTTATGGTAAATAAACTGCCTGTGGCGACGCAAACAAATACTGCGCAAAATGCTTTCCTGTCTTACTGCATTTCTTTTATAGTGGATCAACTATAGTCGATTCTAAATAAAACAGATACATTATATGTCAATGTGGGACTGGGATAAATTTTCCTTGCGTGCTGTGCCTGCGCCGACAGAGGCTGCGTAAAATTTATCCCAGCCCCACTGTATCGTTTTTATACTGAACTCACTATATATACAAAAGCTGTAGTTTTGATATGCGAAACCATGTTTCAATAACCAAACCATTTAAACAAAACCTCGCTTTTTTGTAAACCTTTATGATAGATATAAGAGACACGATGACTATCAATAACTGCAAATGACCCTATGTGACTCTCTGCCCAAAGATAGCGATGCAAAGTAATGACATTCCTACGTAAAGAGAGTGCTATATTCTCAATAAATACTTATCACAAAACATCAGGGAGCGCCCTATGACCTCAGCAACAAAACAAACCGCTGATATCGCCATCATCGGCGGCAGTGGCCTGTATCAGATGGCAGACTTGACCAATAAACGGCGCGTTAAAGTTGAGACGCCTTTCGGTGAGCCGTCTGATGACATTGTATTGGGCGAGCTGACCGGCACTACCGTCGCCTTTTTGGCCCGTCATGGTCAGGGTCATAAATTCATGCCGTCCGAGGTGCCGTACCGCGCCAATATCTATGCGCTAAAAACGCTAGGCGTGCGTTATATCATCTCGGTATCAGCGGTCGGCTCATTACAAGAAAACCTAAAGCCTTTAGATATGGTCGTCCCTAATCAAATGATTGATATGACCAAGCAGCGTGTTAGTAGTTTCTTTGGGGATGGCGCAGTCGCTCATGTGTCGATGGCTGATCCGCTTTGCCCTGCTATGTCTGAGGTTTTGACGAGATCTTATGATAAAGCCAATATTGCCGATGGGCGGTGCCACTCAAAAGCGACTTACGTTTGTATCGAAGGGCCACAGTTCTCTACTCGTGCAGAGTCGCAGTGGTATCGGCAAATGAACGCTGACATCATCGGCATGACCAATATGCCAGAAGCCAAACTCGCGCGTGAAACCAGCATTGCCTATGCCACGCTTGCGTTAGTGACCGATTTTGATAGCTGGCACCCTACCGAGGAAGCCGTCAGCGCCGACTATGCCATCCAAAACCTGATGAAAAATGCCGATAACGCCCAGCAAGTGATTAAAGAAGCAGTCGCCCTACTCGCTAGCGAGCAGCCCAAATCTATCGCTCATACAGCTCTAGCGCAAGCATTAGTCACGCCAATAGAAGCGATGAGTGATAAAACCAAGACCAGGATTTCAGCGCTATTACCCAAATAGTATCAATCGTTATTGCATAAAAAACCACCAAAATATTTGATGGCTTTAGCATTTTAAGTCGTTTAAACCTAAGAGTTATTCAGATGGTATCCAGCCAGCCTACGGGCAGATACTGTAAATCCTCAGGCTCATCGATATCAGGCAAAGGCGCTAACAAAGCCAATGACCAGTTTAAATCTTGAATACGCTGCTGAGTAATAGAGGCAACGCTTGCGGTACTCCACTTGATATCTGCAAATAGACTGGCATAAATCTTCTTAAAACCAAACAGTACATAACCGCCATCAAAGGCGGGAATCATTACGCTATCAACTTTATTAGATGAGTTATGTAACTGCTGCGCGGCATTTTGAATCACTGCCGCTGTCAAACTGGGGCAATCGCTCCCTATCAGCAATACCTTTTCAAACTTTTTCAAAGCCTGCGTACTGGCGGTAAGCATACGTAATCCCAGATCGCCATCGGCTTGTGCTGACCATTGCAATGACTTGGGTAAACCCAGCGTCTGCCAGCATGGATCGCTTGGCGCAGGACTGACGCATAGCTCAACCGTAAACCCTGTCGCTCGCGCCTGACGGGTACTATGCAAAAGCAGTTTACGCGCCATACGAGCGCCCCCTGCCATCCCAAGCACTGGCTGCAAGCGCGTTTTTGCCTTGCCCGCCGCGGGGAATTTGGCAAAGATAATAATACAGGTTGATGAGTTTTGATTCATGATAAGGGTTTGTTTTATCGGTAATAGCGCTGCCAAATATTGTCAGCAGGTACGCCGCGCCAATAATCGAAGCGCAGCCGCCACATCAGTAATATCGTGCGGCACGTGCCATGCTGCTGCCAGCGCCGTGCTGAGGTGATGACTTGACTGGTTAAACAAGCAGGTTTGCCAATGGTTTTTAGACGTTTACTAATCTCAACATCCTCCATCAACGCTTGATCGGGATAGCCACCAATTTGCTCAAACCAATCTCGTTTGATAAAAATAGCTTGGTCACCCGTGGCAATACCAGTTAGCCGCGAGCGTAAGTTTATCATTTTGCTGACTCGCTTTAGCATCCAATCAGGGCTATCTAGACGTACGTCAAAACGACCCCATTTTTTATCTTGGGTAGCAGTTTTTATATCCGTAATAGCTTGAGGTGGCAATTTGGTATCTGCATGCAAAAACAGCAGTACATCACCAGTAGCGAGCGCTGCGCCTTTGTTCATTTGCCGCGCGCGACCAGCTTGTGACTGAATCACTTGCCAGTCGATGTCTGACTGCTGAATCACTCTCAAATCTGTAATAAGGCTTTGAGTCAATGCCAAAGACTCATCATTTGAGCCACCATCAATCAATATCACTTGCTGCGGAGGTGGGTTTAGCCCGATGATGTGTACAAACAAATGCGGCAGGTTATCTGCCTCGTTGAGTATAGGAATGATGATAGAAATTGTGGGCATGCTATCTGGTTACTTCCTATTTAGCGTTCAGTCATGGTTGGTGTGGCTTATCTTAGTTTGAAAAACAGTACCTGAAAACGCTAAACCACTTTCGTCTGATCGCTTTCTAACGCGCCGCCGCAGCTACTGCCCTGTCCTGCCGTACAGCCGTAGCAATGATCGGCAATCGCGATGTCATCACCCTCAGGATTTTGCGTCAATAAGTCTTTTAGATGCCGGCGCGATTTATTCGGCACCGGTATCTGCAGCTGCTGATTAAAATCACAATCAAACAATTCGCCCAGCCAATTGACACTGATGGTCTCGCGGCACATGACGTCTTTGAGATTGTGCGCATCGTAGTTGTCTTTGAGCAGCGTCATATAAGGATAGAACTCGTTTTTGGCAAGCAAGACTGCACCAAAGCGCTGAATGGGCATGTTCGTCAGAGCAAATAGCTGATTGAACTCAATATCAAAGTGTGCTTTGAGCTCGCGCTTATAGTCCGCCTCTAGCATCTGCTGATTGGGCGGTAGGGTCGCGCCTTGCGGGTTATAAACCAAGTTCAAAATCAAACCTGTATTTGCCCTTCCATAGCCCAAAGCGTTGAGCTTATGCAGCCCTAGGATACTGTCATCAAATGCGCCTTTGCCGCGCTGTTTATCGACGTTTTCAAGCGAATAACACGGCAGTGAGGCAACCACTTCCACCTCGTTATCTGCCAAAAACTGCGCCATGTCTTCATAGCCTTCTTTTATCAAGATCGTCAAGTTACAACGATCAATGACTTTGACGCCAAGCTTACGCGCTTCTTTTACCAAGTATTTAAAATCCTCGTGCATCTCAGGCGCGCCGCCGGTCAAATCAAGTGTATCGATATTTTGCGCTTGCAGCACTTGCGCAATAAGCTCAACCAACTCACGCGACATCATCTCGGTGCGGTATGGACTGGCTGCGACATGACAATGCACACAAGACATATTACACAGATAGCCCATATTGACTTGTAGAGTTGTAAGCTTACATCTGTTGATAGCAGGAAAATCCGTCGCTTCGAGTAGCTCAATAGTAGATTTCATAACGATATGGCATCCAGTTAGGTGTCTTTTTGCGATAAAAAATCGTGCTAAAACTTTGATGTTGCCTTGATGCAGGCGCGGGCATGGTCCACATCATATGCTTATCATTCAGCAAAAAAATAAAGGAGACTTCATAAATCATACCTTATTTTTTCTTCTGTATTATCATTAATATTAAGTATTTAGCTGGTTATTCCATATCAGCATTAATGCATGCTCTAGGCGCTACTGGCTCCCACAGGATAGAAAAGCAACAAATCGCCCAAGGATATTGACCGCATTTGGCATTATAGTTAGATTGGTTCTATCGGCATCTTTTGGCAAAGCGCACAGTACATTTATCATTCATGAGAAAAGACAAGACTAGGGAAAAAAATGAGCACACATCTATTTATAAGACCGGCCTTATTAGGCATTGGCCTACTGAGCATGATCGGCTGTGCAGCAAATCTGACAGCAGACAATCAAGACAGCGCGGTGGCGGTACAAACAGCGACCAGTCAAGCAACCATCTATTACAACGGCAATATCATTACCATGGAGGGCGACAAGCCGCAACTGGCGCAAGCATTGGTCACCCAAAACGGTAAGATTGCTTATGTTGGTAGCTTAAAACACGCGCAAGACAACTATAAAAACGCCGCGACCGTCGACTTGCAACATCAGACGCTGCTGCCAGGATTTATCGATCCACACAGTCATTTTGGCTTGGTGTCCAACACTATGGGACAAGTGGATTTGAGCGCGCCGCCGATTGGTAAGATAGACAATATCGATAAAATGCTGCTAGCGTTAAAGGCTTATAAAAAAGACAATAACATCGCTGATGGCGAGTGGATATTTGGCTGGGGTTATGATGAGACTCAGCTCACTGAGGATCGCCATCCGACCAAAGAAGAGATTGATAGCGTTTTGCCAAACAACCCAGTGTATTTGCAGCACACCAGCGGTCATATGGGGGTTGCCAACTCCGACGCGCTGGCTGCTATGGACATCACTGCCGATAGCCAGTCACCTGAAGGTGGTAATATCGCCCGAGTCAAAGGCTCAAACGAGCCAAATGGTCTGCTACAAGAGACAGCGATGTATCCGCTTATGTATCAACTGCTTAAGACGCTTGAGCCCAAGCAAGCGCAGTTTTTTGATCAAACCCAAGACTACTACGCCAAGTACGGCGTGACCACAGCGCAAGACGGCTCTACGACCCGTGATGCTATTCAGTTTTTTCAAAAACAAGCCGATAATGGTAAGCTAAAAATCGACTTGGTCTCCTTGGCAGGGGTTAGTGATTTGGACGAAAACTTGGCCGATAAAGACTTTAAATGGCAAACCTATCAAAACGGTTTTAAGGTACAAGGCACCAAAATCATCGCCGACGGCTCCCCGCAAGGCAAGACCGCTTATTTTACTCAGCCCTATCTGACGCCTGTACCAGACTGCGAGAGCGACTGCCGCGGCTTGCCGAGTATCAGCCAAGAGAAGATGAATGAGATGTTTGTCAAAGCCTATAAAAATGACAATCAGTTATTTATTCATAATAATGGTGACGCGGCCACTGATATGATCCTCCAAGCGCACGAATATGCGGTCAAACAAACGGGGCAAGCTGCTGATAAAGACCGCCGTATCGTGCCGATTCATACGCAGTTTGCGCGGCCAGACCAGCTAGCGGCGTTTAAAAAGTACAATATGGTGCCGTCATTTTTTACCAACCACGCTTATTTTTGGGGCGATGTCCATATCACAAACTTGGGCGAAAAACGCGCCAATTCCTTAAGCCCTCTTGCCACAGTTGATCAAATGGGCATCCCTTATACCAATCACTCCGACGACACTGTCACGCCAGTCGATCCGCTGTTTTCTGTTTGGACAGCGGTCAATCGCACCTCACGTACAGGTCAAGTCATCGGTGCTGATGAACGCATCACGCCGTACCAAGCTCTCAAGGCCATCACCAGCAACGCGGCGTATCAGTATTTTGAAGAAGACACCAAAGGCACACTGGCTCCTGGTAAACTCGCGGATTTGGTGATTTTAGATAACAACCCGCTGACCATAAAACCAGCCGATATCCGCAATATTAAAGTAGTAAAAACCATCAAAGAAGGCAACACTATTTATCAGCGTCCAGTACAATAGCAGCCAAATGATATGACCCATCATTCGTCCCATATTTTACCGAATCATAGGAGTTTTTTATGAGTAGTAGCACCGATAGCAGTCACGAGCATATTTTGTCCTCAGACAATATCCACCATCTACATCATACGTTTTTTGTGCCAAGCGATACGCAAACCCATATCAAGGCCACCCTACTCGTCGTACACGGTATGGCCGAGCATAGTGGCCGCTATGCAGATTTTGCGCAGTTTTTGGCCGATCACGGTATCGCCGTCGCCACTTACGACCATTTAGGCCATGGTAAAACCGTCAAAACCCAAGCGGACTTAGGGTTTTTCGCTGACGAGCATCCTATGCAGTCATTGCTAAAAGACGTCATCGTGATGGCAGATCAGTTACAAGCGCGTCATCCGGAGGTGCCACACTTTGTCATGGGGCACTCAATGGGCTCCTTTATCGTCCGCAATGTCCTCAAACATCACGCTCATCGCTTTGCAGGTGCTATCTTGATGGGCAGTGCAGATGCCAACCCCTTGACCAAAGTGCTGGTACCTGCCAATAAACTCTTGGCAAAAGTCGCCCCAAAAACCCCAAATCCTGTATTTGCCACGGTCATGAATAAAGTCCTCAATAGCAAGCTAAAGAACCGCCAATCAGAATCTGAGTTTGCTTGGTTAAATCAAAACCCCGAAGCCATCGCAGACTATGAGGCTGATCCATTGACAGGCTTTGACTTTACCAATAACGGCTTTATGACGCTGTTTTGTTTGATGGAAACGGGGCTGAATAAACACTGGGCTGCCACCATTACCAAGGACTTTCCGATGCTCTTTATCAGCGGCGAGGACGACCCTATCGGCAATATGGGTCGCGGCATTCGTCGCATCGTCACCCGCTTAAACCAGCAAAACTTTAGCAACGTCGATATCCAGCTTTATCCAAATATGCGTCATGAGCCGCTCCATGAAAAAGACCATCAAACCGTTTATCAAGATATCCTAGAATGGATAGAAGATAATACTGCGGACGTTTGCTAAAAGCGGTCAAATTAGCGACAATACAGCGAACGTGTTTTTTCACCACATTTACGCCCTTATTTTGTTATAAGACTTCTCTTTTATTAATTTTAGGAACCTTTATGTCATTACAACAAACCATCGAACAAGCCTTTGAAAACCGTAACGAATATAGCCCAAGCACCATGCCGCAAGATGTGCGCGATGCCATCGAGCAAGTGCTTGAGCAACTAGATAACGGCAGCCTGCGCGTAGCAGAAAAAAAGGATGGCGAATGGGTCGTCAATCAGTGGGCCAAAAAAGCAGTACTATTGTCATTTCGCCTAAATGACAACTACGTACAAGCCGCTGGCGAACATGTGCAGTTTTATGACAAAGTACCGACCAAATTTGCTGACTGGACCGAAGCGCAGTTTAAAGAAGCTGGTGTACGTGTCGTGCCACCTGCGGTCGCTCGTAAAGGCTCATATGTCGCGGCAGGCGCGGTGCTGATGCCATCATACGTCAATATCGGCGCTTATGTCGATCAAGGCGCGATGGTTGATACATGGGCGACGGTCGGCTCATGTGCCCAAATCGGCAAAAACGTGCATCTCTCAGGCGGCGTGGGTATCGGCGGCGTGCTTGAGCCACTACAAGCCAACCCGACCATCATTGAAGACAACTGCTTTATCGGTGCGCGCTCTGAGATCGTTGAAGGCGTCATCGTCGAAGAAGGCGCGGTCATCTCTATGGGCGTGTATATCGGTCAATCAACACGCATTTATGATCGCGAGACAGGCGAGATTCATCGCGGCCGCGTACCCGCAGGCTCTGTCGTCGTACCAGGTAGCTTGCCATCAAAAGACGGTAGCCATAGCCTCTATGCCGCCATCATCGTCAAAAAAGTCGATGCACAGACGCGCGCAAAGACAGCGGTCAATGAGCTGCTACGCTTAGATTAATCTGCTCGCGTATACGTTGGTTTTTATACCAAACTGTTTTTAGGGCGTGTCCTCAATTCAATCGATAGCCATCTAAATGGGCTAAATCTGGCCAAACGGTGTCAAATAGCTGACTAATATCTCGATATTACTTGCGCCATCTTCCTTGTTTGACTGCGATTTATCTCATTTTTATCACCATTTTTAAAATGAGGACACGCCCTAGTAAAATAGCTTTATATACAGATGCTGGAGCATGGCTTCAGCATCTTTTTTTATGTTTTAATTTTTTATGTATTAGCCGCAGTGTAATATCATTGGTTACGTTATAATTCACCGTGATTTTTTGCGCTATCCTCGCATAAATCGGCCGCACCTACGACCTGACTTTTTGCACAAGCTTATCGCCGAGCGTTTTATCAAACTATCGCCTTATCAACGCTCACTTGTCGTTGAAACTATATTGTATTTGAAACCATTATGAACCAGTCGCCGTTACGCACCGCCGCCATTCCTGTCACCGACCCGAGCGCAGGTCTGCGTTTGACAGAGATTTTTTACTCGCTACAAGGTGAGGCGCTGACCTCAGGCTTACCGACCATATTTGTCCGCTTAACCGGCTGTCCGCTCAGATGCGTCTACTGCGATACTAAGTATGCCTTTACAGGTGGCGAGCGTCAGTCATTAGATGCCATCATAGCGACAATCAAAACCTATCCGTGCAAGCGGATTTGTCTGACGGGCGGTGAACCATTGGCGCAGCCCAATGCCATCGAGCTGATGCAACGCCTGCTCAGCGATGGCTATGAGATTTCCCTTGAGACGGCAGGGGCGCTCAGTGTCAAAGACGTACCAGCGGCGGTCAGCAAAGTCATGGATCTCAAAACTCCAAGCTCAGGCGAAGCTGATAAAAACCTTTGGTCAAATCTTGACCACTTAACCCAGCATGATCAGATTAAGTTTGTCATTATGAACCGCACTGACTATGACTGGGCAAAAGCCACACTCATTGAGCATCAGCTGGATAAACGCGTCGGCACGGTTTGGTTTTCGCCGATGTTTACTATTGCAGATGATATCGATGACGCGGTCAGTCCAGAGGTGCCTGTGCTTGCCCGCGAGCTTGCCGAATGGATACTGACCGACGCCCTGCCCGTGCGCTTTCAGCTGCAATTGCACAAAATCATTTGGGCAGATGTTAAAGGTAAATAGTGAACAGGCAAACAGTGAAAAGGTAAATAACGATAGGACATCGCCTCGGCGTTATCCTAAACGCCTAAATAGCTGTATCAAGGATACAAGAAAAACGGTATAAATCGCTCACACGACACGGAAATAAGGATAAGGGCACAAGGATGGTCAAGCTAATACTACTGGGCTTAGTGGCGGGCGCGTTTTTTAGCTCGACATTTATTTTAAATGAGATGATGAGCGCGGCAGGCGGCCACTGGTTTTGGTCGGCGAGTCTGCGCTATGTCTTTATGTGGCTGATAATCACCGGCATCATCTTGTTTCAGCAAGGGATGGGGTGCCTCAAAGCTTTGACAGCGGTCTTTTTTCAGCACTGGGTTTTTTGGTGTCTCACAGGCAGTATTGGCTTTGGGCTGTTTTATGCAGGTATCTGCTATGCCGCCGATCATGTGGCAGGCTGGGTGGTCGCGGCGACCTTTATGTTTACCGTCGTGACCAGCTTATTGGTGCTGATGGTCTTTGGCCAGCGTTTTGATAAAAAATTCATCCTTTATGCCCTTTTAGTGTTTGTTGGGGTGGTGATGGTCAATGTCAGTGAGGGCTTGCACGCCGCTGCACTTGCCGACACTGATATTGCCCATGCCGTCCCTATGGCACAGATGCTGCTCTATGGCGCACTGCCCGCCCTTATTGCCGCTTTTAGCTACCCGATTGGCAACCAGTTGGTCTGGCAAGTTACTCGTAATTCCCGCACGCCAGCGTTACCCACTGACTTGGCAGATCAGTCGCACGCCGTATCTGGCATTGCCGACACCCATGACGAGCCACTCATCTCAGAAGCTTATGATCTGCCGCCTACTTTATATGACACTAGTACCACCAGCATCGCTCTAAATGCTCTGCCTGCCGCCGCACCTGCGCCGTCACTACTGCAAACTCTGATCCATCGTATTCCCTCGATTGAGACTACCTTACTACACAATGCCTTTAACAAAGTTTGGCTAATGACTCTGGGGAGTTTGCCATTTTGGCTGCTTTTGGGCATGATAGTGCGACCCGAGCTGCCCGATAGCACACAGGTGTTTAATACATTACTGGTGGCTTTGTTGGCCGGGGTGGCGGCTACTACTATATTTTTGTACGCGCGCGGTCAGGCGGTGACCTCAAGCGAGGTGGCTGGCGTCGATGCCACCCAAGCCAGTGAGGTGATATTTGCCCTTATCGGTGGGATATTATTACTGGGTAACTCGATACCTTCAGCGATGGGTTTGCTCGGTATTGGTTTGATCATTATCGGGCTGATATTTTTTGCCAAGGATGGCTAAGTCGTACACAGCTGTCTCGTTGATTTTTTTGCTACACGACGAATGCAATAGCCTTTATTGCGCTCAGTCATCTCATTTTGACGGTCACGACTTGGTACTATAACGATGGTTAATGATTTGATTTTCCCTGATATCTTGTTGTACTTACTGGATATGGTAGGGGTGATAGCCTGCGCGATCGCGGGGACCTTGCTGGCGCAGCACAAAGGCTTTGATATTGCTGGCTGTATTTTGGTATCGCTGGTCAATGCCATCGGCGGTGGTACACTACGTGATATGGCGCTTGATCGTCATCCGCTGTTTTGGATGACGGATCTCAATTATGTGATCGTCATCACGGTGACCTCGCTTATTTTACAGATATTTTTTCACCTTTATCATAATATTGACAATGCGCTAAAGCTCTTTGATGCTATTGGCTTGGCCGCATTTAGTGTCATTGGTTTTAAGGTGGCGCTCACGCAAGATATGTCACCGATTATTGCGATTATGATGGGGGTTTGGACCGCGATTATCGGTGGGCTATTACGTGATATTATCTGTAATGAGATACCGCTGGTGCTACAGCGTGAGATTTATATCACGGCCAGCATCATAGGCTCTACAACCTATCTGCTGCTGCAGTATTTGGGGGTCGATGCTGGCATCAATGAGTTTATTATGCTGTTTGTGATTTTTGCCGTGCGGATGTTGGCACTGAGGTTTGACTGGCATCTGCCGTCTATTCGCTTAGTTGATTAAGGGTTGACGATTCATTGGCAGCTAACTAATATCAGATTGTCAGATTGATTGCAGATAGCCTCTGTCCTCTTCTGCCGATTCGACCCGCTGCCCCATCCTCACCTAATGAGACTTGCGCATGTTGACCATCGCATTAGACCCTGCTGCTCTGATCACCACGTTCGATCCGCGCTCGCTGATATATCTGTTTGATATGATCGGTATCGTCGCTTGTAGCGTCTCAGGTACGATACTGGCTAAGCACAAAAACTTCGATGTCTTTGGTTGTCTGCTGGTGTCTATTGTCACTGCCATCGGTGGCGGTACGGTACGTGATGTCATTTTAGACCGTCATCCGCTGTTTTGGATGGTCGATATGAGCTACTTGACCGTCATTACTTTGTCTTCACTGGTGATGCAGATATTTTTTCACCCAAACTCCAGACGCGTCGATAGGTTTCTCAAACTCTCAGACACCATTGGCCTATCAGCCTTTACCCTCATCGGCATCAAAGTCGCAGACAGTATGGACGCCAACGTGCCAGTGGCCTTACTCCTAGGGGTAATTACCATTGTGGTCGGCGGTATTATCCGCGATATGATCTGCAATGAGATACCGCTGGTTTTGCAGCAAGAGATTTATATCACCGCGGCGTTGGCAGGCGGCATTCTCTACTTTGCGCTGCACAATCTCGGCGTGACGCCTTGGGTGGCTGACGTCTCAGCGATGAGTACGATTTTTATTTTGCGCATGCTGGCGATACGTTATGATTGGCAGTTTCCGACCATAGAATGGCGATATTAATCACACGGCGCTGGCACGCGGGTCTCAATGCTAAACAGTCAAAGCACTGGCGGTAAAAGCGCTTTACGAGCTACGCCGCTGCTACCACTGCCAAGTCTTTGATCATGAGTTGTAAGCTTTGTTTGCCGTTCCACTCGTTGATGTCCAGCTCAAACAATACATGCACTTGCTGGGCGCGATAATCCCACGCCGCGCTATCAAAGTTAAAATAAATGGCGTCAATCGGATACTGCACGTCGGGATAACGCAGTGATAGCTTCAAGTGCTTGTCTTTTAAAACCTTAAAGCTTAATACCTCAAATACCCCATCAAATATCGGCGGTGCAAAGCCATGACCCCAGATACTGGCATCTGCCAAATGCTCGGCAAACCATAGGCTAAAGTCGCTGGCCTGCAGTGGCCCGTCAGTGAGTTTTTGCTCAGCAAACACCTCGTCATCTATCTCTGCCATGACCTCATTGAATGCCGCCACAAACCCGTCAAAGTGACGACGCTTGATCGTCAAGCCTGCCGCCATCGCATGGCCACCAAAGTGACTGATCAAGTCAGGATAGCGCTCAGCGACCAGCTCAATGGCATCACGAATATGCACGCCTGCAATCGACCGCGCAGAGCCTTTGATCGCATCATCGTCTCCGGTACACGCTTTATCTGCTGGCGCAAAGACAATGCTGGGCAGATAATGCGTTTCTTTTAATCGTCCAGCGACGATACCGATGACGCCTTGGTGCCAATCGTCTTGATACAAAATAATACTGCGCTTATCGGTGCTACTGGCGGTGCCTGCTAGCGTTTGTACGATATTGTCCGCCTGCGCCCGCATCTCGCCTTCTACCTGACGGCGCGTACGGTTTAGCTGTTCTAGCTCTTGCGCCAAACGCTGTGCGGTGTGCCAGTCTTCGGTCAACAAGCACTCAATGCCGATACGCATGTTATCCATACGCCCAGCAGCGTTGATACGAGGGCCTAAGACAAACCCAAAGTCCTGCGCGTGCAGCTGCTTTGGATCACGGCCTGCTTGCTCGAGGAGCGCCAAGATACCCATGCAGCAGCGTCCTTGACGAATGGCAGTTAGCCCATGATGCACCAAGATACGGTTGTTTTTGTCCAGTACGCCAACATCAGCAATCGTGCCAAGCGCCACCAAATCTAAATACTGGCTGACTTGTACAGTGGACTTACCAGCTGTACGGCGTCGTTTTGCCAAGCGGCCCAGCACATAAAACGCCACGCCAACCCCCACCAATGCTTTGCTGGAAAAATGACAGTCGAGCTGATTGGGATTGACCACCGCTTCAGCTGGCGGGGTCGCTTTGGTGGTCAAGTGATGGTCGGTGATAATCACCGTAATGCCATCGGCCTGCGCACGGGCGACACCTTCATGACTGGAGATGCCATTGTCCACCGTCACGATCATATCTGGCTGATAAGTCTCTATCCCCAGCTCCACAATCTCAGGCGTCAGCCCATAGCCATACTTAAAGCGATCTGGCACCAAAAAGTCCACCACCGCGCCCATCTTAGTGAGCACGCGCATCATCAGCGCCGTGCTGGTCGCGCCGTCGCAGTCAAAGTCGCCGACGATCAAAATCCGCTGACCTTTATCAATGGCAGCATCTAACAGATCCACAGCTTTGGTGACACCATGCAGCTGCTCAGCGGGCAGTAGCCCAGAGAGACTGATCTCCAGCTGCTCAGGATTGGTGATGCCGCGACCAGCGTATAGTCGGGCAAGCGTCGGTGAATGGGCGGCAAGAGGCTGCAAAGCGGCGGGCAACTCGTCGATGCGAGTGCTGGTATAACGGGGGGTTAAATTTAGCATGATGGTATTCTACTGGCTTTCATGCAGGGTCACAATGCCAATTTATAGCGGTCAGGTTTATTCTTTACGATTGCTTTTGACTTCTTAAAACACTTTTTAAAACACTTTGTCAGCCTTCAGCAGCACATACAGTGCTTACGCTCTATGTTTGCGCACACCTCTGGCTTAGGCTAACTTTACAAAAACGGTGCACAGTGACTGTAATTTTCTGCATTTTGCTACAAAGCGATGATTGTATGCTACCGATAAATCCATAAAATAGATGTCAATCAATATATTTTCACTGTGAGTGATATAAAAACCCTATTATTCATTATCTAAAAAAACGTACAAGGACCTTTTATGAAAACCACACCAGTCGCTGAAAAACTCCCTAATACCATCGACCCCAATCTTGATCTTGATAAAGTCAAACAAGAATGTCTGGGTTTAGTCAAAAAACGTGCCAGAGTCTCAGCTGGTGTCGCCATCGTACCTGTGCCATTTTTTGATGTGGCAGTCGATGCAGGCATGTTGACCCAGCTCATCCCTGAGATCAGTGAGCGCTTTGGCTTGATCGAAGACCGTAAATCAGCGATTGACTTGGAGTCACGCGAAGTGCACTGGAGCGCGATTAGAGACCGTACGGTTGACTTTGCAGGTTTGATGGCGACGCGCGGTCTCGTCAAAAAAACCATTCAAGGTTTTGGTGGTCGTATCGCTGCCAAACAAGTGACCAAATTTATCCCGTTGGGTGGGCAGTTGGTGGCTGCAACGATGGGCTATACTATTTTTAAGAAAATCGCCACCGACCATATCAACGACTGCTATAAGTTGGCCAAAGACATTCAGCAAAAGCAGCACGGTAAAAACGTCTAATATCGGCATTACTAAATAAAAGAACTAGGGCGTATTGAACATTCAAATATTAGGACTGCTGATAGATAAAACCTCACTAAACTAGGCGTAAACCGACGATAATGTCGAGGCCTTAGCTAGGTTTACAACACCGTTTGGGGTGATTTTAGCATCAGCCCTTCGGGGCGGGGCTATTTTTTGCCAATACATGACGAAATTGTCTACCCTAGAATGACTAGGCTTCGAAAATTTCACTGCGTATTGCCTGAAAAATAGCCGCCGCCAGTGCCACATTTGAATGTCCAACACGCCCTATATAAAAAAGATACGCTGCATCAGTTCGCTAGACTGGGATCTACTTATTTCAGTCTCGCTTTGATGCTCTGCGCGATCCTAAAACGCCAGCGAAGACCAAAATAAATGGCCTTTGCTGGTTTTTTTATGTGCTTTTTTAGGACTATCGTGGCACCATGTTTATCTTTATAACCATTACCTTTACAACCATTATTTTTATAACCATACCAAGGAGTATTCTGTGAAAAAACACGGGCTTACAAAAAAAACACTGGCATCTACTGCCTTACTGACTGCGCTTGCCTTGAGCGGCTGCACCACCACAGGCGGCGTCAATAATGACGCTGGCACTGCCATTGGTACCGCCAATGAGATCGGTATGAATGTGTTTCGCGCAGCCATTGACAACCAATGCCGCAGCCAAATCGAAAAACAAAATGCGTGGCGTATCGCTAGCGTTGCCATGACCGAGACGCAGCAAGAAACCATAAAAAGCAATGTCTGTGGCTGCGTCAGTGAGCAAGCCCCGCAGCAAGTCAGCCTCGTCGAGCTGGGCAACGCGGCCATCGACCCTAGCTATCGCACGCAGCTGGTTACCCGAGTCGTCGCAAAATCACTGCAGAGCTGCTATGCAAGTTTTATGAAATAATTAGACTGTCATGGAATGCGATTTACTCAAGCATACCTCCCGTTAGTCAAAATCCTTTATCATTAATTAAAATCCTTTATCAGTAGATATAACGCCAATAGGCAGGTTAACGATTGCGTCACGCTGTCTATTACGATAGATTATCAGTCAATGGACTTTACTTTTGTATCAGATCAAGGATGAATGATGAAAAGACGTGATTTTATAAAAATGGGCGGTCAAGCGACCGTGGCGGGGACTCTGTTGACGCAGCTGAGCGCCTGCTCATCAGACGATGACGAGCGCCCCGTGGTGGCACTAGACGACGTCGATGATTTGGGTTACCAAGGTGCCCAGCCCTTTGTACATGGCATCGCAAGTGGCGACCCACTACAAGATAGGGTGATACTGTGGACCCGTATCACCAATGACGGCAGTATTGAGGCCACCAGCATCCCTGTCGGCTATAAGGTCGCCACAGACCCTGATCTGACCAATATCGTCGCCCAAGGCCGCGCCATTGCTACCGCCGCCTCTGACTTTACTATCAAAGTCGACCCCACCTCCCTTCAGCCTGATACCACGTATTATTATACCTTTGAAGCCCTGGGCTATATCTCGCCTACTGGCCGTACCCGTACCATTCCGCCGTCTGATATGGCAGCGAGCGAGATAGAGCGTGTGCGCTTGGCAGTGGTGTCCTGCTCCAACTATGGTTTTGGGTACTTTAATGGCTATGCCCATATCGCCAAACAAGCCGATATCTCCGCCGTGGTGCATTTGGGAGATTATATCTATGAATACAAGGAAGGGTTTTATCGCGATCAGTCACTGATAGAAGAGCGCCCGCTGTTTCCCAAAAACGAGATCATCAGCCTAGACGACTATCGCCAACGCTATGCGTGTTATCGCACGGATATCGACCTACAAGAATGCCATCGCCAGCATCCTTTTATCGCGGTTTGGGACGACCATGAAATCGCTGATAACTCATGGAAAGGGGGTGCACGCTTTCATAACGACAGCAAAGGCAGCTATTTAGAGCGCAAAATGGCGGCTGTCCGTGCGTATCATGAGTGGATGCCCATTCGGGACGACAAAAGCAATGCTCTTGACAGCCAGCTACGTATTTATCGGCGTTTTGAGTTTGGTAAATTGTTTGATTTAAACATGCTCGACACGCGCATCTTTGGCCGCGAAAAGCTCGATGCAGCCGCCAGTCAGGAGCCAGAACGCCAGCTATTGGGGCTTGAGCAAGAAAACTGGCTCTATCTGAATATGTCTGAGAGCAAACGCCGTGGCGCCACATGGCAAATATTGGGTCAGCAAGTAATCTTGTCACCTTTTAAAGGCGCTTTTGCCAGCAGCTCAGGCGACATCTGGAACGGCTATGCCAGTGCGCGCGATCGCCTATTAGACTATATTGACAATAACGACATCAAAAACACCGTCGTGTTGACGGGGGACTATCACGCCTCTTTTGCCTTTGATGTCGCCAAAAACCCTTTTGATAGTGACAGCTATAATCCAGCAACTGGTGCAGGTGCGCTGGCGGTTGAGTTTGTTTGCCCTGCCCTCACCTCACTTGCCTTTACTGAGCCAAATACAGGGCCCGACGTCAATCCGCACCAAAAGTTTAACAACCAAACCGACCACGGCTATATGCTACTAGACATCACCGAGCAGGCGTTTCAGTGTGAATGGTACTATACCGATACGCTCACCGTCCGTGATAGTAGCACCCAGTTTGCCAAAGGATTGGCCACACAATCACGCGCCCATCATTTAGTTGATGCAGTCCAGTCTCGCCCTATCAGCAATGTGGCTGCCCTAGCCGCGGCGGACAAGGCCGTATCAATCAAAAAGACGACAACAAACCCAGCGGCGATGAGCGAGGCATAAATCTTTAGCGCCCACTGAACTATTGAACGACAGTGAGTTCAGTATTTCAGTATAAAAACGAAACAGCGAGACTGGGATGAGTTTTACGCAACATCGAGCGGTGCAGGCATAGTACGGCAAAAAGATTTATACCAGTGCCGCGTTGGCATCTAATGTATCTGTTTTCTTTAAAACCGACTATATCCGATCTTAACTGTCTGATAGCAAAAGGGTGCGTTAGCTGACGCACCCTTTTACTATTTGTGGTTTTTAAGCATATTTAGCAATTTTAAACTCATCTGCTGCATTCACTGTTCACTGATGACTACTTATCAGTCGCCGCAGAGCTGCTAGGCAAAGCCGCCGCCGTTGGCAATATTTTACTGCGGCGAAAATACTTGGACGAGCTATCGATGATTTTATCGACTTCTTTGATCAAATCATGAATCACATCATCATAAACACCGTGATGTAACTCGGTCTCAAATGCGGTAAAGGGATGCTTGCGCGCCGCTGAACTGACCTCTGTCACGCCCTGCTTACTATAAAAAATATCGACGCGGCCATCACTGTTTAGCACGCAATTTAACTGACCGCCTTCGAGCATCATCTCGACGCGCTCGGGCATAAAAATATAATCATCCACATCAATAAGCTTTTTTTCTACTTCTCGCTTAAAAAACGACTTGATATCAAACATATATCCATCCTTTATTCTTAATAGCTTTTACTGGTGCGTGTCCTTATTCTAAAAATGCTGATATTGCCAATACTACTGGCATCAGTGTTATAGGATTCAACCATACAGTCGCACGCCTGCCCCTGCCGTTATACTTATCTTTATGACGAGCGCCCAATACTGGCTTTGATTCATCGGGTGGCTAGAGCGTGCTTGATTTCTTTATCCTATAAGAGGCATGGCTGTTTTTTAAGGCGGGATATGTAAAACTGCGTTTGATGTTGGTAAAAGTGGATGGCTTGTTTAGAGGCTTATCACACCCAGCCTTTTTTGCGAAACGACTTTAGCACTTCGATAAATACTGCCATCTCATCAGGCGTACCCAACGTTACGCGGTTGAACCCCGTGACAGGTGGAAAGTCTCGACCGACCTTGATGCCACTGTCTCGCATTCTAGCGATGTAGGTTTTTAAGTCACCTTTTATTTCATGAAAAATAAAATTGGTCTGGGATGGTAAGTAGCGAAGTCCAAGCTCGTCCAATACTGTTTCAATCATCTGGCGCGACTGATTGGTCGTGCGCAAACTTAACTCTAAAAACTCTGCATCATTTAATGTCGCAATGGCGGCGACCGCACCTGATAAGTTGGTGTTATCCATAGACATAAATGCTTCGACAGCTTCAATAGCTTTCGGGTTAGAAATCGCATAGCCCACTCGCATACCAGCCAAGGCACATAACTTTGAGAAAGTATGAATCACAATAAGATTGTCTGATAACCCTTGTTTTACCCACTCAACCCCACTCTCAAAGCTTGGGTCATTCACGTATTCTAAGTAAGCTTGATCTAATAAAAAGTAGTGGTTGTCTGGTGCGTTACCTATCCATGTTTTAAGCTGGTTCGTTGATGTAATGGTTCCGGTTGGATTATTAGGATTACAAACATATAACAAGCTAATACCGCTAAACTCGTCGGCCGCTTTTTGCAGTCTTTGAAGATCTAAATCATAGTTTTCGGCAGTTAATGGTATCTTGACTACAGACGCCCCGATAGAGTTTGCATACATCTCTGCGCAATCAAACGTTGGTACAGGGATTACCATCTGAAACTCTCGGCCCTCCGTAAATGCTTTATGTTGCAGCATCTGAATGGTAGCTCGCATATTTTCAGTCGAGCCATTACCCAATGAGATTTGGTTTTCTGCCACGCCATGAATGCTGGCAACTTTACTAATGAGTGCAGCACGTGCATTATCTGGATAACGAAAACCTTCACTTAAAGACTCTGTAACGGCTTTTTTGGCAGAATCCGACATGCCCAGCGAGTTTTCGTTCGCATTTAACTCTATCATTTTATTATTTTGCATGATGGACGATACACCTAACTGTCAGTGGAGAGTATGAGTAAGAGTAAGAGTAAGAATAAGATCAAATTTAATCATTGATATCATATTAAGTGGCATTTGGTATGATTACAAGTTCCCCAAACCCAAAACATAAGTTATTAATTGTATTCGGCAAAAAGCCATATTATTTCAAGTGTTTAGTAGATCATAAAAAGGTGAGCTACAAATATGCAACTCACCTTTTAACATTTAAATACAAAGAAATGTTAATGACAATACAAATAATTTATTAGAGCAAATGCGCTTTTAGCTCTAAGACTTTGTCACGCGTTTTTGCGGCTTCCTCAAACTTGAGATCGCGAGACAGCTGCTGCATCTGCTTCTCTAAACGTTTGATTTCTTTGGCGAGCAAATCAGGGCTACGCAAGATACTGATATCAACATCAGGCAGGTTGCTCTTGACTGGGATCACTTGATTGTCATTGGCATCCACACTCTCACCGGTATCAATCTTATCGGTGATGCTACGGCGCGCACCTTTTGGCGTGATATTATGCTCGATGTTAAAGGCAATCTGCTTTTCGCGGCGGCGATCGGTTTCCTCTATCGCCTTTTCCATACTCGGCGTCATACGATCGGCATAAAGAATCGCTTTACCATTTAAGTGGCGCGCGGCGCGGCCGATGGTCTGAATTAAAGATCTCTCAGAGCGCAAAAACCCTTCTTTGTCGGCATCAAATATCGCCACCAATGACACCTCAGGCATATCCAGTCCTTCACGCAAGAGGTTAATACCGACCAGCACATCGTGCACACCCGTACGCAGCTCATGGATAATCTGCATGCGCTCCACCGTATCGATGTCTGAGTGCAGATAGGCGACCTTGACATCATACTCCTGAAGATAGCTGGTCAAATCCTCCGCCATGCGTTTGGTCAAGGTGGTAATCAGCACACGCTCATCAAGCTCACGGCGTTTGGTAATCTCTGAGAGCACATCATCGACTTGGGTCAATACAGGACGTATCTCAATCTCAGGGTCAATCAGCCCCGTCGGACGTACCACTTGCTCGACGATTTGCTCACTACGCTCAAGCTCATATTGTGCTGGCGTGGCGCTGACATAAATGGTTTTGGGCTTGATACGCTCCCACTCTTCAAACTTCATCGGCCGGTTATTCATCGCGCTTGGCAGGCGAAAACCATAGTTCACCAAGTTTTCTTTGCGTGATCTATCGCCTTTATACATCGCTCCAATCTGCGAGACCGTCACATGCGACTCATCGATAAACAGCAGCGCATCCTCTGGTACATAATCAAACAACGTCGGCGGCGCCTCTCCCCAGGGCCGACCAGAGAGATGCTGTGAGTAGTTTTCGATACCATTACAGTAACCTAGCTGCTGAATCATTTCTAGATCGTACTGGGTACGCTCTTTGAGGCGCTGCGCTTCGACCAGCTTATTGTTGTCACGAAAATACTCAAGACGCGGCTCAAGCTCAGCACGAATGGTCTCGCTGGCGGCCTCAAGGCGATTACGCGGTGTCACATAATGCGACTTTGGATAAATAGTAATACGCGGCACGCTGCGCACGGTTTTGCCTGTCAAGGGATCAAACCATGTGATTTTTTCTACCTCATCATCAAACAGATGAATACGTACCGCGAGCTGCTCAGATTCTGCAGGGTAGATATCCAAAAGCTCACCGCGCAGACGGTAAGTACCACGGCCAAAATCCAGCTCGTTGCGGGTATATTGCATCTCGACCAGACGTTTGATGGTCGCGGTACGATCGATCTTGTCACCGACGACGACGTGCAAGAGCATTTTAAGATAACTCTCAGGATCACCCAGACCGTAGATACAAGAGACGGATGCGACAATGATGGCATCGCGGCGCTCAAGCAGGGCGCGCGTCGCAGATAGACGCATCTGGTCGATATGATCATTGATGGCGCTGTCTTTTTCGATAAAGGTATCACTGGCCGCCACATACGCCTCGGGCTGATAATAGTCATAATAACTGACAAAATACTCAACAGCGTTATTGGGGAAAAACGACTTAAACTCACCATATAGCTGGGCGGCAAGGGTTTTGTTGTGCGCCATGATAATGGTCGGGCGCTGAGTTTCGGAGATGACCTTGGCCATGGTATAAGTCTTACCAGAGCCCGTTACGCCAAGAAGTAACTGCTCATCCATTCCTTTATTGACACCATTGACCAATTTCTCAATCGCTTGCGGCTGATCGCCTGCTGGCTCAAAGTCGGTCACCATCTCAAAGGCGCGGCTTGATATCTGCGTTCCTGACGCATTGACACCACTGATTTCAGCTTCGCCTTGTAGCTGAGTGGCCAATTGATTTAACTGACGCGACGAGCGCGGTTCGGGCATTCGCATATTGGTTTTCTTCTTCTCAAGGTTTATAACAATTCTCAAGGTTTATAACAATATGGGGCCCCATCCACCGTTTTTAAAGGTTAACCAATCGCTGCCCGTTAGAGCTTTTTGCGTCCAAAAGGCTCTTTTTTAAGTCAAATTATGATGCGGTGGCGATATATTTTGCTGCCATTATCGCGGTGTCAGTCACCCTTGTTGAATAGAGTTGAATATAAAAATTCACAGAACGCCTGCAAACGTTACAAAGGCTTTCATGATTAACAAACCCATTACATGACCCCTTCATAAAGCCTATGCTTAACGGTTCCAACCGCGTGACAAACTGCTATCATTTATAACGATTCATTCAGCAAGACCACGGATACATCAATAACAACAAGTTCAGTATTCTATTTAAGACCGTCTTAAACCAATGATTTTTTATTTACAATGATAATAATGGAGCAAAATATGAGAGAACGTTATGCAAGTGGTATCAATGATGACACTGCCAAAAAAATGGTGGATTTGCTAAACGCCAATTTGGCCAACTTGATCGATCTAAGCATGGATAGCAAGCAGTGCCACTGGAATCTTCAGGGCACAGGTTTTATCGGTGTGCATCAGTTACTAGACGAGACCTATGAGCGCCTGACAGAAGCTTATGACACGGTAGCTGAGCGCATCGTAATATTGGGTGGTAAAGCCAACGGCATCTCAAAACGGGTGGTTGAGGACTCGATTTTAGAGACGTATCCCACCGATATCACTGAGGTCGATGAACATGTGCGCGAGCTGACCAAACGCTACAAAACCATCGCCGCCTCACTGCGCGAAGCAATCGATACCGCGGGTGATGCAGGCGATGAAGACACGGCAGATTTATTAACAGAGGTGAGCCGTATCGTCGACAAAGACGCATGGTTTATCGGTGCCAACGCTCCAAAGAAGTAATATGGGCTTGATCCATAGCGGTCAAATCAATTTATAATCATAATTAATGAAAAATAATCATAGAAAAGCCACCAATAAAGGTGGCTTTTTTTGTGGGTACGACTTTTGTGGTGATAAATATAAATATGCGATGTTTATTACTAAGGTCAACCTAACCACGCTTTGTCATTTATGCGCTGGTTGAGATGCTGGCTGATGTCATAAAACATGCTATGAAAGATGCGCTTTACCTGCATCACTAGGGGGTGTCAGTACGGCTGCATTTGGTACAGATAACGTGAGAATGGCTTCTTGAAACAGGGGATTGTCTCGAAACTGGTTTTCGATATCTTCAAATTTTTGCGCGATTTTTTCTTCTTTTTGGTTGCCTGCGATATCGACTGCAGCGACCATAAATATCTTTTTGGGACCGACCCATTCTAAATGCAGGTACGACACGCTATCGATATCAGGGTGGTTGAGCAGTTCACTGAGCGCATAATCGTGCATGCTATCAGACACTTTATAGCCAACCAAAAAGTCGCGGTTACGACTGATCAAAAATATCGCCACAGCGCCCAATAACACGCCCACGATGATGGAGCCAAGCGCATCCCAAAACGGCTGGCCTGTATAAGCATGCATCCCCATCGCTGCCGCTGCGATTACCAAACCGACAACCGCTGCCAAGTCCTCGAAAAACACCCCGCGCAGTGTTGGATTGGAGGTGTCGACCACATAACCAATTGCACTGACATTGATGGCTTTGCCGTGTTTTTTACTTTGCAAATAAGCCTGCACCAACGAAAAACCCTCGAGGACAAAGGCGATGGCCAAGATAACAAAGCCGATGGTATAGTTGGTCTCGCTCTCAGCGGCATTCCATTCGGTGATACCGGTGTAGATAGAGACGATAGAGCCTGCCATAAACACGCCAAAAGCCGCAATCATCGACCAGACATAGGACTCTTTACCATAGCCGAGCGGATGGCTTCTATCGGCAGGTTTGACGGACTTTTTTTCTGCGACTATCAGCAGCGCCCCATTGCCAGCATCCGCCCAAGAGTGCGCAGACTCAGCAATCATAGAGGCAGAGCCAGTCATAAAGGCCGCGACCGTCTTTGCAATGGCGATAATCAGATTTGCCCCAACAGCGATCAAGACCGTAATCAATGAACCCGCAGGTTTTTTATCTGCCGGCTTAGCATGGCGATGTGTCTGGTCGTCAGACTGGTTTTTGACAGTGCCTGTGCCGCGAGTACGGCCTCTCGGTGCTAACGCGTCATTCGATAAGGTGTCTTTTGGCTTGATGGTCATGTTAGCCTCGTTATCGCTGACTCATATAAACAGGTTATATAGGGCAGTGATGCAAAGATAGTGAGATAAAAAGAAAACAATCGCCTGCCGTGCAGATTGCCGGGCATGCTCTAACTACGCGGCTCACCACCTCGCTCGCCAGTCATCTTATCGATATCGCAACTGGGGCGGTGTGAGCTCTCCATACGCAGCTTTTTGCGCGCCAAGGCCGCATCGGCACGGCATTGCTGCATCTCGTTTTTGATCTCAAGAGGCGGCGCTGGCGTTGGCTTACCATTGTCATCGATTGCAACCATGGTAAAATAGCAGCTATTGGTATGGCGTACCGTACGCGCACGCACATCTTCGGCCTCAACGCGAATACCCACCTCCATTGAAGTCGTACCCACATAATTGACACTAGCAGCAAATGTCACCAGCTCTCCGACATAGATAGGCTCCCGAAACATCACTTGATCGACCGATAGCGTCACCACATAGTTGCCGCTATAACGGCTGGCACAGGCATAAGCGACCTGATCGAGCATCTTAAGCAAATCGCCACCATGGACATTGCCGATAAAATTTGCCATATCAGGCGTCATCAGCACCGACATATACAATTCGTGGTTTAAAGGGGCTTTTTTGGCGGTGGAGCTGGTGTTGAACTGCGGCATAATGTTCCTTAAAGGGTTGTACACGTATTTATGTTTTTAGCTTGCTTATCATTTATACAGCAGCTCGCTATATATCACAAACGCCCCTGTGTCATCAGATGGTCTACATTGTGTAAATAAAATATAAATAATAGCCCATCGGTAAATATAGATAATTCAATATAAATAGAAAACGACACAGTGTGGCTGGGATGAATTTTATGCAGCATCACCATAATTTTTGTTACCAGCCCCATGCGACAGCGAAATATCAGCGTGCTACAATATTCAGTCTATAGTTGAGCCTCTTTACAGTTGAGCTACTTTACAATAGGCACTACACCGACAAAGGCCGCGCAAACTACCTATCAGTAGCACGTGGCCTATATAGTCACTGCCCGTTTTATTTAGGATTGACTATATATCAACATCATGCCCTGATGACGATAAAAACGTTATATAATTAACATCAGCCACCTCCAACCACCCTTCACTATAAAAAGGATCCCTCATGAGCGAGTTGCAACTGTCTGACCGCGTCAATAGCATCAAACCATCACCAACGCTAGCGATTACCAATAAAGCCAAAGAGCTAAAAGCCTCTGGTAAAGACATCATCGGCCTAGGTGCTGGCGAACCTGACTTTGATACGCCAGAGCACATCAAAAAGGCAGCCATTGATGCAATCAATAACGGTTTTACCAAGTACACCGCTGTCGATGGTACACCAGAGCTCAAAAAAGCCATCATTGATAAGTTCAAACGTGATAACGACATCAGCTATGAGCCAAATGAAATCCTAGTATCGGTCGGTGGTAAGCAGTCTTTCTTTAACCTTGCCCAAGCCTTTATCAATCCAGGCGACGAAGTCATCATCCCAGCACCTTACTGGGTCAGCTATCCTGATATGGTCATCATCGCAGGCGGTAAACCCGTCATCGTCGAATGCCCAGCAGCACAAGACTTCAAAATCACCGCCGAGCAGTTAGAAGCCGCCATCACGGACAAAACCAAACTGCTAGTGCTAAACAGCCCATCGAACCCAACAGGTATGATCTATATGTTGGATGAGCTAAAAGCCATTGCGGAAGTATTGAAAAAACACCCACAAGTCTATGTGGCCTCAGATGATATGTATGAGCACATTCGCTGGACGGGTGATAAATTCTACAATATCTTAAACGCCGCACCTGAGCTAAAAGAGCGCGCCATCATCCTAAACGGCGTATCAAAAGCCTATGCCATGACAGGTTGGCGCATCGGCTACGCTGGTGGCCCTGCCAAACTCATCGGCGCGATGAAAAAAGTACAGTCGCAGTCCACTTCATGCCCAACCTCTATCAGCCAAGTGGCCGCCGAAGCCGCCATCAGTGGTGACCAAAGCGTACTGGCACCGATGGTAGAAGCCTTTGAGAAGCGTTGTGATCTGGTCGTTGATGGTCTAAATGCCATTAAAGGCATCACGTGCCTGCGTCCTGATGGCGCATTTTACGTCTATCCTCAAATCAAGCCATTGATCAAAGCCGCTGGCCTGTCTTCATGTACAGAGTTTTCCGCATGGCTGCTGGATAAAGTCGGCGTAGCGGTCGTCCCTGGTGATGCCTTTGGTCTTGGCGGCTATATGCGCATCTCTTATGCCACTGACGAAGCGACGCTAAAAGATGCGCTATCACGTATCGAAAAAGCCGTGGCTGACTTGGACGTTGCTGAATAAGCAAAAAGGCTTTTAAGCTAAATAGCTTGATTGTTAAAAACTATAAAAAAGACGCCCCATATTTGTTATGTGGGCGTTTTTTTATGACGGCTTTTGATAAAATAGCTCTCTTTTCTCATTAAAATGACAATCTTTGCAATTTATGCAAAAAAAGGCTTGACGTATTTTTTATCTTTGCTAGAATACGCCCCACTTAGCAAGAACTCGTTAGAGACTTTCTAAGTCTTGTTGTCACGTATCATGTACGTACAGCCTATTCTCCAATAGCTCAGTTGGTAGAGCAACGGACTGTTAATCCGTGTGTCCCTGGTTCGAGCCCAGGTTGGAGAGCCACATTTTAGTTGTAAAATTTTGAATTATTTTTAATTCAATTATGGCATTTGCCAAAACCCTCATCACTTTGATGAGGGTTTTTTTATGGTCGTCTGTTTTTTATGCAGTTTGGCTTTGTCAGCAGTCTGGTTTCTTTTAGCTCGGCGCTTGTAGCATGGAATTTAAGGAGTGTAACGCCTCGGTGGTATGGCGGCTAAGATCAGCAAATAAAGAGAAGATAGGCAGACAAAGAAAAGCCCCGAACCTAGGGCGATTGGTTCAGGGCTTACGGCGCTTCATGTTGTTGTTATTATTATTTCTTCCATGTCGACTTATCCTAAGTCATAAACAGTCATCTATAAGACAGCGGGCTGACCTGTGCTTTTATCGATACTGCCTCAACACTGCATCCTTGCCTCTCCTTGTGTTGATGGTTGTATTGTAGGGCAATCACTTTGATGCGCCTAGAGGCTAAAGACCTTATTTCGCGTAAGCATATGCTTACATTTGTACACCCGCTTACTGCCACACTTGCCTTGTTTGGCGGCTCGTGACTTATCTAGAACCAATCTAGCCTACTACCCTATTCTATCCCAATAACTGCTGCTTTTTAGCATGCTCTTTAGAGACTTTTTCGCCTTCTTCTTTGCCCTCTTCTATTTTGTTATCTGTCTCTTTGATATCGTCTACTTCGGCTGTTGGGGCGTTTTTTTGTTGTTGCTCGGCTTCCTCTGGCTCATACTGCAGCGTCGTCATGACTGGAAAGTGGTCAGAGCCTATAGACGGCAAACGCTGAATATCAACGACTGTGAAGCAAGCACTGTGAAAAATATGATCAAGCGCCCAGCGCAAAAATGGATAATTGACATGAAAGGTATTGATAAAATGGCGACCGATACGCGGGTCTAGCAAGCCTGAGATGCGCTGAAAGCGGCGCGTCGTCTTCGACCAAGCCACGTCATTGAGATCGCCTGCCAGTATGGCGGTTTGATCGTGCTCTTTGATGTGTTTGCCGACCATTAGCAGCTCGGCATCGCGAGTGGTCGATTTGTCGGCTTCAGTAGGACTGGGTGGCATGGGGTGTAGGCAGTATAGCCAAATCACTTGACCATTTTGCAGGCGCAGCTGTGAGTGAATCGACGGTATGTCATCTATCATCAAATACTTGACCTCAGGATCGATCAGTTCAAGTTTCGAGTATAGGTGCATGCCATATAAATTGTCTAATGGCACCTTGACGGTATAAGGATAGTCTGGCTCAATCTGCTCCAGTGCTTTTTCCCACTTTTTATCACTCTCTAAGGTGATTAAAATATCGGGCTGCTTTTGCTTGACCAGCTCGACCAGCTTTTGGGTATGATCATTGGGCGTTAGGACATTTGACACCATGAGTTTTAGTTGATGCGCTTGCCCTGCAGGTTTGGATTTTGCTTGTTGTACTTCTTTTTTCCATAGTTTGGTATAGGGCAACACCATTCTTAGCTGAAACGCCAATGTGATGCTCAAAACCACAAACAATAACCACTGCCCTAGCTGCCAGTCTGGCCAAAATACCAGCATACCAACCCAAGCGATCACCCCCAGCACCATGATCTGAATACGAGGAAACTCGACACCGCGCACCCACCAATTATCCAGCGGCAGCCAGCCCCAAATCGTCACAAACGCGACAAGCCCTGCTAGCCACTGGACAGAATAATATAATAGTGAAAGATCCATAGTATGTATTAACCGTTGATTGAAATTTTGGTTTGCCGCTGCATAAGATATGTTGGGTGTTCAGGCATCTTTAGGCGTACGGCTCACGATACTGATGCTAGCGCTTACTTTAGCACTTCAATCCAGTGACGCCTACTGCTACAGCCGAATTATATGACAACAACTATAAAACATTACAATGTCAAGTATCTGCATACTAGGGCGTGTTGAACATTCACAAATAGGCACTGCTGATCGCTAAAATTTTTCCAGACAAGGCGCAAAGCGACGATAAGGCAGATGGTTTAGCTAGGTTTGCAACGCAGTATGGCGCAATTTTAGCATCAGCCGTAGGGACAGGACTCTTTTTTGCCGCTTCATTGGTAAAAATAGACGCTTA
>NZ_JAGBKN010000040.1:0-11997 GCF_017498075.1 Psychrobacter halodurans
CAGGCAAAATTTCTACGTCAAGGCTGGATGGAGAATAATCTACCTAAGCTGTTTCATGATATGGGTTGTATCTCTTTTATTCTAGACTGACTATATCGTCGATTATATATTGTCGTCTATATATAGTCGGCAGTATATCGAATCGGCTTTCTTAATCATCTCTGCTAATCGTCGTTTTGTAGCTCGGATAGGGGGTGGGAGATGTTGTTATTGTGAGTCACCACGATGGCCTCATCGATGATGTGTTGACTGACGCCGCGCTTGCGTAAAGACTCGATAAACACTTCATCATGCGCTAGGGTATAGTCTTGATGATCACGATCAAGCCCTTGACGAATGTATAGGCGAATCAGTCCTTGAATACGCTTAAAGCCCAGCTCTTTTGAGGTGGTCTCTAATAATGCGATCATCTCTTCAGACAGCCGAATACTGACCGGGCGCATGATTTTTTGCGGATGGTCAGAAAACTTATTTTTTACACGTACAGGTATCATAATAAACCATTATTTCTAGTGAGTAGGAGTAAAATATTCAGACAAAACGAACCCAAGCAAACTACTCTTACCATACAACAAAATCGGCCAAATGAACACCGCAGCGGTATTTATATCACTGATTTCATAAGAGAATTGTCTGAGCCAAAAATGACGGCCATAAAAAAACCTTCATCAAATAATGATGAAGGTTTTTCGTATATGGCTCTCCAACCTGGGCTCGAACCAGGGACACACGGATTAACAGTCCGTTGCTCTACCAACTGAGCTATTGGAGAATAAGCTGTTATAACGGTAAATATGACAGGCTAAAAGTAATTGCTGTCTGCGTTATGTGGGGCACATTTTAGCCAAGTCGGTATAAGCTGTCAACCTTATTTTGACATAATTCGCAAATATTCTTTAGTTGTTGTGAGATTTGACTGCCAGCCCTCAGTCTTTGGCGCATTTTAGCGATAAAAACGACCCTAATATGTCATAAGCGTATCTCAGAATGATGTATCTATAAGACGGCGCGTTAGGGCAAATAGGTCTGGATATGGATGGGCTTAATAGTGTGTTTGTTTTGTTAAAGTCTCCATCTACCTGCGGCGTGTAACAAAAAAATATCAGCGATATGCTACTTTTATTTATGGTTTAAGTAATCTGCTGTCAGCGTTGGTTATCAAGCTTTTGCGGGTAATTTGATTAGATAACTTGGCTATCTTTTTGAATATAAAAGCAATCTGTACATCGCTTGAAACAAAAAAACTGCTGGGTTGTCCTTCACATTGCTGGATTATTTCTATAAAATACCGACCGTGTGGTTTCTTTGGGGGCTACATTCTATTATTTATTGCTTATCCATTTCACTCAATCAAGCGTGTACGCTGGATTTAACACAGGTGTTTTAGCTATGAGTCCTACCATCATTGCTTACGGTTATCTCGCCATTGCTATCATTTGTGAAGTGGTTGGCACGACCTTTTTGGTCAAGTCAGAGCAATTCACCCGTTTGGTGCCGACCTTGATTATGGGCGTGCTTTATGCCATCTCGTTTTATTTATTGACCCAGACCATCAAGACCATACCACTTGGCATCGCCTACGCGCTGTGGGGCGGTCTGGGGATTGTGCTGACCTCATTGGTCGGTGTGTTCTTTTTTAAGCAAAGTCTCGATACAGCAGCGGTGGTTGGCATAGCGATGATCGTCGGCGGTGTCATTGTAATGAACTTATTGTCTAATTCTGTGGTGCACTGACAGGTAGGGGAAAATGAACATGGACACAAAAATGGAAATAAAAAACGCGCATAAACGTAAAAAACAGCCAGAACTGGTACGGCGAGCGCTGCTTGATGAGGCAGCGCGTATCACGCTAGAGCAGGGCTTGTCTAAAGTGACCTTTCAAGCGGTGGCGGATGCCGTCGGCGTAACCAAAGGCGGGGTGATGCATCACTTTGCTACCAAGGACGCGCTCATCTTAGAGGTGTTTTATGATGCGATGGCCAAGTTTGAGTCGGAAGTCAATGCCGCCATGGCAAAAGATCCTGTCAGCTACGGCTCGTTTACCCGCGCTTATATCGATGCCACTATTAGCTTGGGCGAAAAAGGGCAGGCCGAGTTTAATAGCCAAGCGACCTTGTATGTATTGATGTTAGGAGACCGAATGCTACGCGAACGCTGGGCTGAATGGTCAAATGAGCAGCTAAAAAAACACGCGGATACTGACAATACCGAAACGCTATGCATGGTACGTCTGGTCGCCGATGGTATTTGGCTCTCGGATTTTTCGGGTATCGATATCTCGGACAAAGTCTCATTACGTGAGCGCTTGATAAATATGACGCAGCAGCACTTTGATAAACAGCCTTGATAACTGACTCTAATACATAACTTTGATAAATAGTTTCGATGAATAATACACATAAAAAATTTAACCTTTAACCCATAACGGCATGATTGACTGAACGCTTTTTTATAAAGCTTTAGTCGCCCTAAGGAGAACTTATGACAACTACTCAGACAAACGTAAATAATTTACAAGATATTATTGATTTAACGCAGACACAGACCGCTTATATCAACGGTCGCTATCTGGCGGTCGACGAGTCGCTGACTACCTTTGACGATATCAACCCAGCGACAGGTGAAGTGCTGGCGACCATTCAGCAAACCACCGCTGAGCAAATCGACGAAGCAGTAAAGGCGGCGCAACAAGGGCAAAAAGTATGGGCGGCGATGACCGCAGTTGAGCGCGGCCGTATTTTGTCAAAGGCAGTAGAAATATTGCGTGAGCGCAATGACGTACTGGCATTGCTTGAAACCAAGGACACCGGTAAAGCGTACTCTGAGACTAAGTATGTCGATATCGTCACTGGTGCCGATGTCGTTGAGTACTACGCTGGGCTTGCGCCAATGATTGAAGGTCGTCAGATTCCACTACGTGATAGTAGCTTTGTTTATACGCGCCGTGAGCCGCTTGGCGTGGTCGCCGGTATCGGCGCGTGGAACTATCCGATTCAAATCGCCATGTGGAAGGCTGCACCAGCATTGGCTGCAGGTAACGCGATGATTTTTAAACCTTCAGAAGTCACGCCACTAACGGCGCTCAAACTGGCGGAAATCTTTACCGAAGCTGGCATGCCAGATGGCGTATTTAACGTCGTGCAAGGCGATTATAAAGTAGGCGAAGCATTAACCCAGCATCCTGATATTGCCAAAGTCTCGTTTACAGGCGGGGTGCCAACGGGCAAAAAAGTCATGGCAAGCGCCGCATCATCGTCGCTCAAGGACGTAACCTTAGAGCTGGGCGGTAAGTCGCCATTGATTATCTTTGACGATGCCGATATCGATATGGCAGCGGATATCGCCATGATGGCGAACTTCTATAGTACCGGTCAGGTCTGTACCAATGGCACGCGTGTATTTATACCAAAAGCGCTACAAGCCAAGTTTGAAGAAGCGATTTTGACGCGGGTTAAACGTATCAAGCTCGGTGATCCGATGGATGAAGATATCAATATGGGGCCGCTGGTGAGCTTCCCGCATATGGAGCGAGTGCTGGGTTATATCGAGCAAGGTAAAGCGGGCGGCGCGCGTCTATTAACTGGCGGTGAGCGAGTAACAACTAGCGAGCTTGCCAATGGTGCCTTTGTCGCACCGACGGTGTTTACCGATTGCAGCGATGATATGACCATCGTGCGTGAAGAAATATTTGGTCCAGTAATGTCGATATTGACTTATGAGACCGAGGAGGAAGTCATTCGCCGTGCCAATGATACCGAGTACGGCTTGGCCGCAGGGGTGGTGACCAAAGATCTGACCCGCGCGCATCGCGTCATCGGGCAGATTGAAGCTGGTATTTGCTGGCTAAATACTTGGGGCGAGTCGCCCGCGCAAATGCCAGTGGGCGGTTATAAGCACTCGGGTATCGGCCGCGAAAATGGCATCGAAGCCCTTGAGCATTATACGCAGACCAAGTCCATCCAAGTCGAGCTGGGTAAGTTTGAGTCAGTATTTTAATGGTTTGTTAACTGTTTGTTTTTTAACCATCTGTTTTAACCACCTGTTTTAATGTACAAAGAAAGTTGTCGTCAGTAAGCGCGTCCTGTAGGCGGATATGCCCGCATGATGTGAGCTTACTGATGGCATGACGTATTTTACTATTATGGAGCGTTTTATGACATCAACCACACCTGAATATGACTACATCATTGTCGGTGCAGGCTCAGCCGGAAACGTGCTGGCCACGCGCTTGACCGAAGATGCCAACATTAGGGTGTTGCTATTAGAAGCTGGTCGACCCGATTATCGACTAGACTTTCGCACGCAGATGCCAGCGGCGCTCGCGATGCCGCTACAAGGCACTACTTATAACTGGGGCTACAAAACCGACCCTGAGCCATATATGAATAACCGCGTCATGGACTGTGGCCGCGGTAAAGGGCTTGGCGGCTCATCACTCATCAATGGCATGTGCTATATCCGTGGTAACGCGCTCGATTTTGATGACTGGGCCAAAATCAAAGGCTTAGAGGACTGGACGTATCTCGACTGTTTGCCCTACTTTAAAAAGTCAGAAAATTGCGATGCAGGCGAAAATGACTATCATGGCGTCGGTGGTCCGGTAGAGATGACCACCTCAAAACCTGGCGTCAATCCGCTGTTTGAAGCGATGATTGAAGCAGGCGTGCAAGCTGGCTATCCGCGTACAGAGGATTTAAACGGCTATCAGCAAGAAGGCTTTGGCCCAATGGATCGTTTTGTCACGCCAAATGGTCGCCGCGCATCAACGGCACGCGGGTATCTCGACCGTGCCAAACCACGTAGCAATATTACGATTTTGACCGGTGCCTTGACCGATGTGATTTTGTTCGATGGTAAGCGCGCGGTCGGCGTCAAAGTTGAGCATCAAGGTCAAACCAAAAAATTCTATGCCGCTCGTGAAGTGATCGTCTCATCGGGTGCTATCGCTTCGCCTCAGTTATTGCAGCGCTCTGGTATTGGCCCTGGTCAATGGCTCAAAGACGTAGGCGTTAATGAGGTTTTAGAGTTGCCGGGTGTTGGTAATAATTTACAAGATCATTTAGAGCTGTATATGCAGTATGAATGCAAACTGCCGGTGTCGATTGCCCCTGCCAATAAATGGTGGAATAAGCCTGCGATTGGTGCTGAATGGTTGTTTATGGGTACTGGTCTTGGCGCGTCCAATCAGTTTGAGGGAGGCGGCTTTATCCGTACCGATGAGAAGTTTACTCACCCCAATATCCAGTATCACTTCTTGCCATTAGCGGTGCGTTACGATGGCCGCAGTGCGGTAAAATCGCACAGCTTCCAAGCGCACGTGGGCTCACTACGCTCACCGAGTCGTGGCCGCGTCAAGCTCACTTCAAGAGATCCCAACGCGCATCCAAGCATTTTATTTAACTATATGTCGCATGAGCAAGACTGGCAGGAGTTCCGCGCGGCGATGCGTATCACTCGTGAGATTATGCATCAGCCAGCGCTTGACCCGTATCGCGGCCGCGCCATTGCGCCGACCGATGATCTGGTGACCGATGCGCAGCTCGATGAGTATGTCCGCAACCATAGCGAGACCGCTTATCATCCGTCGTGCACCTGTGCGATGGGTGAGGGCAATGATTCGGTGGTCAATGGTGAAGGGCTGGTACATGGTATCGATGGCCTACGCGTGGTCGATGCGTCGATTATGCCAAATATCATCAGCGGCAACTTAAACGCCACCACCATTATGCTGGCCGAAAAAATCGTCGATAAGATGCGCGGCAAGCAATTACCACGCTCGACCGCGGATTATTATGTCGCCAATGGCGCACCGCTCAGAGCCGAGCCAATGCGTGCTTATCATACGACTGTATAAATAAACGTGCCAGCCAGTAGGCAGGATATCAGGATAATATAACGTCAATTTCAAATAAAAGGCCTTTCAACGTAAAGGTCTTTTTTATCAGTGCAGATTTGCTGGTACTCTTGTGAGCACTGACATCATCAGTACCGCACGCAAATGAGCATATCGGCTTTATTTTGCGCCGATTATCTTTTAATTATTTTTTAAAGGTGTTGCTAAGGGGTCTGCGGACTGTTTAGCAAATTTTTATTGATTGGTACTGCTTTGTGCGTCATGCATTTATGGACACATAATGTGGCGATGAGTCGTCAGTTTATGACGGACAAAGCAATATCAGACGGTGTTTCATTTACCTATTGAGGTCTTTTATGTACAGCTCGCCATCAGAAGATGCGACGAAACCCTTGAGTCTAAATAAAGCGGTTTTTTTAGGCTCAGCGATTATTTCTATTTTATTGATTGTTTGGACGATTGCCTTGCCAGATTATAGTGAGGCATTATTAAGCGCGAGCATGGCGTGGGTATCAGAGAGTTTTGGCTGGTATTACATGCTGGTGGTGGCTGCTTATAGTATTTTTGCCTTGTTTGTGGGCTTTTCAAAATACGGCGATATCAAGCTGGGGCAGGACCACGAAAAAGCGCAGTTTCCCTTTTTGGCGTGGGCAGCGATGCTGTTTTCGGCTGGTATTGGTATCGATTTATTGTTTTTTGGTGCCTCTGAGCCGTTGATGCATTATCTCACCCCGCATACGGGGCTAGAGCCTGCCAGTGCCGAAGCGATGCGCCAAGCGTTATCTCAGACTTTTTTGCATTGGGGTTTGCATGGCTGGGGTATTTATGCGCTGATTGGTATGGCGCTAGCGTACTTTGCCTATCGCAAAAACATGCCGCTGGCGCTACGCTCACCGCTGACGCCTATCTTTGGCGAGCGCCTAGTCAAAGGCTGGCTCGGTGATGGCATTGATACCTTTGGCGTGGTCTGTACCTTAATGGGGATTGCCACCAGCTTAGGCATCGGCGTGTTGCAGGCCAACGCAGGTTTGACGCATGTCTTCGGTGTCGAGTCGAGCAAGATGGTGCAGAGCTTGATCATCTTGGGCGTGGTCTTAGCTGCCGCCATCTCAGCGATGACCGGTGTAGAAAAGGGCGTACGCCGCCTGTCTGAGTTCAATATGCTCTCGTCGATATTGCTATTGATCGCGATACTGGTGATGGGCAATACCGTGTACTTGCTCAATACTTTTACCCAAAGTATCGGTCAGTACTTCCAAACCATCGTTTTCAAAACATTCGACGTCTATGCTTATGACGGCAGCGCTGGTGCCGATTGGAAATCAGGCTGGACGATATTTTTCTGGGCATGGTGGGTTGCTTGGGCACCCTTTGTCGGCTTGTTTATTGCGCGTATTAGCCGTGGCCGTACCTTGCGTGAGTTTGTCTTTGGTGTGATGTTTATCCCGCTGGGCTTTATCTTTGCTTGGTTCTCTATCTTCGGTAACTCAGCGATAGACTTGGTGGCCAATGGCGCGACGGAGCTTGGTGAAATCGCCATCAATGACGCGGCAATGGGTATGTTTGCCTTGTTTGAGTACTTTCCTTTTAGCGATGTTTTATCATTCGCTGGCGTGGTTATCGGGCTTATTTTCTTTGTGACCTCAGCGGACTCTGGTGCGCTAGTACTGGCCAATCTCAGCTCAAAAGGTATGACCAATGATACTGATGCGCCGGTTTGGCTGCGTTTGTTTTGGGCAGCGGCAACAGGTTTAATTACCCTAGGCTTGCTGTTCGCCGGCGGCTTTGCCTCGTTGCAGTCGGTGTCTGTCATCGCAGGTTTACCATTTTCGCTGATTTTGGTGCTTTACATGATGTCGATGTGGCGCAGCCTAAAAGAAGAGGGCAATAAGCGCAAAGCCAGTACGGTTGGCACCGCAAACGTGCTTGATAGCGGTAAGAGCTGGAAAGCGCGTCTGCAGCGTATTGTTAGTTTTCCAAGCCATACGCAAGTCGAGCGGTTTTTACAAAACATCGTCAAACCTGCCATGAGTGATGTCGAAAAAGAGCTAAGAGCTGGCGGTCTAAAGACGTCATTGGATGTGCGAAATTTGGCCAATATCGGTGACGATCTCGATGCAGGTCTAGACGATGACAATGGTCAGATAGATGGCATCAAGCTGCGCGTCGGTCATGGAGATGAAGATGACTTTATTTATGAAGTCAATCTCATCAAAGCTGAGCGCCCTAATTTTACGCTGAATACTTCGACCAAGCATGCTGAGTTTTACTACCGTGCTGAGGTGTTTTTAAGCGATGGCTCACAGGAGTACGACTTGGTTGGCTACACCAAAGAGCAAGTGCTGGTTGATATTCTGCATCAGTATGAGTGCCATTTGCAGTATCTACATTTAGAGCGTTAATTATCTAGATGTTGAATAACCAGATGTTAACTGGCTAGATGCCGTGACAAGATTGTCTTTTAGATGACCCCATAAGTTACAGTTAGCTTATGGGGTTTATTTATGAGCTGACGATAGGTCAATAGGTGGTATAAGGTAAAATATATAGAGATAAGTTGTAAAGTATAGTCAGTGAAACATGATATCTATACCAGCCGTATCATAGTGTACTTAAAGTATTTTGACTAAGACATACCCTATATAAAAGGATAAATCTGTGACCACACTCAAGTACATCGCTCATTATTCTGAGCATATTCAAAGCCAAGCAGCACGGCTCATCCGCGAGGGCAGGCTGGGCGACTATCTAGAAAGCAAATATCCCAATCGGCACCAAGTGCAAAGCGATAAGGCGCTTTATCAATATATAAACGACATAAAAAACCAGTCTATGCGCAAAATCGGCCCGCTATCGAATGTCAGTTATAGTAGCAAATTAAAAGTCCTCAAACAGGCGCTGGGGGTTCATACCACGCAGTCTCGCGTCCAAGGCAGTAAGCTCAAATCGCACAACAGCATTACGGTGGCCAGCTTATTTAAAGAAGCGCCGCCTGAGTTTTTGCGCATGATCGTCGTGCACGAGTTGGCACATTTTAAGGAGCATGAGCACAACAAAGCATTTTATCAATTATGCTGCCATATGGAGCCAGAATATCATCAGTTTGAATTAGACACGCGTTTATGGCTGCATTGGCGTGAGTTTTAGAAATTTTTTGCATTTGAGCACGAACCGAAAAAAACTATATAACCAAAAAAAATCATCTATTTAAAATATATGTTTTAAGTTTTTTATATTTGATGACATAGTTGTTTTTGGCTTCCAAATAAAACAGTGGTTTTTTACAATTTATTACCAAAGATAATTTTTGTTTTTTCTATACGGTCAGATAAAAGTTAATTTTAAGCCTATGTTATCGAATCAAATACTGCCAATCAACCATAGCTAATTATAGGTATAACCATCCTATAATGTAGAAAGCATAACAAGGTAGGTACGGTATAAGGCTTGACGAAGATCTGTGACTTCAAACTGTCATGTTTATGACCTATAGTGCTGTATTGGCTCATGTGTAATCAAGAACATAGACGACAGCATAAAAACCACAAAAATAATAAATACCCTAATTTCTTTAAGGGAAAAAGTAAATACATTATATATTCTTATTTAAGAATTAATATATTAATATAAGTGAATTTATTTAAATTATCATTAAATACTATAATAAAGTTGACTATGTGTACATGTGTATTATTATGTTTTATAAGAGAGTAGCTCTGTAATAAAACCGGCTTATAAAATTTTTTATATTTTATGAGTGTGTCTATATAAAGCGTGAAATTATCTGATTATATTGCATTAAAGATATAAATTTTGCCATTATAGAAAATGCTTAATTGATAGTAAGGGAAGTACATCATGAACCGTAATTATAAAGTTATCTGGAATCGCTCGCTTGGCTGCTTTATGGCAGTTGCCGAATATGCCAAAGCCCGTGGTAAGTCATCGAATCGTGCGGTGAGCTCTGGCTCAGCGGCATCGAGTGCGGTAAGCTCAGGAACGAAGCTGATGCGCTTGACGGCAATATGTACAGGGCTTGCAGCCTCTGGGTTTAGTATGCAGGTAGTGGCTGTCGTAGGACCTAATTCAATAGATACTGAAGTTTGTGATGCTACTAGCAATCCCAGTACTGCAGCAGATAGATCTAGCGGTGATATTGCTATTGGCTGCGGTAGCGATGCTAGTGGTAGAAACAACATAGCGATAGGCGGCAACGCAACTACTAAGGTAGACGCAGGAGAAACCCAAGGCGCACAGAGCGTCGCTATAGGTTATGACGCTCAAACAAAGGGCGATCAATCGGTAGGTTTGGGTGCCAATGTTCGAGCTAGCGGTAATTCTTCTATCGCTATCGGTGGTGATGATTTAGACTCAGCATCCAGTAGAAATATAGATGGTACATCTAATAACGGTTTAAATAGTGGCGATGTAAATGAGGCCTTTAAAAAGTTTGCCGGTCGCGATTTAGTCTACACAGACGCAAACGGCGCAAATGACCCAAATATTCCAGACGTTAATAGAAAGCAGTACATCGGTACAGAAACTGCAGGCCCTGCTTCTGTCGCTATTGGTGTGCAAGCGCAGTCTATTGGCGCTCTATCAACAGCGTTTGGTACTCAGGCAACATCTATTGGTGTGGGTTCTGCAGCTTTTGGGGTATCAGCTACAGCTACAAAGTCAGGTTCTGTAGCATTGGGGGCAGGTGCTCAGACCGATAACGATGCTACGTCCGAAAAAACAGTCGTTATAGGTGGCAAGACTTACAACTTTGCTGGTAGTGTGCTTGACGGTACAGATGTCAAGACAGGTGCGCAAGTCTCTGTTGGTATGACAGGGCTTGAACGGCAAATAAAGAATGTTGCTGGTGGTAAAATTAGTGCAGACAGCACCGATGCGATTAACGGCAGCCAGTTGGCTGCTACTAATTCAGCTTTAGAGGACACAAATACCAATGTTGCAACTAACACAGGTAACATTGCTGATTTGGCCAATGGCCGTACCGGTATCGTTCGCCAAGATACTGGTACAGGTCCAATCACTGTTGGCGCTGCTACTGGTGGTACAAGCGTTGATTTCACAAATTCAACAGGCAATGCCCGTACACTGACAGGTGTCGCTAATGGCGTTAATGACAATGACGCGGTGAACTTCGGTCAGCTGAACCAAACAGTTGCAGACAATAAAATCAAGTATTTCAGCGTGAATTCTACAGCTGGTGGTAACGTAAACAATGACGGTGCACAAGGCACCAATGCAATAGCCATTGGTAAAGATGCTGAAGTTGCTGATGGTCATTATAGCTCTATCGCTATGGGGCTTGGGGCGAAGGTTGCCAGGGAACCCGATACGGGAGCTAACATATCATTCGGTGCAGTTGCTATTGGTAATAAAGCATGGGCTAGGGGGACTAACTCTGTTGCTCTCGGTACTGATGCGACAACATCCATCTATGATAGGGGGGTTGCCATTGGTAATAAAGCTGGGTCATTAGGCTCTGATGCAACGGCGATAGGCAGTGAAGCTGTTGCAGCCTCTGCTGGGGTGGCGCTTGGTAATAAGGCTAAGGCACACAATACCCGCAGTATTGCAATTGGTGACAACGCTGTTGTTGGTGGTGATACAGCTGACGTTGCAAGCTCTTACGGAATTGCTATCGGTCAACGGTCAAGGGTCAAGGGTGAAGCTAGTATTGCCATAGGTCGATTGGCAAACACTTCAGGTGTAGATGCATTGGCTATTGGTCGAGAATCTATTGCAGCTGCAAATGGTACTGCTATTGGCGCAGGAGCTAAAGCAAATAAAGCAGGTGGTGTTGCCATTGGTGCAGACTCTATAGCTAATATAGAAGCAGGTATTAAAGGCTTTGACCCTTCTACGGGTGGCGCAACTACCAAAACATCAAATGTGTGGCAATCTACTCGAGCAGCTGTAGCTTTAGGAGATAGTGATAACGGAGTTACCCGTCAATTAACTGGATTGGCAGCAGGTACCAATGATTCTGATGCGGTAAACGTCGCGCAGCTCAGAACCACCAATGACAGAGTGACTACCAACACTGATGACATCGCAGACATCAATGCTGGTCGCACCGGTATTGTCCGTCAAGACGCAGGCACAGGCGCGATCACAGTAGGCGCTCAAAC
>NZ_JAGBKN010000041.1:0-11039 GCF_017498075.1 Psychrobacter halodurans
ATTGCTGTTGACAGCGTAACCACCGGCAACACCGTCACTAATAGCGATGGTGTCAAAGTTGATGATGGTGCAGGCAATGCAACCACCATCACCACGGCTGGCACCAGCGTCACTGACGGTACCAGCACCAGCAACTATGGCGCTGATGGCTTTACTGTTACAGATGCAACGGGTAACAGCAGTATCTTTAATCAAGGCGGCCTCAGCTTTACAGACACCCAAGGTGATGTAACCGGTCCAAGCATTACTGCAAGTGGCATTGATGCCGGTGGTTCTACCATCACCAACCTAAAAGATGGCATAAACGCTGGCGATGCAGTGAATAAAGGTCAGTTAGACGCTATTACTGGCAATATTACCGCAGGCGGGGTTCAGTATGATCGTAATACTGATGATACAGTAAACTATGACCAAGTCAGCTTCGCTGGTACACCAGCTATCGTCGGTAAAGATGACAATGATAACGACATCGTCGTTAGTGGTGGAACGACGCTTACTAACGTTGCCAATGGTATCAACGCCTCTGATGCAGTTAATAAAAGTCAGCTTGATAGTGTTACTAAGGTCAAAGTTTTTGATAAAAACGGTGATGAGGTCACGGTAAATTTGGCAGATCAAGTGGTTAACAACAATGTAAATAACAATGACTTAGAATCTTTATTCTTAACCTACAATAAAGAAGGCCAAGAAGTCACTGATCGCTTGACCATCGGTGAGACGGTGCAAAAAATGAACACGGAAGGCGTAAAATTTGCGCATACCAATGCTAGTAGTCAAAGCAAAGGCGACATTGCTAACGGTGTGACCAATGACTCAAGCGCAGGCGGTCTTGACTCTACTGCCATCGGTGTCAACGCCATTATCGAAGCCGGCGCTGACAGCACAGTAGCCTTAGGTCATGACACGTTTGCCTCGGCCGATGCGACAAACTCTGTCGTTATAGGTAAAGGGTCAGAGGTTGCAGGTGAGTCATCAATTGCTATTGGTGATGGCGCGCAAGCGTTAGGTAATCAGTCCATTAGTATCGGTACCGGTAACGTTGTTAATGGCGATAACTCTGGTGCCTTTGGTGATCCAAGTATTATTAATGGCAGTAACAGTTACTCAGTGGGTAATAACAATACAATTAATAGTAATGACACCTTTGTCTTCGGTAATAATGTGACTCAAACTGTCGAAGGCTCGGTAGTATTGGGTACCGGCTCTGCAGCGATGACGGGCGCGGGTATCGCAGGGTTTGGGGCCGTTAGCAATGCTGCTATTGCTGCCACAACCAGTACTACAGGCGCAGTTGCTGTGGGTGATGCGGCTAATAACGTATATCGTCAAGTCACTGGCGTTGCCGCAGGTACGGCGGATTCCGATGCGGTCAACGTCTCACAGCTAAAAGCAGTCAGTGATGCGTTGGGTGATAGCAATGAAGCGCTCAGTAACGCTGCCGTGCAATACGACAAAAACCCAGATGATACTGTCAATAAAGGCAGCATTACATTAGGCGGCGCAGCAGGTACCACTATCACCAATGTCAAAGGCGGCTCTATCGCTGCAGGTAGTACTGATGCCATCAATGGTGGTCAATTGCATAATCTTGGTAGCGATGTCGCGGGTATTATCGGTGGTGATGCAACTTATGATGCAAATGGCAACCTAACTGCTAATAATATCGGCGGGACTGGTAAAGGCAACATTAGCGATGCTATTGCTTCTATTAACCAAGGTAATGCTCAGGCCAACGAAGACATCCAAGTCAATGCTGATAATATCCAAGCCAATACTGACAGGCTCGATACAGGTCTTAGCTTTGGGGCAGACACTGGGGATAATATCAACAAGCCTATTGGTGACAGTAGTGCGCTTAAGTTTGAAGGCGGCAATAATATCACTACCTCTGCCACTGGTGACGGTATCAAGTTTGACTTAAACGGCAATATCAGTGTGGACAGTGTCACGGCTGATAGTGTGACCACAGGTAATACCACAGTCAGCAATAATGGCATCACCATCAAAGAGGGTCCAAGCATGACCACAGACGGTATCAATGCCGGTGATAAAACAATCACTGGTGTCGCTGATGGCATCGAAGTCAATGATGCTGTCAACCTTGGTCAGCTTAATGCGCTGGATGGGAAGCTCAGTAACAGCGTAAATGAGCTCGGTTACAAAATCAATGAAGTAGAAGACGATGCCAATGCGGGTATCTCGGCTGCAATGGCAATGTCGTCACTGCCACAAGCTTACATCCCTGGTAAGTCAATGGTCGGCGGTGGTATCGCCACTTATAATGGTCAAAGTGCCGTGGCAATTGGTGTGTCTAAAGTGTCTGACAATGGCCGCTGGGTCATTAAAGTCAATGGCACCGCAGATACCCAAGGCAATGCTGGCGGCGCAGTGGGTGCAGGCTTCCATTTCTAATCGACCTTGCGATGTCGTGACAGCGTTTACCCGTGAGTAGACGCTGTCAACTCACTTATAAAACATATTTAGGGATGTATAATGAAAAAATCTGTATATCATTATGGCTTACTGGCAACGACGGCATTACTTTTTACGATGACGGGCTGTAGCCAAAAAAACATTTTGCCAACTTGGCACTTAACCCCTGGGGCGCAGCATGGCTCTGTCGATGCCGATGACTTGGTCTTTCCTGACCCCAACAAAGCATGGCAAAAAGGCGGTACTATCGTCAATCATGATGATGTTGCCAAGATTAGCGTAGGGACGACAAAGGATGAAATTTACAAGCTCATCGGTACACCGCACTTTAGCGAAGGTTTTAATGCTCGTGAATGGGATTATATTCTAAAATTCTATGATGCTAATAACGCAGTAGAAACGTGCCAATATAAAATCATCTTTGATGACAGCTATGAGGGCAGAATACGTGACGATGAGTTCTTTGCCACTGAGTTTTATTGGCAGCCAGCATCTTGTGCTAAATACGCACAGTTTACGCCTTGATGGTTTGATCTGTATTCACGATTAAAGGCGCACAAATAAAAGCGCATAGATGAAAGAGTAAGGCATGGTGTCTTACTCTTTTTTGCTTTTGATGGTTATGCTTGACAGCTGCTTGGTGGATTACCTGATGGAGTCACAAAGATATGTGCTATGGTAGTCGTTCTAAAGATAAGCCAAGTATTTCTAAAAGGGCTTATGTGGTTTCTTGGTTTTGCTATAAAAGGACTGGTAGCGTCAGTTTTTTTAATCTCATATGTTTATGATTAATGGGTGAAACATGGATGTTTTTTCATATTGGCAAGGGTTTTACCGCGGCCCTTACGCTAGTGGGGCCAATCATCATCGGAGTGAAACCGTATGAGTATGACGATCAACGATAAAATACGATCCGATAGGATAGCCGATGAGTACACGCATGACGCCGCCCATACGTGCGGGTAAAGCAACATGGCTTGTCCCCGTACTGTGTCTGTTGGCGGGTGGGGCACTGATCGGTGTCTCGACCAATGTGGCAAAATATGCAGGAGTGGTGGGGCTGACACCATTGGCGTTTTTGTTTTGGTCGATAGCAGGTGCCGCTCTCATACTGTTGGTGATGGCTGTACTTAGGCACGAGTTGCCACCCTTGAGTAAACGCAGCTTTGAGTATTATGTTATCGCCGCTTTGGTCAGTGTGGCGGGGTCTAATTTGTTGCTATTTTCGGCCATTCCTCATGTCGGTGCAGGGTTTGTGGCGCTGATTGTGTCGTTGCCGCCGCTGCTTACTTATCTGGCCGCGCTTACTTTACGCATGGAGCGCTTTGATGTCAGTCGTGCGTTTGGTGTGGGGGCTGCGCTACTGGGGGCGGGAGTGCTGGCGGTACATAAATTATCTGCGCCAGACACCAGTATGTTTTGGGTATTGATCGCGCTGTGTGGGCCAGTGCTGCTGGCAGTGGGTAATATTTACCGCACGTTGCGCTGGCCTGCGGGTGCCTCTCCCCACTCGCTAGCACCAGGGATGCTGTTGGCGGCGGCATTGCTATTATTATTGTGTGCAGCGTTACCGGGCTTTTCAGTGGCGTTACCGCATACAGGATGGCTGCCAATCGCTGTGATTGTCTTACAAGCGTGGCTCTTTGCTGGGCAGTTTTTGCTATTGTTTTTATTACAAAAGACGGGTGGCCCAGTCCTGCTTAGCTTATTGGGCGCGGTGGGCGCGGTCGTCGGCGTGCCAATCGCTATTTTTTTGCAAAAAGAGACGCCGCCTGAGGGATTGTTTTTAGGCGCTTCACTGATTGCGATAGGTGTGGTTCTGGTGACGTGGGGCGGGGTAAGAGTGACGGCGCGAGCAGCAAAAGACAGTGATACAAAACAGTAATAAGCAATAAGCAAAAAAGTAACTTATAAAGGAATAAGAACCGCTGAACAAGGAGCGTATATGTCGGCAACTAAAGAACAGATCGTCGCCTTTATGGCAGCAGAGTTTCCGCAGACCAAATGCGTGGTCGAGTCGGTAGATGATAAAGGGGCAGTGTTATCACATGATATTGGCATAGATGAGCTGCGCCCAGGTGGGACAGTATCAGGGCCTGTATTGATGAGCATCGCGGATGTGGCAATTTATGTGGCCATCCTCGGTAGGATCGGCATCGTACCTTTGACCGTGACCACCAGTTTGACGATTAATTTTTTGCGAAAACCCTCGTCTGAGGCTCGCATCATAGCGGAGTGTACCCTGATGAAAGTGGGACGCACCCTGATAGTGGGTGAGGTGTCGCTGTACTCAGAAGGCTCAAGCGATATGGTGGCTCATGTCGTCGGAACGTACTCGGTGCCACCAGCGCTCACATAATGCCAGTCATACAACAAATCATTTAAAGTACTATTATCTGAATTACTATCATCTAAAACATTAGTGAAGTAAAGTTTATTGTTGTTTTCTAAAAAAGCTCTTAGCGTGACTGCTGAGGGCTTTTTTATTTGTATGGTCTGAATAGTAGTAAACACCAGTTTTGTCATCATATTGTCATAACAGCGTCGTATCCTTGTGCTCACGATAAATCGTGGTTGCATCACACTCATATCTTTAGTTGTTTGTTGATATGTCGATAGCAGTCAACGCATAGCCATTAGGGATGTTTATGAAGGTTGTTGGTCGGTTTGGCAGTATCTCCACTCGTATTTTGGTTATTTTGGCACTGGCTTTTTTGCTGATTATTTTATTGGTGTACTGGGTCATACAAACCCAAGCCAAACCGCGCATTCTAGCGATGACGTCAGAGATAGTCGTAGAAACTGGCAACGAAGCCATCAATAGCATCATGGCCAGTATCAATCATGTCGATGGACTGGCCAAAGCCACCAGCACGATGGTAGGCGGCTTGCCAAAACAAGATGACATTTATAAACAAACCTTTGGCAACCTCATGCAGCAGACGGATGCGCGTATCGTGGGCGGCGGTGTGTGGTTTGATCCCAATATGTATGTACAAGGCCGCGAACGCCAGTCGTTTGTGTGGGCGCGAGATACGTCAGGCGTGATGCAGCCATTGACGCGTTATAATCAAGCCCGTCAAACGCCAACCCCATATTATCGGGACTGGTGGTACATCCCTGCGATGTATGCGCGGCACGACCACTGCGTCTGGAGCCGAGCCTACGTCGATCCTGTGAGCAATCAGCGGGTAATGACCTGTGCCAAGGCGCTGTATGACAGTCGCAATCAGGCGTTTGATGGGGTAGTGAGCTTTAATTTGTTGCTGGATAACCTCGGCGCTGCCATGAAAAAGTGGCAAGACAAGCTCGGTGGTTATGTGTTTTTGGTCGATTTGGACAATCGGTTTTTGGCCTTTCCAGAGCAATCGAAGGTCACACAAACGACTGAGAATAATCCGCAAGGTGAGGTAGTCACGGCACGGCAGCTGGCCGCCCAAAGCCCTGGTTTTGCGCCGATTGCGGACAGCTTAGAGCGTATCAATCATCAGCTGATCGATGAAGCACTGGCAAAAGATGAAGGCCGCTTTACACTCGCTGCCCGTAGTATCTTGAGCACCACCAATCTAGACAAAATTAGCGAGCAGGAGTCCAAACTGCTCTCTGCTTTACTGCTATTAAATATCGATCAGACGTTTGCGCTTGTAGACAGTCATTTGGTTGAGACTATTGCTGTGCCCGATGATTTTATATTGCAGCAGCCAGCGACCGCTTTTGTCTTTCGTATGCCGTTTACCTATTGGAAGATGGTCGTCGTCAAGCCTGATAACGATATGATGAGCGTGGCAAATGCGTTGTCTGACAAGCTGATTCAGGCCATGTTGTTGGGTTTTATACCGATCTTATTATTGACCGCATGGGTGTTTCGTCGCTACTTCACGCGGCCGCTCAAGCGGATGGCCGATGCTGTGGCTGACATGGGTGCACTGATTGAACAAAAACAATATCAGCAGTTAAGCGCGCACAAACTGCCAGCCTCAGCGGTCAGTGAAATCCATGTCATCAGTGAACAAACCAATCACCTGATCGACCGTATCGTCGAAAACGAAGGCGCGCTGGCTGAAATCAATGTCCATCTAGAAAAGCAAGTCGCAGCTCGAACCCAAGACCTACAGCAAGCCATGGATGAGCTAAAAGCCTCACAAGTGCAGCTGGTACGCTCCGAAAAAATGGCCACGCTCGGCCAGATGGTGGCAGGCGTGGCACACGAGGTCAATACCCCGCTTGGCTATGTGCGCAGCAATATGGAATTGGTGGGTGATAATCTGGGGCGTTTTGATGAGCTGATACAGCATACCGAGAAGTTATTGCAGGTCTTAAAAGCACCAAATACCCCGCCAGAAAAAACCGAGCAACTGATAGTGCAAACCTTACAATGCTGCGAGGCAATCAAAGAAGATGAGGTCAGTGAGGATTTGGCCGATTTGATTAAAGACGGGCTGTACGGCGTCGATCAGATTGCAGAGCTGGTCGTCAGCTTGCGTGATTTTTCTCGAATTGATGAGTCTAAAGTCAAAGAAGTCGATATCAATGACTGTATCACCACCTCACTTGTCATGGCGCGAAACAATCTAAAAACCCTAGACGTCAGCACAGAGCTTGCCGAGCTGCCGTTGATTCAATGCAACCCTTCACAAATCAACCAAGTGTTATTAAACCTATTTAATAATGCCGCTCAAGCCATGCCAGCCGATCGTAGAGGCACATTGCATATTACGTCATCTGTCGATGACTCCCAGCAGTACCTAGCCGTGAGTGTCAAAGACAATGGCTTGGGCATCGAGGAGAGCAAGCTGGTACAGATTTTTGAGCCATTTTTTACCACCAAAAAAGCCGGTGAAGGCACAGGTCTAGGGCTGGCTATTAGCGCGCAAATCATGGAGCAGCATCATGGACGTATGGAGGTCAGCTCAGTCGTTGGGGAGGGCACGACGTTTACGCTGCTGCTGCCTGTGCAGTCGACTGCCCATAAGAGCAAACCAGCTCGGGCTTTATTTGAAAATGAATAGACTTAAAACTATAAAGAGAATGACATGCAAAAACCAAAGATCGCCTTTATCGATGATGAACCGCGCATTTTACGCAGCTTAAAGATGCACTTTCGCCAGTCGCACGATGTGTTTACCACCACTGATGCCGCCGAGCTGATGGCGTATGTCAGCCGCCACGATGTCCAAGTGGTCATCAGCGATCAGCGTATGCCAGATAAGCAAGGGACAGAAGTGCTGCGTGATATCAAAGAGAAATCGCCAAATACCATTCGTATTTTATTGACCGGTTATGCCGATCTAAACGCGGTGATTGATTCGGTCAATGAAGGCGAGATTTATCGTTATATCACCAAACCTTGGCAAAATGACGAGCTAAAAGACGTCATCAACAAAGCGACAGAGATTGCTCAACAAACACAAGACATAGCCCCGAGTGTTTTTGGGGACACCGCACTGTCTCATTCTGCATACAGTAATGCAGCTCGCAAGCGCCATCTACTGGTATTAGACGATGACGAGCATGTCTATCAGCAAATAAAAGGTCATTTTAAGGGTGCCTATACAGTGAGCTGGGCAAACACGCTGGAGCAGGCAGCAAGCTTATTACAAAAAAAGCGCTTTGGGGTCACCATTGCTGACGCCACGCTCAACGAAGAAAACATCACGCCTGTGGTTTATGCCCTAAAAAACATCCAGCCAGACTTAATGGTGTTGATGCTGACTGAATTTAAAGATGCTCATATGGTGATTGATTTAATCAATAAAGGTCAAGTGTATCGCTGCTTACCACGACCGACCAATTTTTCTATGATGAGTATCAGTCTGGATCGCGCCTTTGATCATCATGAGCGACTACTCCAGCAGCCGATACTGGCGGCGCGCCATCAGGTCGAGGCAGTGCCTGCGTCCGAGGCGTTTAGCTTTTCTGAGAGAATAAAAGGTTTTTTTACCAAGATAAAAAGCTGGCGCATCGGTAAATAGCAGCGATGGATAACTGCGCCTAGTCTGGAATGCTCGCTGTCCAAGCAAAGGTCTCTATGATGTGACGCCACTGCTCGTCCAGTCCTGCTTTTAGTAGCAGTGGCTCACCGGTGACAGGATGGCTGAGCGCCAAACTGTGAGCATGCAGTAGCATGCGCGTGCAATCATACTGAGTACGAAAAAATCGATTGTGCCGTCCATCGCCGTGACTGGTATCACCCACGATGGGGTGAAACAAATGCTTCATATGCCGGCGCAACTGATGCTTGCGGCCAGTGATGGGCGTCAAGCGCATGAGGCTGTAGCGGCTGGTGTTGTGCTTTTTTGATACGGCAAATGGCAGCTCGATCTGTGCTAAGCGTTGCCAATGAGTCACCGCTTCTTGAGCGGGTTTGTCCACATTGGCAAACTTATCGGCGATGGCGTCTGGCTGAAAGCTTAGCGCATGATCAACAAAGCCTTGCTCTGGCATAAAGCCGCGCACCACCGCCAAATATTGCTTGGTTACCTTGCGCGTAGTAAAAGCCTCGGTCAACGAGCGCGCCACGTCCGCATTTTTGGCAAACAGTAATACCCCTGACGTCGGCCGATCCAGACGATGTACGGGAAACACATGACAGCCTACGGCATCACGGGTCAGCTGCAGGGCAAAGCGCGTCTCGCCTTTATCCAGCCAGCTGCGATGCACCAATAACCCCGCCTCTTTATTAATCGCCACCAAAAACTCATCTTCATAAATAATCTCTACTTGGCTGGCGCTATCACTTTCGATATTCATATTTTTTACCCATCTGTAGAGGCATCATTATATATCCATTATACATCGGCTGTTTTTATATATAGTCAGGTCAATATAAACAGGATACAGCGAGACTGAGATAAGTTTTACGCAGCACCTGTCGGCGCAGGCACAGCACGCAAGAAAAATTGGTACCAGTTTAGCGAATATATACAGTGTATCTCTTTTATGTAGTAATGACGATATCGCTTTTTTAGCGTCTCGCTGAAAATGACTGCTACTATCAGACTGAGCCATGCTGAAAAAACCGTAGAGAGAAACTTGATAAACTAAGCTCATTAATCGGAGTTTGCTATGATCAAGAAAGTGAGAGCCTGCAGTGACGAATTCAAAGCTAAAGCTGTCAAGAAAATAGCGAACGATAAGTAGCACCTTCTTCTTTCAGGACGGGATACATAAAAAAAGCCCCAATCATAAAGATTGGGGCTTTTCGAATCTGGTAGGCGTAACTAGATTCGAACTAGCGACCTCTACCATGTCAAAGTAGGTCAACCAAAAGCTATTAAAAAACTCCATATGGTATTAATGTATATTGCTGATTTTCAATGGTTTATTTTTTTACTAAGATGACGTCATTTTAAGTATCTCAAAGTAGATTAAGAAATCGGGCACTATAAAATTATAGCGTTTTACCTCCACTTTACCGGCGTTTAGGCGAAAAAATCTGCTATTTTTCTCTAGGGCTTGTCCCTAATTCAGTTTACTATGAATCATAGTACAAGCCAGATACAGCATAGACTTGTAATTGCGAGCCAGTTTCTCGTAGCCTGTTTCTAATGGTTTTAGAATCTTAAGCTTTATCAGCAGTGAAGTAGGTCGCATCTGTTAACATCTTTATGATGTCATCTACCGCTTGGCTGTCGTGAACGTCACCCCAGTGATTCTAAAATCAATCGGGTTTCCATGCGAGTCGATGGCGAGATGTATCTTCCGTCTGTGAATACCCATTCTTCATCAATACTTACTCGTAGGTCAAAAAAAATCGCCCCTTTATCATTATTTTTGAAATGAAGGCAAACCCTAGTTAACATGTAGCTAAAGACGAAATCATACCGTCTATCTTCTTTATAGCCCACTCATCATGTTTTGAAAGACTTACTATCCTTTAGTTGTAACAATGTTTTCATGGAAAACTATATTTTTCGATAAGCTTAACGGCGGCTTTTCTCTGAGTGAATACTGGAGGAGAGATACTAATAATTATTTTTATAAAAATGTTAGGGTTGTGTTAGATTAACATTGTGCTCAACTGCTTTTATGAGGGTAACTCATTGTAAACTAAGTCCATCTTACGCTCTTAGAGTTTTTCGCGGCTGAAGTTATTGTTAGAGCAGCCGCAAATTTGCTGGATATTTAGCCTAAAACGGCTGCACTTTTTTATCATAAAATCAGGCTTGTTATAGATTACTATCTTTCATTATAAGCTGATGCCCCTTTTGATGGTGAAGTAGAATTATATGAAAGCTACTTCGGCGATGTAGGCAAAGGCAAGTGAGATGGCGAGGCTACTGGCAAAACAGTCGTATTAGGTATTCTAATACGAAATAGTAATGTCATAGCAGACACTAAGTAAAGCACGCTCAAGCCTGTTATCGAGCGTAAAATCAAGCCTGATAGCTTTATTTATACTGATAGTTATCGAAGTTATAATACGTTAGGTGTAGGCAACTTGATAGTCATGTAGCTGACTCATGTGGATTCGACTATAGCCCCAAATACAATATAACATCATCATCTCGATATAGTCAGTTCAAAATAAAATTGTTATGCCTTGAACAAATATCATAAAACAATTTAGATAAATCATTCTCCATCCAGCCTTGGCGTAGAAACTT